>NZ_JAMCOS010000001.1:1569505-1877406 GCF_028069655.1 Acidovorax sp. NCPPB 4044
CACAAAAGCTAAATGCGCTGCTGCAGCTCGTCAAACGAACTGCGGCTGGCGGATCAGATGGATGGAGATAGTGATGAGCTACGCAGAGTTTTATCAGCGGTCAGTCGAGCAGCCAGATGCGTTCTGGCGAGAGCAGGCCGAACTGATCGACTGGATTCAGCCGTTTTCACAGGTCCACGACGGCAGCAACGCGCCGTTCGAGCAATGGTTCACAGGCGGGAAATTGAATCTTTGCCACAACGCGGTCGACCGCCATGCTTTGAACCGACCGGACGACAAGTCTTTGGTCTGGTGCTCCACAGAGGTTGATCGAGAGGTTGTCTTCACCTTTAAGGAGCTTCTGCGGGAAGTCCAGGCGATGGCGGCATCGTTGCTCTCGCTCGGGGTCCGTAAGGGCGATCGGGTATTGGTCTACATGCCTATGATCCCTGAGGCCGTGTTCTCTATGCTGGCATGCGCGCGGATCGGCGCCGTCCACTCTGTGGTTTTCGGCGGATTCTCCAGTGTGAGCCTAGCAACGCGAATAGACGATGCTCAGCCAACGATCATCGTCTCTGCGGATGCAGGTTCGCGCGCAGGCAAGGTGATTCCATACAAGCCGCTATTGGACGAGGCGATCCGACTTGCTAATTACAAGCCAGCGCATGTGCTGATGGTGGATCGTCATCTAGCTGATTGGGACAGCGTTTCGGAACGCGATGTCGACTACGGGCCGCTGAGGATGGCTCAACTCGATAGACCAGTGCCTTGTGTCCCACTGGATTCCACTGACACGAGCTACACCCTCTATACCAGCGGAACCACGGGAAAACCTAAGGGCGTCCAACGCGATGTCGGCGGCTACGCCGTCGCACTGGCTGCCAGCATGAAGCACGTCTTCCTCGCTGAAGCAGGAAAGACGTTTTTCGCTACTAGCGATGTGGGATGGGTTGTCGGACATAGCTATATCGTCTACGGCCCGCTGATAGCTGGCATGGCGACCATCGTGTACGAGGGGACGCCGCTTCGGCCAAATCCCTCAATTTGGTGGCGACTCGTAGAGAAATATCAGGTCACCACCATGTTCAGCGCGCCGACCGCCATCCGCATTTTGAAGAAAGAAGGTCCAACGGCATCCGCTAGCCACGACCTGGGTTCGCTACGGGCGTTGTTCCTCGCCGGAGAACCCCTGGACGAGACCACTTCCGCATGGATCGCTCAAGCATTGAGGATTCCTGTCATCGACAACTACTGGCAGACGGAGTCCGGCTGGCCGATCCTCACCTTGGCGCAAGGCATTGAACCACTGCCCGCGAAACTAGGAAGCACTGGCTTGCCCGTGTACGGCTACAGGGTGCGCATCGTGGACGAGATAACTGGCGAAACGTTGACGGAACCCCATCGAAAGGGACTGATCGCCTTGGAGGGGCCATTGCCGCCCGGCTTTATGCAGACCGTCTGGCGGGACGATGGCCGCTTTCTCAAGACCTATTGGCAATCGGTGCCAGGGAAGCGCCTGTACAGCACATTTGACTGGGGATACCGCGATGAGGATGGGTACTACTTTATCGTCGGCCGGACCGATGACGTCATCAACGTTGCTGGGCATCGACTCGGTACTGGAGAGATCGAGGCGAGCATCGCCACAAATGAACGAGTAGCAGAGGTGGCCGTTGTCGGCGTTAAGGACGGAATTAAGGGGCAGGTGGCTGTGGCATTCGTAACCCGTAAGCAGAACAGCTCGGACGACGATTCCGATACCTTGGAGCGCATGATCTGCAAAACGGTCGAGCAGCAAATTGGAGCTGTTGCCCGTCCAGCCCGCATCCATTTCGTTGAGATGCTACCCAAAACTCGATCGGGCAAGCTTCTTCGCCGTGCGCTGCAAGCCGTGGCAGAAGGCCGAGATCCTGGCGATCTCAGCACGATGGAGGACCCCGGCGCTTTACGGCAGATCGAGCAGCAGTTGAGGCAGGGATAGGGCAGAAGGCCGGGCTGCAGAAGCCTGGCCGCCTCTAGCGGGAGCATAGATGGAACTGAGGCACTTGCGATGCTTTCTTGCGGTTGCGGAAGAACTCCATTTCGCGCGTGCTGCCGAACGGCTGCACATCGACCAGTCGCCGCTATCCCGAACGATCAAGGAGCTTGAGGAAGAACTTGGCGCTCGGCTGTTCGCCCGCACCACACGCAGCACGCAACTGACCCACGCCGGTCGGGTGTTCCTCGCGCAAGTGCCGCGCGTCTTTATGGCGCTGGAGCATGCCTGCGATAGCGTCAAGTCCGCAGCCAACGGCTTCTCCGGACAACTTCGGATCGCGCTCTCCGATGGCATCACGCCCTCGCGCTTGCCGGCTCTGTTGGCGAAATGCCGAGAGGAAGACCCGGAGGTTGAGATTCGACTGTTCGAGGTTTCAGTGGCACAGCAGATCAAGGGCTTACACGATGATCTGTACGACGCCGGATTCTCAATGGCCGATGACATAGGCGATGGCATCGTGGCCGTTCCTGCCTGGGAAGACGAATTGATGGTGGCGGTGCCAACCCGCCATCCCGTGCTGGCCCACAAGCATGTTCCGTTAGAGGAAGTGCTGCGCTATCCGTTAGCACTATGCGATCCAGCGATATGCGAAGGGCATGCACGTCAAGTCGATCGCGTCTTGAATCGTTACGAGCAAACTCCTCTGATCGCGCAGCGTGTGGCCTCCTACGAGGTGATGATGACCCTGGTCTCAGCCGGGCTGGCATTGGGTTTGGCGGGTGCCGCGCACATTGCATCCGGCCGTGGTCCGGGCGTTGTGGCCCGGCGTTTGGCGGGCAAGCCGCAGATGCTGACCACCTACCTGCTGCACCGTGATGCGGAGTCCTCCGAGGTGCTGGCTCGGTTCATCAAACGCGTGGCCTCCATTGATTCGGCGGATGGCTCCGGCGCCGCCGAAGACTCCTGACCTACCCGCTGAAAGGACCGGAACCATGAACAAGCTGATGTTGCTGATGCTGGCCGCCGCGCTGGCCGCATGCAGCCCCTCCCAGTCTTCAGAAACCGTTGACTACCTCGTGGCCCATCCCGAGCGTCTCAAGGAAGTTCAGCGCCTGTGTAAGGAAGACAGGCCGAAGGCCGGCGAAGAACTCTGCCGCCGCGCGGCCGAAGCCGCCAACCGACGCTTCTTCGGTGAACGGCCGGAGCAGAAACCCAAGTAGCACCCTTCGCCGTCGCTTGGCCGCGACGAAGTCTTGCTGTTACCTCACTACGCCGCAATGCGCTCGAGCTTGCGGCGTTTTTATTGTCTTCGCTACAGCAAGAATCCTGGTTTTTTCGGCCTGAGTTCACGCCAATACGGTCTTTGACCTGCCTGTGCACGTGCATTGATCCTCGGTGCTGCGGCACATCCCCGTGCCTCGACGGGAGGTCAGTCAATGCAAGGGACGAACGTGCTGTTCGGCCAGGTCGCTGTCGTGTTCGGCATCGTGATCGCTGGCGTGTGGGGTGCCACGCAATGGACGGCTGCCGCCCTGGCCTATCAACTGCGCCTGGGCTCGCCCTGGTTCGATTTCTTCGGCACGCCGGTCTACCACCCGTGGCGTCTGTTCGAGTGGTGGTTCTTCTTCGATGCCTACGCGCCGCACGTCTTCGACATCGGTGGCGCGATCGCGGGCGGCAGCGGCCTAGTGGCCGTGGTGGTTGCCATCGGCATGTCTATCTGGCGCTCGCGCCAGTCCAAGCTGGTCACGACCTACGGCTCGGCGCGCTGGGCGAATGCCAATGACATTCGCAAGGCGGGGCTATCGAGCCCGGCGGGCGTCTTTCTTGGTCAGCATGACGGCCAGTACCTGCGGCATGAAGGGCCGGAACACGTCCTGACCTTCGCGCCCACGCGCTCGGGCAAGGGCGTGGGTCTCGTGGTGCCGACACTTCTATCGTGGCCTGCGTCCGCCGTCATTCATGACATAAAGGGCGAGAACTGGCAGATCACCGCCGGCTGGCGCTCGCGCTTCTCGCACTGCCTGCTGTTCAATCCGACCGATGCGAAGGCAGCGGCCTACAACCCGCTGCTGGAGGTGCGGCGCGGCGCGCATGAAGTGCGCGACGTGCAGAACATCGCCGACATCCTGGTTGATCCCGAAGGCGCTCTGGAGCGGCGCAACCACTGGGAGAAGACTTCGCACGCGCTGCTGGTCGGGGCCATCCTGCATGTGCTCTACGCGAGCGAGGACAAGACGCTGCGCGGTGTCGCCAACTTTCTCAGCGACCCCGCGTGTCCCTTCGAGCTGACGCTGCACCGGATGATGACCACGCCGCACCTCGTGAACGAGGAAGGTGGTGGCCCGCATCCCGTGGTGGCATCGGCCGCGCGCGAAGTCCTGAACAAGAGCGACAACGAGCGCTCGGGCGTCCTGTCCACGGCCATGTCGTTCCTCGGCCTGTACCGTGACCCCACGGTGGCCGAAGTCACGTCACGCTGCGATTGGCGCATTGCCGACCTGATCGCGGCCGAGCATCCGGTGTCGCTGTACCTGGTGGTGCCGCCCTCGGACATCAGCCGCACCAAGCCGCTGATTCGCCTGATCTTGAACCAGATCGGCCGCCGCCTCACTGAATCGCTCGACGGCTCCGACGGCATTGCCCGTCGCCACAAACTGCTGCTGATGCTCGACGAGTTCCCGGCGCTCGGCCGGCTCGACTTCTTCGAGACAGCCCTGGCCTTCATGGCGGGTTACGGCATTCGCAGCTTCCTCATCGCGCAGTCGCTCAACCAGATCGACAAGGCGTATGGGCAGAACCATTCGATTCTGGACAACTGCCATGTGCGCGTGACCTTCGCCACCAACGACGAACGCACGGCCAAACGAATCTCCGAGACGCTAGGCACCGCGACCGAGCTGCGCGCGCAGCGCAACTACGCTGGCCATCGGCTTGCGCCGTGGCTTGGGCACCTCATGGTGTCGCGTCAGGAAACGGCTCGGCCGCTGCTCACGCCCGGTGAAGTCATGCAGCTACCGCCCGATGAGGCGGTGGTGATGGTATCCAGCGTGGCGCCGATCAAGGCCAAGAAGCTGCGCTACTACGCGGACGCCAACCTCAAGCAGCGCGTGCTGGCGCCGCCGGTACTGGCCGCTGCCTCCATTTCTGGCCGCTATGCCGATGCGCCCCCGGCACGCGCGGATGACTGGAGCAGCCTTGCGATTCCCGCCGTTCCGCCGACACCGGCCATGGAAGCCGTCGATGACATGGGCAGCGCCGACGACGGCGGCCCGCGCCGCCAGCCCGAACTCACGGAGGCCGTCGCCTACGACCCCGAAGGCATCGCGCCCGCGGCCGACCTCGCGCTGCTCGATGACGACGACCCGCCGCTTCCCCTTCCGCGCCAGCTCGACCCGGCCCTGCAGCGCTCGGCCCGGCTGGCATCCCTCGACCCTGACGACGGAATCGATCTATGAGCCAGCACCGCTTGAACCTCTTCATCCAGCCCGAGCACGCCAAGCGCCTGGACGAACTGGCCGCCATGAAGGGCGTGTCCAAGTCGTCCATCGTCGCGGCTGCCTTGGCATCCTGGCTGTCGCCCGATGCGGCCGACCAGCGCGAAGCTGCGATTGCCAAGCGGCTCGATCGCCTGTCGCGCCAAGCCGAGCGCATGGAGCGCGACCAGAACATCCAGATCGAGACGCTCGCCCTGTTCATCCGCTACTACCTCACGGTGAGCACGCCGGTGCCCGAGGCCCATCAGGAGGCCGCTCGCGCCCAGGGCAAGGCGCGCTTCGAGCAATTCGTCGAACAGCTCGGCCGCCATCTGCTGCGTGGGCGCAGCCTGGTGCGCGACGTGGTGGAGGAACTGAACCCCGACCCCACGCGCGTGGATGACGTGCAGGAGCGCGCCTTATGAGCGCCGTTGCTTCCTCTTTCGCAGCCAAGTCGCTGGACCGCCGCATCCAGATGCTGCGCACGGCGATGGGGCCGCTGATTGCCGCCGCGCTGGAAGACCCGGACGTGGTGGAGATCATGCTCAACCCCGACCGGACGCTCTGGATCGACCGGCTTTCAACAGGACGCGCGCCGATGGGCGTGGAGCTGTCCGAAGCCGATGGCGAGCGCATCATCCGGCTGGTTGCGGCACACGTCGGCGCGGAAGTCCACCGCGGCCAGCCGCTCCTGACGGCCGAGCTGCCCGAGACCGGCGAGCGCTTCGAGGGCATCCTGCCGCCCGCTGCACCGGGCCCAGCCTTCGCGTTGCGTAAGCGCGCGGTGGGCGTGATCCCGCTGTCGCGCTACATCGAGGACGCCATGATGACCGCCGAACAGGCGGGTCTGCTGGTGCGCGCCGTGCGCGAGCGCCAGAACATCCTGATCGCCGGCGGCACCAGCACAGGCAAGACCACGCTCGCCAACGCCTTACTCGCCGAGATTGCCGCCACTGGCGACCGCGTGCTGGTGCTCGAAGACACGGTGGAACTGCAATGCGCGGCCCGCGACCACGTACCGCTGCGCACGCGCCAGGGCGTGGTGTCCATGACCGAGCTGGTGCGCTCATCTATGCGCCTGCGGCCGGATCGCGTGGTGGTCGGCGAGGTGCGCGGCGCCGAAGCGCTGGATCTCATCAAGGTCTGGGGCACTGGCCATCCGGGCGGCATCGCCACGATCCATGCCGGCTCCGCCCTGGGCGCACTGCTGCGCCTGGAGCAATTGATTCTCGAAGTGGCGGTGAACCCGTCCCGTGCGCTGATCGCCGAGGCGGTCAACGTGGTGATCCACATCGCCGGGCGTGGGCGCAAGCGCCGCATCGAGAGCATTGCGCGCGTCGTCGGCTTCGACGGCGCGGGCTACCACTTGGCGGATGCGCTTGAGGCGCCGGAGACGCCGTTTCCTGAGCTACCGCCGGTTTCCCCCGCAGCACCTGCAGCTGCGCCTTCCCCGTCCCTTGACCAACCTGGAGAACTGCCATGACGCAGATGATCGTTCCTGCTTTCCGTACTTCCGCAAATCCTCTAAGCCGGCCCGCGCGGCTGGACGGTCTGGCTCGCCCGGCCCTGCAGGGCCTGATGCTCGCGGCGCTGATGCTGCTGCTCGCGGGCACTGCGCAGGCCGCGGGCTCCTCGATGCCGTGGGAAGGCCCCTTGCAGTCCATTTTGGAGTCAATCCAAGGGCCGGTGGCACGCATCGTGGCCGTCATCATCATCATTGCTACGGGCCTCGCGCTTGCGTTCGGAGACACGTCGGGTGGCTTTCGCAAGCTGATCCAGATTGTGTTCGGTCTGTCCATCGCCTTCGCGGCTTCGAGCTTCTTCCTGTCCTTCTTCAGCTTCTCGGGCGGGGCCGTCGTATGAACGCGGCCCACGATGGAGTGCAAGGCTTCGCGCCCGGTTTCGAGGTTCCGCTGCATCGCTCGCTGACGGAGCCGATCCTGCTAGGCGGCGCACCGCGCACCGTGGCGATCGCCAACGGCACCTTGGCCGCCGCCGTCGGGCTCGGCCTGCAACTGTGGATTCCTGGCGTGGTGCTCTGGATCGCCGGCCACTCGCTGGCGGTCTGGGGCGCGCGTGTCGATCCGCAGTTCATGCAGGTCTTCGCTCGCCACATCAAGCACCGGCCGCTGCTGGACGTGTAGGGGGACGCCGCCATGCTGAACCTTGCCGAATACCGCCAGCGGCCCGCGCTGCTGGCCGACTGGCTGCCCTGGGCCGGACTGGTGGCGCCGGGCGTCGTCTTGAACAAGGACGGCAGCTTCCAGCGCACGGCACGGTTCCGTGGGCCCGATCTCGATAGCGCCACGCAAGGCGAGCTGATCGCCACGTCGGCGCGCTTGAACAACGCATTGCGCCGGCTGGGCTCGGGCTGGGCCTTGTTCATCGAGGCCGAGCGCCGGCCGGCAGCGGACTACCCGCACTCGGAGTTTCCTGAGCCGCTGTCCTGGCTGGTGGACGAGGAGCGCCGGGCCGCCTTCGAGGAGTCGGGCAATCATTTCGAGAGCGGTTACCACCTGACGTTGCAGTACCTGCCTGCGGAGGAGTCTCGCGCCCGCGCTGCGGGCTTGCTGTACGAGAACAAGCCCACCGAAGGCGTGGACTGGCGCGAGCGTCTTGCGGCCTTCATTGCGGAAACGGATCGCATCTTCGACCTGCTCGATGGCGTGATGCCGGAGATCGCGTGGCTCGACGACAGGCATACGCTGACTTACCTGCATGCGACGGTTTCGACTCGGCGCTATCGGGTGAACGTGCCGGAGGTGCCATTCCACCTCGACGCGCTGCTGGCCGATGCACCCCTGATCGGCGGCCTGGCGCCGATGTTGGGCGACCAGCACCTGCGCGTGGCGACGGTGCGGGGTTTTCCGACCTCGACCTGGCCGGGGATTCTGGACGACCTCAACCGCCTGGGTTTTGCGTACCGCTGGAGTACGCGCTTTCTGTGCATGGACAAGGCCGAAGCAGAAAAAGAGCTGGTGCGGCTGCGCCGCCAATGGTTCGCCAAGCGCAAGAACGTGGTGGCGCTGCTGCGCGAAACCATCTTCCAGCAGGAAAGCCCGTTGGTCGATACCGACGCCAGCAACAAGGCGACCGACGCCGATGCCGCCCTGCAGGAGTTGGGCAGCGACCAGGTGGCCTTCGGCTACGTCACCACCACGGTGACGGTGCTCGACGCCGACCCCGCGGTGGCTGACGAGAAGCTGCGCATGGTGGAGCGCGTGATCCAGGGGCGTGGCTTCGTCACGATCCCCGAAACCTTGAACGCGGTCGATGCGTGGCTCTCGTCTATTCCGGGCCATGCCTACGCCAACGTGCGCCAGCCAATCGTCTCGACGCTGAACCTGGCGCACCTGATACCGGTGTCCGCAGTGTGGGCCGGGCCGGAGAAGAACGACCACCTCGACGGCCCGCCGCTGATCGTCACGCGCACCGAAGGCGCGACGCCGTTCCGGCTCGTGACGCACATCGGCGACGTGGGCCACACGCTGGTGGCCGGCCCCACGGGCATGGGCAAGTCGGTGCTGCTCGCCACCTTGGCCATGCAGTTCCGGCGCTATCGCGGTTCGCGCATCTTCACCTTCGACATGGGGCGCTCGATGCGCGCCACGATCCTGGGCCTCGGCGGCGAGCACTACGACCTCGGGCTGGATGGCGAAATCGCTTTTCAGCCCTTGGCGCGGATCGACCGTGAGGGTTACCGCAGTTGGGCCGCCGAATGGGTCGAAGGCCGCTTGCGCCATGAAGGCGTGACTGTCGGACCCGAAGAGAAGGCGGCTGTCTGGTCCGCCCTGGGCAGCCTGGCCGGCGCCCCGCTGGAGCAACGGACGATGACCGGCCTGTCGGTGCTGCTGCAATCGAATGCACTGCGCCAGGCTCTGGCGCCCTATGTGCTGGGCGGCGCGCACGGCAAGCTGTTGGACGCCGACCACGACCGTCTGGGCATGGCCGACGTGCAGTGCTTCGAGATGGAAGAACTGATGCACAGCAAGGCAGCCGTGATGGCCGTGCTGGGCTATCTGTTCGCGCGCTTCGATGAACGCTTCGACGGCGCGCCCACGCTGCTGATCCTCGATGAAGCCTGGCTGTTCCTCGATGACCCGGTGTTTGCTGCGCGCATCCGGCAGTGGCTCAAGACGCTGCGCAAGAAGAACGTGAGCGTCATCTTCGCCACGCAGTCGCTGGCGGACATCAAGGATTCGAGCATCGCGCCGGCCATCATCGAGAGCTGCGCGAGCCGCGTCTTCTTGCCCAATCCACAGGCGACCGAGCCGCAGATTCGCACGATCTACGAGGGCTTCGGGCTGAACGCTCGCCAGATCGAGATCGTCGCCACCGCGCAGCCCAAGCGCGACTACTACTACCAATCGCGCCTCGGCAACCGCCTGTTCGACCTCGACTTGGGGCCGGCGACGCTGGCTTTTGCGGGCGCTTCCACGCCGCAAGACCAGCGCGACATCGACGCAGTGCTCGCGGCGGCCGCCGCCTCCGCGTCTTCCACGCCTTCCGCTTCCTCCCCGTTCGCAGCCGCATGGCTGCGCCACCGCAGCCTCGATTGGGCGGCCGAGCTGCTGCGCGAGTTTCCCGGCATGCCGCCGGGCGCCGCCGTTGTCCCCATCCATTCTCAGGACACCCGACCATGAAACTGTCTACCACCTCCAAGCCCCGGCTCGCCGCACTGGCCACCGCCTGCGTTCTGGTCTTCGGCATCGCGCTACCCGCGCACGCGCTGTTCGGCGTCGGCGACATCGTGCTCGACCCGACCAATCTGGTGCAGAACACGCTCACCGCCGTTCGCACGCTGGAGCAGATCAACAACCAGATCCAGCAGCTCCAGAACGAGGCGCGGATGCTCATCAACCAGGCGCGCAACCTGGCCAGCCTGCCGTCCAGCGTGGTGGGCCAGCTGCGCGCCAACCTGGCGACCACCCAGCGGCTGATCGCGCAGGCCAAAGGCCTGGCCTATGACGTGACGAGCATCGACCGCGAGTTCGCCCGTCTGTATCCAGAGCAGTACGCCGCCACGGTGAGCGGCAATCAGATGTACCAGGACGCTCAAGCACGCTGGAAGAACACGCTCAACGGCTTGCAGACCACCATGCAGATGCAGGCCCAGGCTTCGCAGAACCTGAGTGATGACGAAGGCGTGCTGGCCGACCTCGTGGGCAAGAGCCAGTCGGCCGTCGGCGCCCTGCAGGCGATGCAGGCCATGAACCAGCTGCTGGCCCTGCAGGCCAAGCAATCGATCCAGACGCAGCGGCTACAGATCACGCAGGACCGTGCGGCCTCGCTGGAGCTGGCGCGGCAGGCCGCTGCCGTCGAGCGTGGCCGCGAGGTGACGCGCCGCTTCGTGGGTTCCGGCACGCCGTACACGCCGCAGTCCGTCAACTTCTACGGCAACTGACGAGGCGGGGTCATGAACGACGTTTCGGTCATCGACCGCTTCCTCGACACGTTCTCGCGCTACATCGATTCGGGCTTCGGCCTGCTGCAGGGCGAGGTGGCGTTCCTGACCGCGACGTTGATCGTCATCGACATGACGATCGCCGGGCTGTTCTGGACTATGGGGCACGCCACCGGCCAGGGCGAGGACGTGATCGCTAAGCTGATCCGCAAGGTGCTCTACGTGGGCGCCTTCGCCTACATCATCGGCAACTTCAACATGCTGGCCGGCATCGTGTTCCGGTCCTTCGCCGGCCTGGGCCTGACGGCCAGCGGCTCGACCTTGAGCATGGGCAACTTCCTGCAGCCCGGGCGGCTGGCCAAGACCGGCATCGATGCGGCGGCGCCCATCCTGGACCAGATCCGGGAGATGGCGGGCTTTCCCGAGGTGTTTATCAACATCGCGCCCATCGTCGTGCTGTTCCTGGCCTGGTTCATCGTCATCCTGTGCTTCTTCGTGCTGGCGGTGCAGCTCTTCGTGACGCTGATCGAGTTCAAGCTGACCACACTAGCGGGCTTCGTGTTGGTGCCGTTCGCACTGTGGAACAAGACCGCGTTCCTGGCCGAGAAGGTGCTGGGCAACGTGGTCTCCTCGGGCATCAAGGTGCTGGTGCTGGCCGTCATCGTGGGCATCGGCACAGGGCTGTTTGCCCAGTTCCAGGTTCACCCCAGCGAACCGTCGATCGACCATGCATTGGTCATCATGCTGGCCTCGCTCTCGTTGCTCACCTTGGGCATCTTCGGGCCGGGCATTGCCACCGGGCTGGTGTCCGGGGGACCGCAGCTCGGCGCGGGTGCGATGGCCGGCGCTGCCGTCGGCGCGGCCGGAGCCGCTGTCGCCGTCGGCGCCGCGGCCACGGGCGTGGGCAGCGCGGTGGCCGCCGGTGCCCGCATGGCGCCTGCCGCCGCCAAAGCGGTGGGGAGCGGCGCCCGCACTATGGCCTCGACCGCCAGCAGCGCCAGGTCGGCGTACCAGGCCGGTTCCGCATCGGCCGGTGGCGGGCTCAAAGGTGCTGCCGCCGGCGTGGGCAATGTCGCCAAGACGGGCGCGCAGGCGGCCGGGCAGAAAGTGGCCAATAACGCGCGCTCGATGAAGGAGCGTGTCGCCGCCGCCTTCCGGCCCGATGACGCCTCATCGGCTTCAGGGGCAGGCGCCACAGCACAAGCCGCGAACGACGCTGACCCCGCGCCCCGATCCACCGAGCAACCCGCCTGGGCCAAGCGCCTGCATCGCCGGCAGCAACTCACCCATGCCGCCACGACCGCCGCCCACACGCTGCGGGGCGGCGATGGGGGCAGCTCCAGCCAAGGCCCGAGCCTGCGGGAAGACAGGTGAAGACGGATGGCTTTCGATTCCTGAACTTCAAGGAGAACCCTTATGCGATTCAAAAGACCCCAGGTGCGCTACGCCGACACGCCGCAGCCCGCCACGCCGTACCAAGCCGCCGGCCAGGTGTGGGACGAGCGCATCGGCTCGCCGCGCGTGCAAGCGAAGAACTGGCGCTGGATGGCCTTCGGCTGTCTCGCGCTTGCACTGCTGATGGCCGGTGGCCTGGCCTGGCGCTCGGCGCAGTCCATCGTCACGCCTTACGTCGTGGAGGTGGACAACGCGGGCCAGGTGCGCGCGGTCGGCGAAGCCGCCACGCCGTACCGGCCCAGCGACGCCCAGGTGGCCTACCACCTGGGCCGCTTCATCGGCCTGGTGCGCTCGCTGTCCATCGACCCCATCGTGGTGCGGCAGAACTGGCTCGATGCCTACAACTACACCACCGACAAGGGCGCCGTGGTGCTCAACGACTATGCCCGCGTGAACGATCCCTTTGCGCGCATTGGCAAGGAGTCGGTGACGGTGCAGATCGCCAGCGTGACCCGCGCCAGCGACCAGTCGTTCAACCTGCGCTGGACGGAGACGCGCTATGTCAACGGCGCATTGGATCGCACTGAACGCTGGAACGCGGTGCTTTCCATAGTGCAGCAGACCCCGCGCACCGAGCAACGCCTGCGCAAGAACCCCCTGGGCATCTACGTCAACGGACTGTCGTGGAGCCGCGAACTGGAAGGAAACGAAGGAGCAAAACCATGAATGCGTATTTCCGAAAATCCGCCTTGCCGATGATCCTGCTGGCATCGACCTTGCTGTTCTCGGGCTGCGCCACGCGAGGCAAGCCGCCGCCGGTGATTTCGCTCGATGAGCGGGTGCAGGCCCAGCCGCTGCCCGAAGCACCTAAGCCGGTGGAGGTGGTCGCGGTACCGCAGCCGCTCGCGCTGCCGTCGCAGTTGAAGCCACTACCCCAGGCTGACGATGCCAAGCCCGTGCCGGAACCTGCCGACGAGAAGGTGCGGGTCTCGCGCGCCAACGCAGAAGCCCGCGTTGCGCCCACGCGCGAGGGCTATGTCAATGCGATCCAGGTCTGGCCGTTCACCGATGGCGCGCTGTACCAGGTCTATGCGGCCGTGGGCCGCGTGACCGTGGTTGCGCTGCAGCCCGGCGAGGAATTGGTGACGGTCGCCGCCGGCGACACGGTGCGCTGGATCGTGGGCGACACATCGAGCGGCAGCGGCGATGCGCTTCGCGTGAGCGTACTGGTCAAGCCGATACGCTCAGGGTTGAAGACCAATCTGGTCATCACCACCAGCCGGCGCACCTATCTGCTGGAGCTGACCTCGACCGAGAAGACATGGATGGCGTCGGTGTCCTGGGAGTACCCCAAGGACAAGATGTTGGCTTTGCAACGCCAGGCGCAGGCGGCCAGCGCTGCCGCGCCGGTCGATGCGGGCCTGTCGCTGGAGAAGATCCGTTTCCGCTACGCGGTCAGCGGCAGCAATCCGCCGTGGAAGCCGCTGCGCGCCTTCGATGACGGCGAGAAGGTCTACATCCAGTTTCCGCCGGGCATTGCCCAGGGTGAGCTGCCGCCGCTGTTCGTGATCGGCGCGCAGGGCGACGGGCAGTTGGTGAACTACCGATTCCGCTCGCCGTATTACATCGTAGACCGGCTGTTCGGCGCCGCAGAGCTGCGCCTGGGGGGAGACAAGGACGACGTGGTGCGGATCGAGCGCACGGACGGGGTTTCGGCTGGCACGCGGAGGAACTGACCATGAGCCAGGACGACATTCCCGACCATGCCGCGTCGCGGGACGGCAAGGTGGCGCCCGAGTCGATGGCGCTGCGCGCGCAGCCGCATCCGGTCACGCGCCTGAACCGGCGCACGCTGGCCATCCTCACCGGAGGCCTGTCGCTCGCGGTGCTTGGGGCCACGATCTGGTCACTGCAGCCGCACCGGCGCAATGCGGGCGAGCAGACCGAGCTATACAACGTGGATCGCGTCTCGAAGTCCGAAGGGCTGGACGGCCTGCCTTCGGACTATTCCAAACTGCCCGCGAAAGTGCCCGAGCTGGGGCCTCCGCTGCCGGGCGATCTAGGCCCGGCCATCGTGAAGTCGCAGCAGCCGGTGGCGCCCACCTATATGCCGCCGGGCCACGACCCGGAGGATGCGCGGCGCAAGGAGGCCGATGCCGCGGCGGCTTCGTCGGTGTTCTTCCGCTCGGGCAGTCCGGGAAAGGCCAGCGCACCGGCCGCAACACAAGTAGCTGCGATTGCGCCCGGTAACGCGTTGGCAGGTTTCGACTCTCTATCGGCTGGGCCAGCCTCGACGGCGGCTGAGCCGTCCGACCCGACCGCCGCGCAGAGCCGGCAAGAACAGAAAGAGGCTTTCCTGAAAGCCGGAAATACGGAAACGCGCAATTCCGGCAACCTGCAAATGCCGACGTCTCCCTACCTTGTCATGGCAGGGACGGTGATCGCCGCGGCGCTGGTGACGGGCATCAAGTCCGATCTGCCAGGCGATGTGATCGCCACGGTGACCGAGCCGGTCTATGACACGGCCACGGGCCAATTCCTGCTGATCCCGCAGGGCTCGCGCATCCTGGGCAAGTACAACAGCCAGGTGAGCTACGGGCAGAGCCGGGTGCAGATGGTGTGGAACCGGGTCATCCTGCCGGACACGTCATCGCTGACGCTGGACAACCTCGTTGGAACCGACCCGGCGGGCTATGCAGGGCTGGAGGATGGCGTAGACAGGCACTGGGGGCGCATCCTGGCGGGCGCAGCACTGACCACACTGCTGGGTGTGGGTGCAGAGCTGGCCGCGCCCGAGAACCGGCAGGATGGAAACCGCATCGTCATTGCCGGGCGCGATAGCGTGCAGGACAGCGTGAACCAGATCGGGCAGGAGATGACCCGGCACAACATCAACATCCAGCCGACGCTCACGGCGCGGCCGGGGCTGCCAGTGCGGATCATCGCCAACCGCGACCTTGTGCTCCGTCCTTACCAGCCCTTGTTTCTTCAGCGTGGCGGTATGCGATGAGCACAACGAGAAAACTCCGCCTGGGGCCGCTGCCATCGAGCAACAGCGTCAAGTTGACCTTCACATGCCCGGCCAGCTTGAAAACCAACCTTGACCTCTACGCCGCGCAGCATGCGCAGGCCTACGGCGAAGCGGTCGATGCGGCGACGCTGATTCCGCACATGCTCGAAGCCTTCATGACTGGGGATCGAGGGTTCAGGCGAACGAACGTCAAGCCAAAAGCTCTCATCGCCGCTGCCAAACCGCCGCCCGGTGCTGGAGGTGCGCCAGGATAACTTCACACGCCAACCCCTGCAGATACCGCGGATAGCGATAGTTGTGAGGAAAAACTCGCTGGCGCAGTTGCCTTGGTCTCGGGCACGGAATAGATAACCATCTCTTCTTGTAAGATGTAACAAGATTGGTTGGGGGATTTCTATCGGGGGGAACCGAATGGCCTCATCAAAAGCGAAAGGCCCATCCCGGACTAAGCGGAAGACCGAGGTTCCGGGGCAAGCATTAGGGTACAGCCTTCAATTTACGCGGCTCACTCATCTGTTGCTTCAAGCACCGGAGGGGAGCGTTTGCAGCCTCGAACTTCTTGACGATGTAGCGCAGGAGGACGATGCTGGTGCTGTCAAGCTGGTCCAGAGCAAGAGCGCGCTTACGGCCAATCCTGTCGCGGACCGCGCAAAGTCGCTATGGAAAACTCTTTCCAATTGGGTCGAGCTTGCGGCGACCCCAGGGTTCGAAGTAGACAAGGCGATTTTCGAGCTCTATGTTTCTCGCCCGGTCGAAGGAATGATCGTTGAGGGTTTCGCTCAAGCGACTACCCTGGAAAGCGCCCGAGCGGCCATCGCACAGGCACGCACTGAGTTGTGGGGAAGCCCTCCGGAGTTCGATCTGAAGGCGGGAGTCGCTGCGGAGATTTCTTCGTACATCGAGAAGGTATTCACTGCCGATCAGAGTCTTTTGGAACGACTCATCTGCAATTTCCGACTGACCCTGGGCAGTGGCAGTCCCCAGGCTGATCTTGAAGCGCTCGTTCGAAGCCACCCCGTTTCACCGTCTAAGGTCCAGGACATCACCAATCACCTCTGCGGAGTGGTGAAGCGCCAAATCGATCTGTTGCTTGAGGTCGGAAAACCGGCTGTCATCGCGCGCAATGACTTCCATGGCTGGTACACGTCCTACGTCCAAAAAATTGACCGACAGACTGTGCTTTTGAGTCGCGCTCCGGCTCCGTCGGAGGCGGTATCTCGGGGATATCTCCCCGACAACTTCATCCGGCAACTAGACATCATTGGATTGTCATTCGAAGAGATGCTCGGGGCTGCGAGCGACTACTTCATGGCCTCCTTCGACCGGACTGACTGGGCTGCCCGGGGCGAAGTCGACGAGACCTCCTTTGACGACCTAGACGGTGTCCTGAAGCGAGCATGGAAGAACAAGCAGCGAACCTGTGGACTGAATCACGGTAGCAGGTCCGAGCAGCACCAAGGGCAGGCACTGTACTTTGACTGCATGCAGTTCACTGCGCCAGTTCAGGCGATGTCACCCCCGGGCCATTTCATCCCTGGTTGCTTCCATATGTTGGCCGACGACTTGCTCGTAGGCTGGCATCCGAGCTATGAAGCACACCTGAAGCTCAAGAAGGTGGCATAGAGATGCTGGCACGAGAGGCCCAAAACGTTCAAAACCCTGCGTTGGGCGCTGCGCTTGTATGGCGGTTTTGTTGTGGATACGTCGAGACTCATCGCGTCGGTGCTCCACCGCCGCTGCCACTTCTCTTTCTTGTGCTGCCTATCGTTCTGCATCAGGCGACCTCGGAATTTGTGAAGCGCACTTACAAGAGTTCGGGCTTGCGAGCGTTCGCTGCCAAGTTCGGAGATTCGTCAGTGTCCAAACAGGATCTGCTGATTCAGATCCATGACCGCTCAGTTCGATGGCGCAAGCTCAGCCTGCAATCCATCGAGCTCGCCGTCGCGGGAAGCCTGCTCAAACTCGCCGACAACGGTGAAGCCATTCCGCTGTCGAAAACCAAGGCGCGAGGGCTGTCAGACGAGATAAAGCACCTCATGGATCTGGCGGAAAAACTCGGCGCCTGGTTCGGTGAACTCACAGTGCACGAGATCGTGACTACGCTGAAAGTGAAGCTCTAATGTATTTTCAGATTCGAGGGATCGTGCTCTGGCCGCGCAATGGGAACTTCGAGCCGCGCACGTTGAAGTTTGAGCTTGGGAAAGTTAACGTCATCAGTGGCGCGTCACGAACCGGCAAATCAGCAGTCATTCCTATCATCGATTACTGCCTCGGCTCCAGCACGTGCTCGATTCCAGTGAACACTATCCGCAAACACTGCGAGTGGTTTGGCGTCGTTGTAGCGACGGCTCAAGGTGAAAAGCTATTGGCTCGAAAGGAACCGGGGGCTCAGCGCAGCACCGACGAAATGTTTCTGTTGGAAGCCGAGAAGATATCCAAGATCCCCAATCGACTCACCAAGAATACCAACGCTACTGCAGTCAAGAGATTGCTCGATGATCTCGCCAACCTCTCCAATCTGGACTTTTCAGGCGGGGAGGAGACTTCAGGGTTCGACGGGCGCCCAGCTTTCCGTGATTTGGCTGCTTTCACGTTCCAACCCCAGAACGTGGTCGCCAATCCAGACGTCCTGTTCTTCAAGACCAACACCTACGAGCACCGGGAAAAGCTGAGAAAGATTTTCCCCTACGTGCTTGGGGCGGTCACACCGGCATTGATGGCGAAGCAGTTCGAGTTGAACCGCACTCGGCAAATCTTGCGTCGGAAGGAGAAGGAGCTTAAGGATGCGCAGGAAGTCTCGGCGCGGTGGCTTGCCGACTTGAGGTCCAAGTTCAGCGAGGCTCAAGAACTTGGGCTGATTCCGAAGCTGGAGGAGGACATTTCTCGGGAGCAAATGATTGAGTTGCTTGAGGAAGTCATCACAAGAACCGACCTAACTTTGGCGGTCAGCACCACAACAATTTCGGAGGCGCTGCGCGAGCTGAATAGCCTGGAGGGCGAAGAGCGTGAGGTTTCGCGCGAACTCACCACCTTGCGCCATCGATTGGAAGAAATGAACCGGATGCGTGTCGGCGTCGAGCAGTACGAAGCTGCGCTCTCGGTGCAACGAGAGCGGCTTCAGCTGTCGAGTTGGCTGGTGTCACATGCAAGCGATGAGTCGGATTGCCCCATGTGCGGCAGCCACACGGATTCGGCCAAACGAAAACTGCAGGTTCTAGCTCAGCGTCTGGAAGAGGTTGAGACGGCAGCGGGCGCGGACAAAGACAGAGAAGTGCCTGCAGCGTTCGATCGAGAGTTGCAGCGCGTCACAGCAGATGTTGGTAGTGCGACCGAACGTCTGCGTGCAGTTCAAATTCGCAAGCGAGCGTTGACAGGCAGATCGAAGGAAGCTAGTGAGCAGCAATTTTCGGCGAAGCGTACGGAGCGCTTCATAGGGAATCTCGAGTCGTCACTGGGCCTTCATCGGAAATTGGGCAGCGACAGCGAGCTCCTCGAAGAGGTTCGAACGCTCAGGGAAACGGTAGCGGCGCTGGAGGGAGAGCTGCGCGAACAGGACGTCGAGGCTCGGAGGCGCCGAGCTCTGCGGACCGTCAACACCAATGCCGGAAAGCTCTTGCCGCATCTCGATATCGAGAATCCGAATGATCCCATCTCGCTGGAGACCAACGACCTGACCATTAAGGTACTTGGGTCTGAGCGTGACGACTATCTGTCTGAGATAGGAAGTGGCTCGAACTGGCTCTCCTATCACTTGGCCGTACTGCTTTCTCTTCATCAGTTCTATCTGAGCCAAAAGAACAGTCCTATCCCCGCATTTCTCGTGTTTGATCAACCGAGTCAGGTCTACTTTCCCAAGCAAGTGGTCTCCAAAGGCATTGAGATGGAAGATGACCCCAAGGTGCGCGATGAAGACGTCGACGCCGTTCGCAAGGCGTTCGAAGTGATGGGTAGCGTCGTGCGGGGTGAAGACGGGAAGCTCCAACTCATCGTCCTGGACCACGCATCAAGCGAAGTGTGGGGCGGTATTGACGGAGTCGTCGGCTTGCCGGAATGGCGTGACGGAATCAAGCTAGTCCCGATGGAGTGGCTTGCCGAGGCTTAGCGCACGTTTTATGCCCCTGACGATGAGCTTCACCTGCCCGGCCTATGTTGACGACGCGCTGCCGTCCCAAGGCAGGTGCGCAGATGCCTGCGCAATTCGTATATGGCCGCCTGACGGCCCAATGGATCCATATCCGGGACTTGGATCCGGCAAGCCATCGCGGCAGGCTGTGTGGCTGTGTCTGCCACGGATGCGGTCGGGCACTCCAAGCCCGTATGGGCGAATCTAAGGCCTGGCACTTCCAGCACGAGGTGGATGAGGGGAGGCCTGGTGGCGAAATAGAAACATGCAGGCAGACCCGATGCGTAAGTCGTTCACCTTCAGCAAGCCAAGAACAGCTTCTTTGCCGGCATTGGCAATCCAGGAACGAATAAAAGGAGACATCGCAGATGTGGAACGACGTCGAGGCCAAAATTGACTTGCTCAATTTTTCACATGTGGCGAAGGCCGCCGCGCAATTGATCCAGGACGCTGGCGGTGAGCCGCTGACCATTGGCGTTTCCGGAAACTGGGGAGCCGGAAAATCGTCGTTGGTGAAGATGATCGGCGCCGAGCTGAAGTCCAGCGCCGGTGATGAGAAATACATCTTCCTGGAATTCAATGCCTGGCTCTACCAAGGATACGACGACGCTCGACAGGCGCTGTTGGATGCCGTGGCCGACAAGCTGGTCGCTCTTGCCGAGTCGCGCAAAACCGCCGTCGACAAAGCCTGGGGATTCGTCAAGCGGATCAAGTTGTTGCGCGTAGGCCGGATGCTTGCGCCCATTGGGGTTCAAGCACTTATCGGTGGAACTCTCGGCGGGCCGCTCGGAGCCCTTGTGGGTGCTGTCAGCGGGATGGTGCAGGCTGGTTCGTTTGCTGAGGCGGATGTTGAGAAGGTCAAGGCCGCCTATGGTGAACTGCAGCCCGAACTTGCCGGCCTGCTCAAGGAGAAGAGTGAGCGCTCTTTGCCCCAGGAGATTGAGGCGCTTCGCGGTGCCTTCACTGAACTACTGAAAGAACTGGACGTTACCCTGGTTGTTCTTGTCGACGACTTGGACCGGTGCTTGCCAGACACCGCGATCGACACACTGGAGGCAATGCGATTGCTTCTGCATGTCGAGCGCACAGCTTTCATCATTGCCGCTGATGAAGGAATGATCCGAAGCGCCGTGCGGGCGCACTTCAAGGACGCCGAAATCAGCAATGAGCTCGTCACCAGCTACTTCGACAAGCTGATTCAGGTTCCGTTGCAGGTGCCGCGATTGGGCACTACGGAGGTCAAGGCTTACTTGGTCCTGCTGTTGACCGATCTGGCGCGTCGGCGCAACCAGATCACCGAAAAAACCATGAACGAGGCGCAGCAGAAGGTCCTCCAACTCGCAAAACAAGGATGGTCAGGATTGTCCGCGAAAGACATCCGCGCTGCCTTTGGCACCGAGGTCGACAAGGTCGCGAAGGAGATCGACTTGGCGGACCAGCTCGCGCATATTCTTGCGAGCGCGGAGCAGATCGCCGGAAACCCTCGGTTGATCAAGCGCTTCCTCAACAACTTGGTGCTTCGCGAGGCAATCGCTAAATCCCAAGACATGAGCATCGGCTTTCCCGAACTAGTGAAGCTCCAGCTGTTTGAGCGGTGCGCAAACGCGGTCGGCTTTGAGCACCTAGCCAAGGCGGTGGCGGCAAGCGATGACGGCAAGGTGCAGTTCCTTGCTGACTTGGAAGCCGCGGCGGAGAAGGGAGATGCATGGGCCGCGCCTACGGCTTGGCCTCAGCCCTTTTACGAGCAGTGGGTAAAGCTCGCACCGCAACTGGGCGATGTCGATCTGCGTCCGCTCATGCACTTAAGTCGGGATCGGAAGCTTGCGATCGCAGCGTACGATGAGCTCAGCCAGGAAGCTCAGAAGATGCTCGAGGCGCTTCTCGGTGCGACATCCGTGATTCCCACTCTAGTCGACCAGATCAAGGCCTTGGGCGAAAGCGAGGCCGAGCGCGTGCTTACGCGTTTGGGGCGCAAGGCGCGAACCGAACAGTTCACTGCCGATTCCGTCGCACGCTGCCTGAACATTACGAAGGCCTTCCCCGCGTTAGGACCGCAGCTTGCCCTCTTGCTGGGCGAAATACCTTCTACCCGTCGGCCCATCGCGCTGGTACCGCTTCTGCAGAACGAGACATGGGCCACAAGTGAGCTGCAGCGTTGGGAGGTGGATGCCGATAGCCCGACTCCAGTCAAACGAGCGATCTCCGCGAAGAGGGGGAAATCGTAATGGGAACTTCCGCGTCAAGCGCTGGCCCAGGCGGCAACGTTTCTTTCGACCCTCCGTGGCTGAATGACATTCCAGTCGGCGGGGCTGGCGACGGAGATGCGGAGGCTGGAGCGGGAGGCGGCGATGCGACTGCATCGCCGCAACCGGTTGCGGAGGGCGTGGCCCCTGCAAGTCGCTTCAAGGGTGCGCGTGCCAGTTTGGGGACCTTCGCCCGCAATGGCGACACCCAAGCGTTGGGGCGCGCGGCCGGCCAATATTCGCGGACCGGCATGGGTGGTGCGCGCAACGTTGCCGCGCGCATGCGCACATCGACCAAAGCGGGGGCCGGCCTGGGCTCGTTCCTGCAGGCAGCACGGGAACGATCGGATCCCCGGATCAACGAGTGGATGGATACCCTGCGCGCGACCAGCCCCTCGGCGCAGACTGTGATCGATGCAATCGTCGCTCAAATCATTCCGGAGGGTGGCAGCGTCGACGAAGAGTCGGCGAAGGATTCAATGGCACAGGCCCTTTCTGAACTCACGGTTTTGGACCCGGATGTTGATCTGCTTGCGTTGCAAGACCCGCAGATATGGACCCTCATGCAACTGTATTTGGGACATGAAGCCTGCAACCGCATGTACGCAGACATCGGTCAACTGTTCGAGAGCGCGAGATTCTCCCCCTCGACCATCGTCCAGCGGACCCATGAGATGCGAAGCTTCTTGAAGAACTCCGTGGCCGCACAGTTGGAGACTATCCGGGAGGCGACGCCGAATCCGACGCGCCAGCAGCTGGAAACAGTGCTGCGTGAGGCAGTACAGACAACCTTTATGGTGTTCGAGGATTCGATATGAGCCGAGTCATCTGTCTCCCCCAGCGGATGTTGCCACGTGATTTGGAGCGCGGTGCGGTGTACTACTCGATGTATACCGCGTCTCAGCGTCAAGACGTGGGCTCCGTAGGCACCGGTCTGCTAGACGACCTCGAACTCAAGGGCGTATACCCAAGCCTACCGGCGTGGGATTTCGCAACTTTCGCCCTGGCTGTCGGGGCGTCAGACTTGGCTGTTCAGCGGTCGAACAGCGCAGACGGATGGACACGCGTCATTGAATTGGACGTGGCCTTACAGAATCCTGAGCCCTTCGGCGCACGCAAACGAGACATTGAAGAGATGCTTCGTTTTCTAACCGGGGACTTTTGGCATCTGACCTTTCTTGAAGGGGGGCGGCCCCGGGCACTTTCCACGGCTCCGGCGCGCTTCGACGCTGACTGCGTGTGCCTCCTGTCAGGCGGGATGGACAGCCTGGTCGGTGCAATCGACCTCACAGTACTGGGGAAGAAGCCATTGTTTGTCTCCCAGCTTGTGAAAGGAAACCGGGAGGACCAGCACCATTTTGCGCGCCGTTTGGGGGGAGCTGACCGGCACCTGCTATGGAACAGCAACGTCCGTTCGACGGTGGACCACGAGCTATCTACTCGCGCTCGCTCGATTGTGTTTTACGGCTTTGCCGCTTTGGCAGCATCCGCGTTGCCGGACATCGAGCCCCTTTACGTTTACGTTCCGGAGAACGGATTTATCAGCCTCAACATTCCGTTGAACCCGGGCCGCATGGGCTCACTCAGCACGAAAACCACCCATCCTGTCTTTCTGCATCACCTGCAAGGTCTTTGGAATGCGCTGGGCATTGGGGCGACGTTTCACTCGCCTTACAAGTATCTGACCAAGGGCGAGGTTCTCCTGGGATGCCAAGATTTGCCTTTGATGGACCAGTTGATGCCGCGGACGACGAGTTGCGGTAAGTACGGCCGATTGAACGAACATTGCGGAAGATGTCTTCCATGCCTGGTCAGACGGGCGGCATTCTTCAAGGCCGGCACACCAGATCCGACGCCCAGCTATCGCTATGGGAATCTTAAGGCAACAGCCCCTTCTGGCAACGCAAATGACACCCATGCCGCGGCGATCGCGTATCTCCGCTATCTGTCAGATGGCGTTGGTCCCATGGCTGCCGGAGCATTGACCTTTGCGACACCTGATGAGCGCGCTTCCTTCCAGCGGGTGGTAGAGGCTGGCATCGGCGAGTTGGGTGCATTTCTCGAGCACGAGGGCATCATTTGATCGATTTCCACAGTCACCTGGATCTCTATCCGAATGCCCCCAGCTTGCTCCCACGAGTTGCGAAGCAGAACATCTTTACGCTGGTTGTTTCCACAAGCCCGAGAGCTTGGCTGGCCACATCGCGAGTATTTGCTGGGTATCCCAACATCAAGGTGGCTCTTGGGCTCCATCCTGAGATAGCCGTTGCGAAGGCGGCGGAGATGGATCTCTTGGTCGGTCTCGTAGCGCAAGCCGAGTTCATCGGCGAGATCGGTCTGGATGGATCGCCTCGCTTCAAGCATTCGCTGGCACTGCAGCGAAGGATATTGGATGTGGTCCTTGCCGAATGCGAGCGTGTCGGCGGGCGAGTCATGAGTCTGCATTCTCGTGGTGCGGCGGACCAAGTTCTGGATGCACTAGAGGCACATCCGAAAGCTGGCACGCCTGTGTTTCATTGGTTTTCTGGCACGAAGAAGCAGCTGCGCCGCGCGGTTGATCAGGGCGCCTGGTTCAGTGTCGGGCCCTCAATGGTTGCGAGTGAGAAAGGCCGGCAGCTCGTGTCAGAGATGCCTGCCGCCAACGTGTTGCTGGAGACGGATGGCCCCTTTGCAACCAAGGCGGATGGAACGCCGTGGTTCCCATGGGAAACAGGCCAAGCAGCTCAGGCGTTGTGCGACCTCTGGAGGATGCCCGTTGAACGGGTTCGTGCGCAGCTAGTTTCCAACCTCAAAACTATCGTGCCAGGACTGTCGACTGCTGACGGGATCGAATGATCAGCAGGGAAAAACGCACCACTACGTATGTCACTCAAATGCACTTCAAATGATCAAGAACTGCTCTCCGTCGATTTCGATACCGAGGGCTGGGAAAATCTGCGTGCTCGAAACCGCAAAGATCGTGCGTTGAAGATGACATGCTGCGGCGCTGACGTGGCGCTTCGGCAAACGAAGCTCGGCACCCAGTACTTCGCGCATGCCAAGAAGGGGCGCTGCACGGCCGGTACAGACACGGCGGAGGTCATGCTGGCAAAAGAGGCAATCGCCAAAGCGGTGCGACGCGCGGGCTGGAATGTTTCGGTCGAAACGCCTGGAACACCGGATGAAGAAGGTGGGTGGACGCTCGACGTGCAGGCAGACCGGGAGGGAGGGAAGCCGGTGGCGTTCAAGGTCCAATGGGGGCGCTTGCCGTTGGATGATGTGGCTCGCTTCCAGGCCATGTCTCAGGCAGCGGGGATCCGCACGCTCTGGTTCATGCGGCAGCAGAGCATTCCCGTCGAAAAGGCTACCCCGGCATTCAGGCTCAGCCATGATGTTGAGGCCAACATGTGCGTTGTGTCCTTGCCGGGGCCTTACTACCATCCAGCTTTCGCGAGCAGCAAGAACAGCGAAGGCCCGAACTACTGGCGGCAGCACGTCGAACTGGGCAGCTTTGTCGAAGGTGCATTGGCTGGGAAGTTGCGCTTTGCGCCACAGGTTGGGCGCACCTTGCCGCTGGACGTCTGCGTCGCGTACACCGAGTGCTGGCGCTGCAAGAAGACGACGGGCCTCGTCATCGACCTATGCTTTGCAGCCAGCCGGGTGCTTCAGGGTGCCGCAGACGTAACCGCCAATATCTACGACTTCGACGATGAGGGCAGGGGAGCCGCCCTGTTGATGTCAACGCTATCGGCCGAAACCCTTGCGCGCCACGGCATTGGTCCGATCAAGCCGCGATACAGTAGGACGGAAGGGCAGCCCTACCTGTCCAACGGGTGTATCCACTGCGACGCGCTGCAAGGGCGTTTCTTCGACCACGAGGTCGCCTACGACGCGCAGCCGGTCTTCAGCGTCGATGTGCTGTTCGACGACCGTTGGGTTTCGCACCTGGAGGATCGGGAAGCCATCGATAAATGGTGGTTCGACGATCGACCAGGCGAGGGCGCCGCAGAGGATGCTCCACAGAGCTAAATTTTCTTGGCGTCCCGCCAGGAAGATGCCACCGAGCTTTGCACAGGCTTGTAGCGGGCTTCGCCAACCGGTGTTCGCTTTTCCAGTTGGAACAGCAGGAAGTCCTGCTCCTGCGCCGTCATCTTGTCGAACAGCGTTCGTTCCTCAGCGTTCAGCAGATGACCAAACTTCTCAAGGCGGGTGCGCTTGTCATCTGACGGAAGCACGGTGAAGCCCGGCGCGGTGGAGAACACCACCTGGCCGTCCACTCGGATCTCGGGGACCTCGCCGATGTCGATGAACTTTCCGCCAAGCCAAAAATGGGTGGGCGGAAAAAATGATAGTTGGCTGGTCTGCTTGTAGGCCTCCTCAAGCGAGGCCGGAACGGCCGCGCCCAAATAGCGGAACAGCCTGTAGTTCTGCAGGTCATCAAGTGCCGTACTGGCTAAATCTTCGGGCGACTGTGTCTCAAAGAGTGTGGTGCCCGTCTCGTCATCACGGTAGTGGGCCAGCCCTCGCCACAAATCTTTGGCGGCGAGGTACCACCCATCGTCGCACTCTGCGTATTCGGATGTCATCGAAAGCTCTTCGGCATCCTTGACGTCCATCGCGAAGACAAAGCCTTGAGCGAAGGCCTTTTGTGATTCAGCCGACGCGGGGCTCCGCGTCGCCGCTCGATCCAGAAGCTCCTTCAGTGACTCGGGAAGCGGTTTGCTGCGACTCGCGCTGGCGGTCTGTTCGAGGCAGACTGCCACATGCTTCCAGTGCTCGTAGCCGTGCTGTTTGGCGACAGCATCCAGTGCGACGGCAAGCGATGTACCGGTGCTTTTACGAAGCGTCTTGGCCAGACGCTTGAGCTTTTCGGCGGCGGTCGCCGTTGTGGGGATGAGTTCCATGGTGCGTTCCTTCATGTTGCCGCGGATGTACCCGGTGCTCACTGCCGCGCTCCGCGAAACATGGGAAGCTCAGTCGAAGGTCTTCACGTCGTCCCGGCGAACCGGGTGGGCCATGGTGAGCAGCGGGCGTCGACGAACGCGCGTCAGAATTCTATCGCATCGTCGCCAGACGGTTGGAGCAGGTAGAGTCCTGCAGAAGCCACCGGCAGAGTGGACTGCGTACCAGAGGCTTCCTGCGGGCCAGCGTGGCGCACTACGCAGCGCTGGGCGTGACGATAAAGCGGTTACCCGCATTCCTGACTTACTACAACGCTCGCCGACCTCACTCCGCGCTTGGATACAAACCCCCAGCCTCCAGGCTTGGCGGGTACAACCTATCGAAACTCAACATCTAGATCTTGTCATTTGGCCGTAGGGATGCTTCTTGGAGAGGCACTCAGTAGCCACGTTCTCGCGCAAAAAGATGCCGGTTTAGCGGCATGATTAGTACGCCTAAGCCCTTGTTCGATAAAGAAAAATGTAAAATGGTGACATGATCAAGGTTGAACTGGCGGAGGTCCACGAGTGAAGCTGGAAAGCAAGCTGTTGGTGTCCTTGGGCAAGCGTGCAGGCAATGTGGTGTTGCGACGCGATTTGTCCGAACTGGCCGGCCCGACCCAACTGAGCGAAGGCATCAGCCGACTGGTGGGCTCCGGCCGCTTGGTACGGTTAGGCGCTGGCCTCTATGCCAAGGCGCAGCCTGATCCGACTGGGCGTGCGCGACTTCTGGCAAAACCCGTCGAGCTCGTGCGAGAAGTGTTCGAGAAACTGGGCGTCAGCGTTCGGGCGGTGGAACTGGGCATGGATTCCGGCCAACCGGTCGTGATTGTCGATGCAGGCGATCAACGGGTCACACGCAAGTTGGATGTCGCCGGAATCCCCGTCCAGTATGTACAGCACAACGTTCGGGATCGTGGATTCGAGACGCTGCCTCTCGATCTGAACGCGATGCCAACCAAGGGCGTGAGCCGCTTCATTGAACGTTTCGCACGTGCCCATGGAATCAGCTACGTCCGTACGGGCTTGGACGACTATGCGGAAGCTGTGACGAGGACCGCTGGCGATGATGTGGTTCTGGATGCAACGGGCAAGTTGCTGGCCACGCTGAAGAAGAAGAACCTGATTAATGGCAGACAGCTCGCCCGGCTGATGACCAATTACACGAGGGAGATGAAACGTGTTCGATCCATTCGGCGACTTCGAAAGCGCGGGATATCTGCGTAACGTAGAGCGGCTCAAGGATGCCGACGAAATCAAGCTGCAAGAGCACCTCTTCTTCGAGGCCAACATCGAACAGGCGATGGACTTCCTCGCCGGGATCCGCCGTGAGATCTCCTACCCGGACTTTCTGAAGGTTCATAGCATCCTGTTCGAGGAGTTCTATCCGTGGGCCGGCCGCGACCGGTGGCAACTGAACGTGGGTCGCTTGGTGGGCAAGGGTGAGGGGCTGCAGTTCGAGGCGTCGGAGCTATGCCAGCGGGCCGTCGAGTGGGGGCTGAGCATGGGCAACAACCCACGGACCATGAACACACAACCTGGCAAGGTGATGGGCGCCTTTGCCTGGGGCCATCCTTTTCTGGATGGCAATGGCCGCACGATGCTGTTGGTTCACTCGGAGCTTTGCCATCGAGCCGGTATTTCGATCAATTGGGCGGCCACTCGTAAGAGTGCGTACTTACGGGCGCTCACGAACGAATTGCTTACGCCGCAGCACCAGCCGCTGGATGTCTACTTGCGACCCTTCGTCGCGCCAGCGTCTGGCAAGGGTTCACTGCTGGATCGGCTGTTGGCGTTGCCAGGACTGGATGGGCGCAGTGGGGGTGCGGAGATCGACGTTGCGTACGCAGCGGATGACGCGCAAGCCCAGCAGGGCTACCTGGACATGAAGCGTTCGCGCGGCGAGCTGGGGCCGTACTGATGGACGGGGCCAGAATCTGGCGATGGATCGCCAATTGTGATGCCTGAAATCAAGACCAGCCTCGCCGTGCCGCTGGACACCCTGCGCGAGCAGATCGCGCTGGCGATCGCGCAAGTGAAGGCGCACGAGGTTCCCGCGGCCTGCGTCCGACTCGCAGTCCAGTCTGCTGTGGAGGCCGACGACGAGCAGGAGGCTTTTCGGAGCAAACGCATGTACGTCCGCAAGCGGATACTCACTTGGCGCGAAGTGGAGCTGCTGGACCTTGCTCAACGGGTGCTGTGCGAATTCGGATCGGAAGACCTGGCCGATACCGTGTCGGAAATGACCGTTCACGCTGAGCACCGCGTGAGTGAGTTGGTCCGACGCGATGTGCTGAAGGTGATCAACCGGCTGCCGAGCCTGTTCGGGGAGTTGCCGCTGATCGAATCTCTGAGCGAGGTGTTCGGGGCGGAGTCGATCCAGGACGGCCCGGGAGTACGGCCTAGTCGTCACACTTTGCATGGCAGGATCCTGCAGCACTACGTCCACAACGAAACCGACTGGTCCCACGAGGAACTGTTGATCGAGTGCGGCGTGCTGACATGCAGCCAAACTCGCTTTTTCTCACTGCTTGCCAAGCTGCTTCATCCCGTGGTGCGCCGCGACGCCGAGCAGACAGAGCTGGCCGCAGCCATCAGCACTTCTCTGCGTCGCGATGGATTTGTCGTTAGGCAGACGGGCACGCAGTCCGGGTACGCCCTTTACGGCGTGGCGCGGGCGCAAGCCGGCGTCGCCGGATCCATGAAGAATCTGATTTTTGCCTCCATCGGAATGAAGCCAGAACTCGTCATTCGCGATGCCGTGAATAACGATGTGGAGATCGTCAAGCACGCCGACAAGGTACTCGTCTTCGATCGGCCCTTGCCCAGCTCGGGGCAGCTGCTCTGGAATGATCTGCGGGATTGGTACGCTGAACTCCACGGTATCGAGGAGGCCGAGAGTGCGAAAGAGCAGCTGTTCAGGCGTCTTCGCCAGGCTGTGATCGGGGCCCAATCGCCAGGTGAGCTGGCGCTGTTCCAGGGGTATTACGAACGCTATGGCGCAAAGCTTGGAAAACGCCTGCCGGCACTGATCCCTCAGGTCTACCTCCACTACGACCCCTACACGCGTCGCCAGCGGGGCGACGAGCAGGTCCTGGCGCGCCAGCGGATGGATTTTCTGATGATGCTGGAGCAGGGGGTACGCATCGTCATCGAGATCGATGGCCGGCACCACTATGGCACTGAAGATCCTCAGTCACCGGACCGTTTCGTGGCCAGTGCCCAACGCTATGCGGAGACGGTCGCTGAGGATCGGCGCCTGCGTCTGGCGGGGTACGAGGTCTATCGGTTCGGAGGCTACGAGTTCATGGACGTGGACCTGCCGCAACGCAGGATCGGCCCACAAGCCCAGCACACCGTGGCCGACTTCTTCGACCGCTTGCTGGCACGCCATGGCGTTTCCTGAGTAGGCGCCTCCTAGAGTGGGTCCTGCAGCTTGGTGAGGTCGCTCGTGCTGACCGGCGCTGTTTGGTGTGGCTGAACGAACTGGGGATGCCGGACTCGTCGCACCGAGAAGGCCGTGCTGCGTACCTGGACTGATTCGATGTGGTGCACCTCGACAGACGAGAGATCGATCTGCAGCGTTGGCTCGCGGCCTGCTTCGGTTGAGCTGTAGAGTGTCCATGGGACAAAAGCGAAAGGATCATTCGCATCGCTTTCCTGCAGCTCTGGCGCTGGCGGCGTTTCCTCCCAAACCCGGTAGTCTGGCGAGCTTCGATCATCGTCGTATTCCACGGATCTGCTTGAAATCTTCGTCCCATGAGGAAGCTCCATCGGCGCGACCAGCGCCGCGGAGTGGAACAACACCACATTGCGCCCCTTCCTCGATTGCGCCGAGGCGAAGATGATTCCGTCCAGGCGTGGTTCGTTCTGCGTGGCCAGAAAGTCGGCGATGGCCTGCGTGATCAGATAATCGAACGCCTCATCATCGGGCATCACGGGGCGGGTCAATCTTTCGCTCAGCGTCTGCAGGAACGCGACACGCTCCAGCCTATCCTTCAAGGTGGGATCGAAGATGCTCCCGCTATCCCGTGTATGGTCGAGCGCGGTCAGGTCCAAGAGCCGCAGTTGCCGGATGATCTCGAATTTTGCGACGGCCACTTTGCTGCCGACCGGCGGTCTGACTTCTGCCAGCGCGCTAGCGCTGTTCGTGGCGCCATAGAACACCGATATCCCTTTAGCGTTCATCCGTCCGGCATTGGATAGCCTGGCGGGCGGGGCGCCGATGTGCAAATCCGGTCGGCACAGAGCCTCTTCCAGCTTGGCGTCCGACTGGAATACGCGTGCACGAAAGAGGTGGTTGATCCGGTGCTGCGGCCCCGAAAAGACAATTACCGGATGCCTTGGTTTCGTTCGCAACTGATCGATGGCGCCAAAGACGCGAGCCAGCAACGCCGAACCTTCCCTGTTGAAGAACCGGGCTTCCGTCTGCAGCGCGTGCTCGAATGACGACCAGGCCCAATGCCACTCTCGCGCGTCGGTCTTCTTCTCTTCGTAGCAGGCATCTGCTGCAAACTCCGTCTCCGCCCCCATTCGGGCCATTTCGATGTCGTCGTGACGGTCTTCCAGGATGGCTTGAATATCTCTGGCCGCGGCACTGGGGATGGACGCCGTGTCCTCGATGGCTTCGACTGTCTCCTGGCCCTCCCGGTACCAGCTGAGATTCAACTCGCGGTCGGCATATAGCGCGCGCTCCGACTCCGGCGGTTCGGTGCCGGTGCGAATCATGTGGTCGTTGAACGCTGTCTCTACCATGTCGGCCATGTCCCCGATGCCCAAGGTCCTGGCGGCTTCCTCGCCGCAGTACGCGCAATGCTCGGGGCTGCCTTCTTTCTTGATCAACGCGGAGAGGAACGTTTCGGCAACGCAGTCGCTGCAAATGCGTTGGGCGCTGAGCGTTTCAAGGTCACCAGGGTGCATGGGGCAGTCTCCTATTCAAAGGCTATTGCGTGTGATCGTAGACGGGAGCGCGAGAGCACAATGCCGCACTGAGGGTACTGGCGGTGCGGGGCAATCGAAGCGCCTAGCGTCATTGATGCGCTAAGACTCGCTGACGCTTTGGGCGCCGGCAGATCTTGGGATTTCATCTGCAGCAGATTCGTGGTCCAGTCGGCTGTCTGGGTTTGATGGACGGGACCCAAAGATTTCAACTTTTGGAATGTTTTTCTTGGTGCTTGAACCTTGGCCGAGCGCCGCCAGCGTCTGCTGTCCGGACTGGATGCCGCGAAGGCAAATAGGGCGCCGCATCTGTGCTCCGGGTGTTTCTACCGCAACGTGTGCCCATCGCATGGGCGCGATGCCGCGGCCAAGGACGGGTTTCGCCAGCGCCATGGGCGCGGCGCGGGCTAGTGTGCGGCTCCTCGCCCTGACTGCGGAGCGATGGAGTGCTCGATGTAGTGCGTCGAAGCTGGTGCAACCTCTCGAGAATAAATTTCGAGACCCCCGATATTCTCGTTGTCTATTTGGACGAGCAAGAATTCCGTCTGCGCTGAGCTCGCGCGACGAGAAGCGTCGGTCGTCGCGGCGGGGAAGTTGATGTAGTGGGTGTTGTACTGATCGGTCTTGAAGTATGAGATTGCGCAGGCCTCAACCAAGCTGATTTGATCGTCCAAACTCGGGCGGTAGGGCGGTATGGTGTGCCGAAGATTCAATACGCGAACCTTGTCTGCATCATGTTTGACCAAGCCGCCGACCGTTCTTCGATAGTCAAATTTGTAGACCAGCGCGAAGACTTCGGTCTCAGGATCGTCCGAATTGATCTGCGCAAGCACTTTTTGAAGCGTTGAATGGCTCTTCAATCGATCTTGCGTGTTTTTTGCGAGGCCTTTGCCGATGTAGAGCACTTCCAGTTGCCTAGCGAACGGGGGAAGCGTTTCTATCAAATGCGCCATGTTGGCAAATAACATTTGAGAGAGAGTGCTCCCGTCGTCCTTCAGCGCCAGCAATTCCCGATGTGGGAAGGGCGATGCCACGAATGATGCTGCGCGCTTGCCATCATCGCGCTGTATTTCCACTTTGGCCTCGTGAGTTATCCCGCGTATTGAACAATGGACCTTAAGGTAGACATACTCTTCACTCCAACTGATAGATTCAGGGACGACCGAGAGCCTTGGGCGCTTGCAGATCATGTACAGATGGCACTCATCCAGCCGTTCTAGCAGGTCAGGTTGAACAAGCTCGGGCAAATCGTGAATGTCACGAATCCTGTACAGGAATCGATCGATGGATCGGAAATCGGCGAATACGACCGGGAAACGGCTGACCATGGCACGCGCCAAGGGGCTGTCTGATGGTTGTGGAGATGGCATGGGGAATCCTCGTCGGCCAGATCATGCACCCAGTTGCCGACTACGGTAGTGGCCTCTTCAATGCGGGTCGAGTATCTACAAAGTAATTGGGTTGAAAACGGTAAGCAGCCTGGGGCGCAGCGGATCTGAAACGGCTGCTGGGAACGCACGGTCTGCTGTGTGGCGTGCCGACAAAGAGTTGGTCGCGCGGCCGTTGCGTAGCGGGTCAAGGCGCCCAGAGCGACAGGGCATTGAGCGGAACGTAATTCGTCTTGTCTGAGGGCACGCCGAGATGGCGCATAGCCTCTTCCGCATCCTGTGAGCTCTCATAAAAGCTCACCTGCCAATGGGTCTCGGTGTTGCCGATATGGTGCAGGACTTCCTTCAGGTAAGGCATTTCGACCTCGGCCAGCGAATGCCCCATCACCAACACCCTGCGAATGTCGGACAAGCTGCAGAAGAAGGATTTGTGCTGCGCGATCACCCGCTCCGTCGGCTTGAAGGTCGCGGAGAAGTACCCGTCGATAATGTTGTTGCCTTCCAGAATGCGGGTATCAGCTTCTTCATGATCGATGCCGTGATTGAAGGAGTCCGCGGGGGATCGCTTCCAACCGTGTCCCAGGATCAGCTGATCATCGACTTGCCTGGCCGCCCCGTGAATGTGAAGAACGTTGGTGTCGGGAACACCGTATACGCGCTGCAGCGTGTCCGTGTAGTTGAACGTGAGGTACCTGGCGTCTCTACGAAGGGGAAGCATGCGTCCAGCCAGCGATGCAGGCTGGGGGATCTTGAGCTGCCGGACCCATTGGCCGAACCGCTGGCGAAGTGTCTTGGAGAGGGCTTCGACCACCCGGTCCAGTTCGTACTGGTAGTCATGGTGGCCGGCATCGCTCCAGTCTTCTGCTCCGTAGGACGCGAGGTACTGGCCCGCATCGTCCAGCAAAGAGTCGGTGTCAAGGTGCGCCAACTGGGATTCGAACTGCCACCAGAAGTCATCGTCGACAGTGAAGTAACGGCTCAGGTGGTCGTAGGTGCCGTGGTCGACTTCAGACAGATATTCGCCGAAATGCTGGTAGCCGGACTCGATTCCGTGGTGCAGATCGAAGCCATTGCCCACGATGTAAAGGATCTGATGGCCAGGTGTCATCGCGGTATCCGTGATGGTGGGATTGTTGTCGTTGTTCATGCTGTACGCCGGGTCAGGCGACATCGCCGGAATGGGCCTGCTCGGACCAGCGCAATCGGGGGCAGGCGAGACTGGGAATGCGCAATGCGTTGCGAAGCCACCCAACGCGGCAACGTCCAGGGCGGGTGGCGGCTGAGGTTGTGGTCCAACTGAGCATCAGTCACCGCTGAGGGTTTGAACACCCGCTGAGGCCAGGAGCTCGTAGAGCGGCGCGATGCTGGTTCGTGATCCCCGCTCCGCCGTGTACGTGAAGACGACGCGTTGCTTAGCGCGCGTGAATGCCACGAAGAAGCCAGCGGTTGCATCGGCAGTGTCCTTGGCATAGCTCCACCAGGCCGAATCGTCCAGTCCGACGAAGATCACCGTGTGGTATTCCAGCCCTTTGCTCTTGTGCAAGGTCATGAGCGGCAGCGCGTTGATGCCTTCGTAGGCATCGAGCGCCGCGAACCAATCCGCGGCGCTGGCTGAACTGGACGTCAGGTGCAGCGCGACGCTGTTCTCCACCTCGGCCAACCAGTTTCCTTGCGCGTACGGTGCGTGGTCGGCGATCAAGGTGTCTCGCCCCAGGAATGACACGACTTCCTGGACCAAAAGGCGGGATGCCGCCTCGGTCGCGGGCGGCACGGGGTGCTGCGCGCCGAACCGGGTCGCGAAGGCATCCAGATCGCGGGCCAGGATGCGCCGCGCCCGATCGTCACTCGGCTCTATGCCGCGCAGACCCGCCAGCACATGCTGCGCTTCGTTCCAGGTCGATCCATTGCGCGCGGTGAGGGCCAAGCGCAGCAGGAGCAGCAGGTGCGCGGAGAGTGGTTCGGTAAGGAGCTCCTGCAGCATCTGTGCGCCCACGTAGGCGGCCTCGTTGCGCAACGGGATGCCGGCGGCTGCGAACACTGGGCCAAGAACCTGTGCATAGTCTTCCGACTTCTGCCGCACGAGCAGGACGAAGTCGTTGGGCTTCAGCTTGTGCTTTTGCATCTGTTCGACGACGAATTTCGCCAATCGGTCGGCCTCTATCTGCGCGCTGGAGAAGTCCACGATGACGCAGCATGCATCGGTGATGCTGGCTGCGGCCTGTGATTGAGGACGGGGAGCGGCCGTGTCCAGCGCTTGTGCCAGAGTGTGCTGGATGCGCACCAGTTCTGGAGAGGATCTGTAGTTACTGAAAAGCGGGATGCGTGTTGCGCCGAAAGATTGCTCGAAGACGCCGAAGGGGTCGTCCATGGCCAGGGCGAACCGCATGATCTGTTGCTTGTTGTCGCCGACGGCCGTCATGATGGCAGGCGTTCCGAGGAAGATCGACTGCACGAGGTCCAGTTGGGCCTGCGTCGTGTCCTGGAATTCGTCCATGAACACATGGGAGTAGGTGAGGGCCAGCGCGTTGCGCATCGACAGGTTGACGCGTACGAGCAGCTCCGCCAGGCGGCTGAGCATCGCAAACGTCAGGTAGCTGCGATCCACGCTGCGCAACTGCTCATCCCAGAATCGCTGGCCGGCCCAGTAGCCCGCATTGGAGGGGATCCAGCCGCCCTCCGGCAAGCGCTCCGCGAGGATGTGGCGACGTTCGAAGAAGTCGGCCGGTAGCTGCAGAAGGGCCGGCTGCCCGAAAGGATTGTCCTGCGCGATCCGTGCGCGCCGCAGGAAGTCCGCCCAGTGGGCCTTCTTTGGAAACAGAATGCCGTAGTCGGCCGTGGGCCGCCACCGGTCTGGCAACGCCTGGCCGAACCGATCGACGAGCCCTTTGGCGAAGGCGTCGAACGTGAGCGAGTCGAAGCGGCTCGCATGGTCAGGGTGGCATCGCTGGCGCACGCGCCGCGCGAGATTGCGTGCAGCATCGCGTTTGAAGCTGATGGCCAGGATGCGTTGCGGTGTCGGCGAGGCGCCTGTTTGTAGCAGGAATGCAGCTCGTTGTGCCAGCAGCTCGGTCTTTCCTGCGCCCGGGCCGGCCAGCACGGAGTGGTGCACGCTCGACCTGACCACCTCCAGGGCGTTGCGTTCCAGACTGGTAACCCCGACGGGCTGCCAGTCGGCAGTGGCAATGCGTCGCGGCGGTAGCGACATGGTCACAGCCCCGACAATTGGCCAGCGATGTGCTGGACAACACGCCGGAGCGGGTCGGGCATGCCCACCTTCAATGCCGCCGCGTCGATGTGGGCGAGGGCCCGCAGGTGGGTCGCGGGCTTGCTGTGCGTCAGGAAGTGGTAGCGGTAAGCCGCCATGTGGTCGCGATAGGGCTGCGCGCTCTCCTTGTAGGCGTCCAGCCCTGGGCCCGCAGTTCCGAGGACCACTTCGGCTGCGGCTTCGTTGGTCATGCGGGGGCCTGTGCCTTCGATCGTCGCCGCGTAGGCAGAAGGGAAGGCAGCGAGCATGGCCATGTCCAGGTCGAGGGGCCAGGAAAAGAACACCGACGAGGATCTCTCAAGGTAGTTCACCCAACTCGGCAAAAATTCCATTGGGTCGTGTTGGTCCATCCGCGACACCTCTTCATCGGTAAGACAATTTCCTTTGTCGGTCGTCAGAATCTGCTCTCGCGGAACGCCTAGCGCCAGCAACTGGGTCAACGCATTCTTGACGCGCCCGAACCCGCCGCCTTCCCGGCCGTAGTCCAGGTCGAGCAGCGTTGCATAGGGGATGCCCAATCCCTTGAGTAGCCGCCAGAAATGGTTCACGTGGCGACCGCCCAGCGGCACGATGGCGACGAAGGACGGGTCGACGAGCAGGTCCAGCGCTTTGGCCAATCGCGGCAGCACGATGCGCTCGGAGTCCCCCTCCACCAGCAGAACGAAGCGCGCGAAGTACAGCTCAGGGAACGCCAGGAAAGCGTTGCGCACGAACTTCATGGCTTCGACCTCGAAGATGGGCATCGGAATAGGCAAGACGGTGGAGACTCCTGTCGCCATGTCGCGCCGGCAGTACCGGACATCATCGGGTGGAACGCGTCCGAGCACCGAGGGGGAGTGGCTGGAGACGATTGCTTGGCCAGCTCCCGTGTCGACCAGACTGCGAATCTGCTGCAGGATGCGCGAGAGGTAGTAGGGCGCGAGGTGGTTCTCGGGCTCCTCCACGGCGAATAGGGTGAGGGCGGGTACGGCCAGCTCTTCGGCGCGGAAGCCCTTGATCTGTCCCGCGACCGCGGCGCGTTCCACATCGAAGACCGCGGCCGCCAGTGCGAAGTAGAAAAGAGACTGCTGCCCGTCGCTGAGCGCATCCAGCCCACGCTCCTTGCCAGCGGGGCCTTGCTTGAATATCACGCCGATGCGTGCGACGACCTCCTCGAAGCGCCGGCTCATCAGGCTGAGCTCCGGGTCGCAGTCGATGTCGCTGTCGTGGAGGTGGCTCCAGCGCTTGGAGAGCGACTGGCTTATAGCCCGGATGGCGTTTTCGCTGCCGAATGCCGTCATGAGCTGCTCGCTGGCCGCGTTGACCACCCGGGTCGTGTCCTCGGACCACTCGATGGCCTTGAGCAGTCGCGCGGCCAGAGCGCCCGTGGTTGCACGGATCTGGGCGGCAGCGTCCCGGCTGGCGGGGGTGTAGAACAGCTGGATCAGCCCTCGGTCGCCAGCGGCCACTGGCGTTGCCTGGTCGTCGCGGACGTTTTCGTCGACCGTGCCGATCCAGGACAGCTCCTGCGTGACGCTGCCATCGGCTGTGCCATCGTCGTCCCAACGTGCGCGCAGCCGCATCCGGCAGAGTGGCGTGCCGCCCGGGCGCGTGATGCGCATATGGCGAAATACCGGCGCCACGGTGGTGGCAGTTGCGCTACCGTCGACCAGCTCTGGCAGGCTCAGGCGCACGTCTATGGTCAGTGTCCTGGTCTTGGGCGGCATGGCTTCCGCCGCCGGCACGTGGAAATCGGACGGGACGATTGTGCGCTGGGCCCGCGTCACCCCGAAAAGGCGCATGAGCGCCTGCAGGACTGCAGTCTTTCCCGATGCGTTCGGTCCGACGATGGCGGTCAGCCCAGCGCTGAATAGAACGGTAGCGGATTGAGGTCCGAAACAGCGGAAGCCGGTGATGGTGACGCTCTCGATATGCATTGACACACCTCCTCTTATGTCGATCATTGGATCGTCAGGAACAAATTGTCGCAACTTGTTATGGGCGCGTCTCTGGGACGAATCAGGGCCACAAGGGTGCGTATGCTGGCGACCCACCGGATCAGCTTGGAGATGCCACGTCGGGCGTACCGACGTGGGCCAGACGTGTTCCTCAGCACGTGGCATGAATGCCGTCACGATGCCTTGGGAACGGGGTCGTCTTCAGCTATCCTTCTACGTGATTGATGATGGCATCGAAAACGTCGCTCCCTGAAGAATCGCTCCATCTCCCGCGTCAGCAGAAGATCTGCGTTTCTGACGGTAAAAACGACGGTACAGACCCATGTCTATCACGGCCAAGTCCATTAACCACGCGGGTTTGGGCGACCTGTTGATGATGGAGTGGGCCGGTCGTACTGGAGCGGTCTTCAGCAGGTTCCAACGTATCTGCCATGCTTGCTTACATGCCTACGTTTATGTCTTTTCAATAAGATGTACTTCCACGGCATAGCCCATTAGTTGGATGCGGCTTGCGACGGCACGTAGACTTACTTTACTGAAAAACGGGAGGCCAAGCTGCTTGCTCCGCTGGTACGGATGTCGCATTATGCCGAACACCACCTTGTAATCGGCAGGAGTTACTTTCGAACGGCCATCGGGTAGCAACAGTTCAAATTTTGACTTTTTTGCAGCCTTTTGCCGCTTGATAGCCGAATCACGCATGGATTTTCGAAAAACTGCATCGCGGACAAAGCTTTCCGCGGAGACGAGTCCCTGATTCCATAGATGGCTAATCGGGGCGGAGCCGTGGCCGTCTTTTAGGTGAATGAATTCTTTGCGGCGAGATAGAAAATCACAAGGCTCGAGATTGGCGCCCTTTGCCCCAGATGGCGAGGCTTTCACTTTATCTAAGTTGAGAAGGTCGGCGTTTTTATCGAGCTCTGAGATCAAATCTTGCTCATTTTTGGCTTTGGTAGATGCGTGGAACGAAAATCCCAATAGAGCCTGATAGTCTCTTTCCACGGCGTCGAAGAACTTGCTATCGATGCAGTACCATTCTCCAGAGAAAAGCACGTAGGTCTTCTTTTTATAGCTTGCCTCGTATACAAAACACTCATAGACTCTTCGCCGCCTCTGACGATCTCCCTGCCCGTCAATCACAATTCGGATCTCATGACTGGCCTTTAGGTCTGCTATGCCAGATATTTCGTGTGGCCGACCCGCCTGTAATTCAGAGATATAGTCCTCGATAGCAAGCTCGCCAAAAGATTTCTTCGACCCTGAATTGAAGCCTATGCCGAAATATCCGAATTCACCAGACTCTTCCGGATCAATAATCTCCGGTAGAGTTATGTGCAAGTCAGACGGCTTTCCGTCCAGCAGTGTTTTTATTTCTTTAAAAACAACCTCATCAAGATCTGTAAGTATTTTCTTGTCTTGAACAGGAATTATTTGATCAATGAATGAGTAGTCTTTCTTGTAGTCGTTGGCGTCGAATAGCCTAAGCGCTGTTTTGCATTTTTCAGGAATTTCAGTCGCTGAGAGCTTGCTCGTTAAGGTAAGTGCATCTCTGCCGGCAAGCGCATTTGCAAATGCTGCGTCGGTGGGAACGCCTCCTGCAAGACGTAATAGATCGTTCTGTAGATCGATCCCGAAGCCCTGTAGATCGGCTTTCCTACTTGCTTGGATGCGTTTTTGAATTGTCGTGCTGTCAAGCGTGGCGATATCAAGATTCTTTAGTGCGCCGCGCGCAACAGAGTTGAGCGTGACCTTCAGACCGAAGTTTCGGACAAATGCATCGGGATCAAGTGCATGGTGACCGCTGCCGAATGTAAGGGCAAATGTGCGTGTACGCGATCTCTTGTCGTCTGGCTGAATATTGAGGAACAAGACTGCTGCGCAGCTCTTGTTCTCGAGTTTCAAGTCGCCTTGTTTGGCAAACTGGTTTACGACCCTGAGCCAATTAGGGGGAGTTCCAGGAGCCTGTGCTGTAAACAGGCGACCAGAATCAGACTCAACCTCTGTCACATCACTCGTAGCTCTGATCGCTTGCTTCACGGTTTTGTCGGAGCGCAGCAGGCGCAGTGAGAGCGTGGTCGTAAAGGCAGCGTTGTTTTGTCCGATTTGCTTTGTTTTTGGCATTTGTCCCTCCCTTTTCTGTCGGCGAACTCTTCAGATTCATGGCTCTGCACGCAGTGAGCGAACAGCATTTTCAAGGCGTGCCCGACTAGCTGCCCGTAGCTGTTGGAGCCCGAGCCTGCGTGCCATTGCTTGATAGATCCCTTCACCTTGAGTGCGCTGTGCGATGACGGCCCGAGCCAACGAAGCCAGTTCCGCAAGACTGATTTCATCAGCCGCCCGCACGCTGTCCTCGTCGACGGGCCCGCGGAAGGGAGGCTCTGCCGCAGGATCGAGACGTTCGGGCCAGTAGAAGGTGCCAACCTCTTCATCGGTTGTCTGATAGCGGGCACGCGCGATTTGGAAAACGCGCTCTCGGATGCGCCCGCCGGTACGTAGCCAGCCGTGGGAGCGGGCAATGCGGCGGGCCAGTAGGGCGTCGAGCACGGGGCCTTCATGATCGATGACGTGAGCGATCATGGCCGACAAGGTGTCGTTGTAATCCTCGTCGAAGAATCGATCGGGGTAGGTTCCATCTACCACTTCAGAGGGGTTCGTGACCCGGTAGAGCGAGACCTCCGATGGCGCTGTCGCGGCGTTATCGGCATGGGCTGGCGCTGCAGAGGCCTGACGAGCAAAGACTTCTTCGATTGGCTGCGGTGGAACCGTCGCCGGGGTTTCAGGTGCGATCGGGTCCGCATCCTGGATTGGGGCCGCCGTTTCCTCGTCCGGCTTCGTCACTGACGCCATGGCTTGAGCGATGGCCGCCTGCGCCAGGCGCTCGGCCTCGGCTTCGCGCTCTGCCTCTTCTGCACGCCGCTCGCGCTGGGCCGTGAGCACGGCTCGCAGCCGGGCATCCAGCCTGTCGAGCGTGCCGGCCGGATCGATCCACCAGTCTGTGGACCAGACGCGAACAATGTCCCATCCCAGGCCGCGCAGGACTTGCTCGCGCAGCTTGTCGCGATCGCGCGCAGTAGCGCTGCGATGATAGGTGGCGCCATCGCACTCCACACCGGCCAGATAACGTCCGGCTGCGTCGGGGTCGACGATACCGAGGTCGACGCGGAACGAAGAGGCGCCGATCTGCGGCTGGACGTGCCAGCCGCGCCGTGCCAGGGCGGCGGCCACGGCCTGTTCAAATGGACTCTCGAAGCCGCCCAGGCTACCGCGGTTGGCTTCCGCCAGCGCACGGGCACCGCGTTCGGCGAATTCCAGGAAGTGCTTGAGGTCGCGTACGCCGATGGCTTGGGTGCGCGCCAAGTCCATCTGCTCAGCGCGGAAACTGGCGAATACGCGCAGCTCGTGCCGTGCGCGGGTGATGGCCACATTGAGTCGGCGCTCGCCGCCTTGGCGATTGAGCGGGCCGAAGTTCATGGCCAGTTGGCCTGTGGGGTCCGGGCCATAGGTGATGGAGAAGTAGATGAGATCGCGCTCGTCGCCTTGCACGCTTTCCAGGTTTTTGACGAACAGTGGCTCCAGTTCGCTCTCGGCGAAGTAGGGCTCCAGTCGCGGGTCTTTTCGTCGGGCTTCGTCGAGCAAGTCCTCGATCAGTTTTTGCTGTTCGGCGTTGAACGTGACCACCCCGATCGTGAGCCCGCTTTCTCGGAAACCTGGCGCTGTCAGGCGGGCCACGACATCGGCAACGAGCGCCTTGGCTTCGGCAGGATTGGTCCGCGTACCGCCCTTCTGGTAGGCGCCCGAGATTATCTGCAGGCCGACGGCGCGGTCGTTGGTGACAGGGGAGGGGAAGGTGACCAGTTCACCCTTGTAATAGGCGTGGTTGGAGAACGCGATCAGGCTTTCATGGCGGCTGCGGTAGTGCCAGTTCAAGTCGCGGGTCGGCAGGTTGGCGCCAATGCACTCGTCGAGGATGCTCTCCAGGTCAGCCTCGACATCCTCGTCGTCAAGACCGGACTCGGCGCGGTCGAAGAACGAGGTGGGCGGCAACTGTTTGGGATCGCCGACCATCACGACCTGACGGCCGCGGGCGATGGCGCCGATCGCGTCCCAGACCGGGATCTGTGAGGCTTCGTCGAAGATCACCAGGTCGAAGGCGTTGGTCCCCGCCTGGAGGTACTGCGCGATGGACAGAGGGCTCATCAGCAAGCAGGGCGTGAGCCTGGTCAGTGCCTCGGGAATCTGGGCCATCAACTCCCGCAAAGGCATATGCGCACGCTTCTTGCCAATCTCGTGCCGCAACACGCCCCATTCGGAGTTGCGGCTGACGTTGTCCTGCGAGGGTAGGTCGGCGCACAGGCGGGCACGCAGCCAGTCCCGGGTCAGGGCGGTGAAGCGTTCGTCGAGCTCCCGGAAGTCGCGGATGCGCTGTTCGTGTTCGGCGCTGACGAACCCGCGGATGACCGGCTCGTGATCGACCACGGCGTTGAGCCACCAGCGTGCGTAGTTGGTTTCGAACGTTCGGCGGGCCTGGCCTGGTGCGACATGGCCTTGTTCGATACCCTGCACCAGCGTGGTCAACCCCAGTGCAAGTGCTTCGCTGCGTGCCTGGCGCCAAGCGCACCAGCTGCGCAGGCTGTGTTCTGCGCGCACGATGGATTGGCTTTGCTCGATGAGCCCGTCGAGTGACAGGGAGTGCCACTGCGTCTGGGCGGCCTCGGCAAGGCGCCCGATTGCCGCGAGCGCCTCCTGCCGGGGAAGCAGCTGTCCCCGCTTCTCCACATATCGAGCGCCGGCCACCGTGATGCGGCCACCTGGCTCCAGCAACGCATTGGCATCGCCCAACAAGGCATGCAGTGGTGCCTTGCAGGCTGAAATCTGCTCGGGCGTGGTGGCCAGACGCGCCAGCACGGCAGCCAGATCCTCGCGAAGCTTGCAGGCCTGTGCGAGCTCATCCAGAGGGGTGGCCAGCCCTTTCCACAGGCCGGCGGTGGACTCACGCAAGTCGTCCAAGGCAGCCAGCGCTTGCTCGGTTTCGGCTCGCTGGCGCAGCGTCTGATGATCGCGCGCGAGCGTGGGGCCGCAAGCACCTTCCTCGACCAAGGTGTGGGTCGCTTCCAGGGGACCTTGTTGGAGATGCCTTCGCCGATCGCTCAAGAAATCCAATGCGGCGCGCAGACGGTCGACTTGCGTGGCGTGGCCGGCCCATAGGCCTTCGGTCGTCGTTTCCAGCGAGGCATGGGCGGCAATGTCCTGGTCCAATTGGCGCAGTCGGCGCGCCCTCTGCAAATCGGCCTGCAGGGGGTCGCCGCATTGGCCGTCCGCGATGGCGTCGAAGCCATCGTCTTCCCACTCCCGGCCTTCGCGCACAGCGGCCAGGGCGATCTGCCAGCGCAGGGCCGTGCGCACCTTGTCTTCTTTGGTATCCAGTCCTGCCCAGGCGGACGCACATTCCTGCGCGGGAGTAATGGCTTGAACCTGCTGGCGCAAGGCTCGGATGGCATTCCAATGCTGTAGATCGTTGCTGACGTCAGGCTGCGATCCTCCCTTGATTGCGCCAAACAGTTGCGCCGCAACCTTGCGTTTGCCCAGCCAGGACTTGGGCCAGAACGCCTGCTCGGCTTGTTCCCATCTCCGCTGCAACTCGGCGACGTCGAGCTGTTCAATCGATTCGCCATAAGGGGCCGACAGCGCTGCGTGGTGTTGCGCGATCTGGGCCAGCAGACCGAGTCCCTGGTTCAATTGCACAACCGTGCGAGGTGTCCAAGGCTCGCCGAGCTGTGCGTGGATCTGCCGGTGTTCGGTGAGCGCTGCGAGGCTGTCGGTGCAGGCGGTCACGACGGAAGCGGGCCATGGTTCAGAGAGCTGCGCATTCAGTTCGGCATGGCGGCGCACCAGTGCTGCGCCTTCCTGCAGGCGTTGGCTCAGAGTGCGTGCGTCGGGGCGCAGGACGAAGCGCCAATCGTGCCCTGCTGCCGACGGCAGGCGTTGGGCCAGGATCACCAGTGCTTCGCAGGTGTCGGACGTCAACGCGGGCGAAGGCAGCCCGATGGCCTGGGCAAATGCCTCTGCGGATTCGATCGTCGCCTGGGCGGCGGGAAGGACTTCGCGCGCCGCGGTGATCAGTTGTTGCTGCCAAGTGGGTGACCAGTCTCCCTGGCCGATGAGGGCCAAGGGGTGTTGTGCCAGTGTGGCATGGCCGATGGCTTGCGCATTGACCTCCAGCCGGTCCACGGCATGGCGCAACTGCTCGATGCCCGGTTGATCGTGTTGATCGGCCGTGGGCCAGGCCACTTCAAGCGTCGGGATATCGTGTCCCGCGCTGACAGTGCCGATCGCGTCGAACAGGCTCAGACCGTTGCGGCGCCGCTGATGCAGGCATTCGACATAGATGTTCAGCGCATCGCGCAGACGCTTGAGATTGTCGGCTTCTGCTCGCCACTGCTCGGCGTCGGTTTTGCCGCTGCTGGACCAGGCGGACTGCAGCTGGGCCAGCACGTCGAGCTTGCGGGCCTTGCTCGAGTGCAGCTCCAGGCAAAACTCACCCAGGCCGATTTCGCGCAGGCGCCGGTAGACGACGTCCAGCGCCGCAATCTTTTCGGACACGAAGAGCACGCGCCGGCCCTGCGCCAGGGATTGGGCGATCAGGTTGGCGATGGTCTGGCTCTTGCCGGTCCCAGGTGGACCGATCAGGACGAAGTCCTTGCCCTGCGAGGCGGCCAGCACGGCCGACAACTGCGAGGAATCCGCCGGCAAGGGGCAGAACACCTGCTTAGGGTCGAAGTGCTGATCCAGTTTGCGCACCTGCGGGAACGGAGCGCCTGGTGGATAGGCATCGCGCGGAGTGTCCAGCAGGTGGCGCACGACCGGGTTCTCGCGCAACTGTTCGCTGCGCTCGGCAAGGTCTTTCCACATCAGATACTTGGCAAACGAGAACATGGACAACACCACGTCCTCGGTCACTTCCCAGCCCTTGATGTCCTTGATGGCGTGGCCGACGGCCTTCCAGACCGCAGCGACGTCCAGGCCGGTCTCGTCTCGCGGCAGTTCGCCTTCGAGGCTGCCCAGGCTCAGTTCGAAGTCCTGGCGCAGCATCTCGATCAGGGTCGGATTGAAGCGGGGCTCATCGTCATGCAAGCTGAGCGTGAAGCCCGAGCGGGCGCTCTTGCGCTGCAGGCTGACCGGCACCAGGATCAGAGGAGCGCGGTAGCGCTGACCGTCTCGGTCTTCGCGGGTCCAGGACAGGAAACCCAGAGCGAGATACAGCGTGTTGGCACCGCCTTCCTGCAAAGCTGTGCGGGCGCTGCGGAACAGCTCGGTCAGCCGTGCGTCGAGTTCGGTTTCGGGAATACCGACGAAAACCTCGCGTTTCTGCAGGGCTTCGAACGCATGCGCGCGGCGCACGTTTTCACGTTCGCGGGCTTCGTAGATGGCCTGATCGCGCGGATCGGCTCCGTCCATCAGGTCCGGGCGCGGTCGCAGCTTCAGAGGCTGGCCGCTGGCCAACAGGTCTTCCAGCGCGCCGGGGTCTGGCGCCTCCAGCTTTAGCACCTTCTTGCCGCCCTTGAAGTTCAGCAGATGGTTGCGAAGCGAGAGGTCCAGCAGTTTGCGTTGCCAGCGAAGCAGCCGGTCCTTGGGATCGAGCTGGCTGGCATCTTCCGCATTGGCTGGCGCGCTGTCGGGAAGGTCAGGCGCGTCTTCGAACTTTGGCAGGGCAGGCGTGGACGGTGACACCTCAGTGCCCGGCGCCGTGGCAATTGCCGCTTCCGCACTGGCCAATGGCTTGATGCGCTGCAGCCGTGCCCGGCGAATGTCCACGGCCAAGCGGAATCCCGCATCTTGAGATTCGTCCACCTGCTGAGCGCCGCGTGCGGTGGCATAGCTGAAGGGGGCCGTGGGGCGCTGGGTGATCAGGGTGGTCTCGAACAGAACCAGTTCCTTGAGCCTGAGGCGCTTGCGCAAGGCCGTCACGTCGTCGACGACGGTGGTGGAGAATTCCTCGGGCTGAAGCCAGACGCCAGCAAAGGCATGGCCTTCGGTGAAGACCAGCAGCGGGTTCAATCCTGCTTGCTCAAGTGCAGCGCAGAACAGCAGCGCGAGGTCGAAGCAGGTTCCAAGGCCTGAGCTTTCGATCTGCCCGGGGCTGCGCACCTTCTGGCCAGACTGCTCGAAACTGGCCGGTGGCAAGGCATAGTCCAACTGCATGCCAGCCGTGGCCCCCCAGAGGGCGGAGGCCAGTTCCCAGGCACGCTTGGCACCGCCGGCATAGCCGTCCAGGGCAGGGTTGCGATCGTGCTGACGCAGCACCTCCGCTGTGCGCTTGAGCAGCCGATCCACCGCCGGGTCGTTGGGCTGGACGAACGCGGCGACCAAGTCGGGCAAATGCGAGATACCGCCCCATTGGTTGCGTGGCAGTAAGTCCAGATGGACATCGCGTTGCGTCAGGGCAGGGCTGGAGGCATCCGCGCCGGCGGTGCGCAATGCCAGCGACACCGTGGCCGTCTCGGCTTCGGTCAGCCGTGCCAGCAGTCCGCCGTCCAGTTTCAGATCCAGGTCGCGGATTGGATAGCGCGAACGGGCCGCCAGCGCATCGATCCGCCAACGGCGCGGCTTCAAAAAGGGCGGATCGGAAGTCAGGACCAACTCGACCTGCTCATGCGTCTGATCGGTCTCGTTGATCAGGGAGAGATCCCGGACCAGCGGGACCGCATTCTGAAAATCCGCCAAGTTTAGTTTGGCGATCAGGGTAACGTCGATCTTCAGTTCGGCCGCGATGGTCGAACCTTCCGGTGGTGTCTCGTCCATGGAATCCCCTATGATGCCCCGCCGTAACACGCATTACGCCCTGTTACGCCCTTGCAGGATATTAGCTCCAGTTGCCAGAAATTTCGGCAGGTAAAACCCAAGCAGAAATCGGTGAGTCCACAGAAGGCAAAAAATGAAGCGCCCGAATTGGCCGTTAAGCCGCTTAGGTGAAGCTTGACAGCGGGCGCTGGGGCGCAGCCAGAGCCCGCGTAGTTGAATTTCAGATATTTGACGAATATCTGTTTTTCAGCTATCTTGCGCTTATCTGAATCTCAGGTATTTTCCATGCCGCCGACGTCACATCCGCTGGTCACTACAGGCCAACTCGGCTCGATGCTGCAGGCCACGCGCAAAGCGCAAGGGCTGACCCAATCGGCACTGGCTGCCCGTATCGGCTTGAGCCAGTCGCGTGTCTCTCATCTGGAACTCAACGCCCACGAGCTGAGCGTAGAGCAACTCCTTGCATGGTGCGCAGCGCTGGGCCTGGAGTTGGCCGTGGGGATTCGGGGCAAGGCTGCGGTGTCAACGACGCCCACGGATTGGTGACATGGGGCGTCGATCGCACAGCCGCAGCCTGTCCATCTGGACCAACGGTGTTCGCGTCGGCCGATGGACGATTCCCGCTCGCGGAGAGATGGAACTGCAGTACGAAGCGGATTGGCTTGCTGCGGATATGGGCCGACCGCTGTCCTTGTCGCTGCCTTTCAATCTGCAGAACCTGCCGGTCAAGGGCGAGAAGGTCGCTAACTACTTCGACAACCTGCTACCGGACAGCGACGCGATCCGCCGCCGCGTGGCCGAGCGCTTCAGGACGGGTTCGACCGAGCCGTTTGATTTACTGAAGGCCATCGGGCGCGATTGCGTGGGCGCCGTCCAGATCCTGGATGAGGAGGAGGTGCCCACCGACTTCGATCGCATCGAGGGCGTGCCCCTGGCCGAGGAGGATATCGAGCGGCACCTGATCGAAGCCGTTTCGCCGCAGGCCTTCGCTGCGGGCCGAGACCCGGGTGCGGACTTCCGCATCTCGCTGGCCGGTGCGCAGGAGAAGACCGCCTTCCTGTGGTGGGGCGGGCAATGGCTGGCGCCGCGTGGCGCCACGCCGACGAGCCACATCTTCAAGCTTCCGCTCGGTCTGATGGGCGGGCGGCAGGCGGACTTCAGCACGTCCGTCGACAACGAATGGCTGTGCTTGCGGCTGCTGAAAGCCTACGGATTGCCCGTGGCTGATGCCCGCATCGCGACCTTCGGCCGACAGCGTGTGCTGGTGGTGGAGCGTTTCGACCGGCGCGTCGCACCCAATGGGCAGTGGCTCATGCGTCTGCCACAGGAAGACTTTTGCCAGGTCGAGGGCTTCTCGCCATTACGTAAGTACGAGAACGAGGGCGGTCCTGGGCTCAAGGCCCTGTTCGGCACGCTGCGGCAATCGGTGAATACCGAGGCCGACATGAAGACGCTGATGGCGGCGCAGGTGCTGTTCTGGTTGCTACGCGCGCCCGATGGCCATGCCAAGAACTTCAGCATCCAGCTTCTGCCACGCGGTCGTTTCCAGCTGACCCCGCTGTATGACGTGATGTCGGTCTACCCAGTGTTGGGCGATGGCCCTAACCAGTGGTCTCCGTATGAGATCAAGTTGGCCATGGCCCTGCTCGGCAAGAACCGACACTACGAGATGCACGGTATCCAGCGCAGGCACTTCAACAGCACCGCGCAGAAAGTTGGCTACGCATCGACCGCCGAGCCGATCGTCGAAGAACTTCTTGCTCGTACACCAGCGGCCATTGCCGAAGCGCAAGCCGAATTGCCACAGGACTTCTCACCGCGTGTCCGCGATGCCATCCTGGGCGGGCTTGAGCAGGCGGCCAGAATACTCGGCGGGATGCCGCCGTAAGCAGGCGAAGAGCAGGGCGTGCAGGGCAAGTTCGAGCGCGCTAAGATGCATCCTGATCGACGATAAGGCCGAAAGTGTCGACGCCGCGCAAATCGCTCCATCTCCCGCGCCAGCAAAAGATGAGCTGTTTTGACGGTAAAAGTGACGTTAAAAGCCGAGTCGATCAGAGCCAAACCCTTTAACGATGCGGGTTTCAGGGCCTGTTGATGATCGAGTGGGAGTGACCGCTGCCGCTCGCCATCTCCGCCGTCGCATGGCCCTCCGCATGGGCTGATTCCGCCCGCCGGACCGGTGCCCGGCAACGGGCTCGGATTGTGTTTATTAATGCAACACAATTGCGTTAATATGGCTGCCCCGTCCGCCGCTGGTTTCGCAGCGGCGGCATCCACTGCCGGCCGCAGGCCCGCGCCGACCTTTCGTCCATGCCTTCTCCATTGCTCTCCAGCCCCCGCGCGTGGGCCCTCCTGTTGGGTTCCGTGCCCATGGCCGCGCTCGCGCAGTCTTCCGTGCCTGATGCTTCGCCGGCCGTGCTGCCACCGGTGGAGGTGAAGGAGCGCACCGAGGCCCCGCGCCTTTCGCAGCCCGCCGGGGCGTCGTCGCGGCTGGGGCTTTCCGTGCGCGAGACGCCGGCCTCCATCGACGTGGTGCCGCGCGACCTGCTCGCCGAGCGCGGCCTGCGCACGGTGTCCGAAGCCGCGCAGGCGGCCGTGGGCGTGCTGGCCGGCGATTTTCCGGCGGAGCCCGCGGCATTTTCGATGCGCGGCTTTGCCAACAGCCAGATCAACACGCTCTACAACGGCATCAAGATCGGGCCGCCCAACATGACCTCGCGCGTGATGGGCACGGCGAACCTGGAGCGTGTCGAATTCCTCAAGGGCCCGGCGTCGCTGATGTCGGGCGAGGGTGCCGCCGGTGGCGCGGTGAACTTCGTCACGCGCGCGCCGCACCGCGGGCCGGTCGAGACCGAGGTGACCACCGCCGTGGGCTCCTTCGGCGAGCGCCGGCTGTCCGTGGGCGCAGGGGGCACCACGGCCTGGAAGGATGTCGATTTCCGCATCGACGCGAGCGGCTCGGACACCGACGGCTACGTGCACGACACCGCGCAGCGCCTGTGGCACCTCTCGGGCGGGCTCGATTGGTACGTGCAGCCCGGGCTGAAGCTGTTCGCGGCGGCGGAAGTCAAGCGCGACCGCGGGCATCCGTACTGGGGAACACCACTGGTGTCGGCCGGGGCACCGGGCATCGAGCCGCAGGCGGGCGTGGTGTCGGGCACGTACACCTCGGGCTTCAACGGCAGCGTGCTGGGGCCGGTGGCGATCGACCGGCGCACGCTGCGCACCAACTACAACGTGCTGGACAACCGCAACGAAGCGCGCGAGACGTGGCTGCGCGCCGGCCTGGACTGGCGCCTCGATGCGGCCTGGGCGGTGCGCAGCCAGTTCTACCGCTACACGGCCACGCGATCGTGGTTGAACAACGAGGTGCTGGCGTTCAACACCGGCACGGGGCGCGTGGACCGGGAGCGCTTCTTCGTCGCCCAGGACCAGACCACGACCGGCAACAAGACCGAGTTGCAGTGGGACGGCCGACTGGCGGGGCGCGAGAACCGCTTCGTCGCCGCGCTGGAACTGAGCGAGACCGATCTCACCCGCCCGGGCGCCGCCAACTTCCCCGGAGACAGCGTGTCGCTGGTCGCGCCCGACCGTGGCCTCTATGGCCTGCTGGTGCAGCAGCGGCAGACGACGCAGTTGCGCAATGCCGCGCTTGCGCTGGAAGACCGGCTGCGCATCACGCCGGCCGTGGCGGTGATCACGGGTCTGCGCCATGAGTCGATCGAACTCGACCGCACCTCCACGAATGCGGCTGGCGCGGCGCGCACGGGATTCCCGTACGGCAAGACCTGGCACCCCACCACGGGCCGGCTGGGCTTCACCTGGGAGCCCGCCGCGGGCACCATGCTCTATGCCCAGGCGGCCACGGGCGCCGATGTGGCTGCCAACAACATCTTCCTGCTGGGCCCCACGCAGCCCCTGGAGCTGACCCGGGCACGCAATGCCGAGGTCGGCGTGAAGCAGGCCTTCTGGCAGGACCGCGGCGAATGGACGCTGGCGCTGTACGACGCCACGCGCCGCAATGTCTATGCGGCGCAGGGCGGGCAGTCGCTCGCGCAGGCCGGCGCGCTCCAGTCGCGCGGCGCCGAGATGTCGCTCACGCTGCGCCCCACGGCGGCCTGGAGCCTCTGGACGCAATGGGCGGTGAACCGCGCGCGCTACGAGGATTTCACGCTCGCGAACGGCACGTCGTTCTCCGGCCACGCGCCCCCGAACACGCCGCGCGTGCTGGCCAGTGTGGGCGCCGGCTACCGCTTCACGGCGGGCCTGCCCATGCAGGTTTCGGCCTCGCTGCGGCACGTGGGCGAGCGTTTCCACAGCGACACCAACACGGTGCGGCTTGCCGCCTACCGTGTGCTCGATGCGTCGTGGAGCGTGGACGTCGCGCCCGGCACCCAGCTCACGCTGCGCGGGCGCAATCTGACCAACAAGGTCTATGCGGCGTGGGCCGATCCGTTCTACCCCGACCAGATCCTGCTCGGCGCGCCGCGCAGTTTCGAGCTGGCGCTGCGCTGGACGCTCTGATGGCGGGCGGACTGCAGGCCGAAGGGCTCGGATGGCAGTCCCCGCGGGGGGACTGGCTGCTGCAGGGCGTCACGGTGCAGGCCGCAGCGGGCGAGTGCGTGGCGGTGGCCGGCCCCAACGGTGCCGGCAAGAGCACGCTGCTCAAGCTGCTGGCGGGCCGCCTCGCGCCGGCCGAGGGCGCCGCGCGCTGGCAGGGGCAGGACATGGCGCGCTGGTCCGCCGTGGAGCGCGCCCGCAGCGTGGCCGTGCTCGGCCAGGACGATGCCGCCCAGGGCGGGCTGCGCGCGCGCGACTATGTGGCGCTCGGCCGCCTGCCGCACGAGGGCCGCGTGTCCGCTGGCGAGCATGCCCGTGCCGTGGACGACGCATTGCGCACCTGCGGCGTGGATGCGCTCGTGGACCGGCGGCTCGGCAGCCTCTCGGGCGGGGAGCGCCAGCGCCTGCACCTGGCCCGCGCGCTCGCGCAGGAGCCCGCGCTGCTGCTGCTCGACGAGCCCACCAATCACCTCGACCTGGCCGCCCGTGCCGACGTGCTGGCGCTGGTGCGCGGGCTGGGGATCACCGTGGTGGCGGTGCTGCACGAGCTGTCGCTCGTGCCGTCGTTCGCCGACCGGGCCTGGGTGCTGCAGGCAGGCCGGCTCGTGGCCGAAGGTCCACCGGCCGAGGCGCTGCGGCGGGAATGCGTGTCGCGCGTGTTCGGGATGGAACTGGTGCGCACCCGGCACCCGCGCCACGGGGGCACGCTGTGGTCGTTCGAGCGCGAAGCCGCATGAGGCGCGCGGTGCGGTGGGGCCTGGGCGCGGCCCTGGCGGGGGCCGTGGCCGCGGCGTCGGCCGCCGCGCCGGGCTTTCCGGTGTCGGTGCCCAACTGCGGCGAGACGCTGCGCGTGGACAAGCCGCCGCAGCGCCTCGTCGTGCACGACCTGAACATGACCGAGATGGCGCTGGCGCTCGGACTGCGGCCTGCGCTGGTGGGGGTGACGGGGATCACCGGCTGGTACAAGCAGACCGGTGCCGCCTTGCTGGAGACGCTGGCCGGTGTGCCCGAGCTGGCCCCCAGGTACCCCACGCTCGAAACCCTGGTGGCGGCGCGGCCCGACCTGTTTTTCGCGGGCTGGTACTACGGCATGCAGCCGGGCGGCGAGGTGACGCCGGCCACGCTGGCGCGCCACGGCATCCAGACGCTGGTGCTCAGCGAGAGCTGCGCGCAGAACCAGCCCGACAAGCCGCGTGCCACCATGGACCTGCTGTACGGCGACATGCGCCGCCTGGGAGCGGTCTTCGGCCGCGGCGCGGAAGCGGAGCGACTCGTGGCCGCCTGGCAGGCGCGGGTGCGCGCTGCGGCGCAACCCGCGCTGCCGGAGCGGCCCGGCGTGTTCGTCTACGACTCCGGCGAGGACAAGCCCTTCACCGCAGGGCGGTCGGCCATGCCCACCGCCCTCATCGACGCGGCCGGCGGGCGCAACGTGCTGGACGACCTGCCCATGAGCTGGGGCACGGCCGCCTGGGAGACCGTGGCCCGGCGCAATCCGCAGTTCGTGGTGCTGCTGGATTACCAGAACGGCCAGGGGCCCGACCACCTGGAGCGCGTGCTGCGCGCGCACCCCGCGATGCGCCTGACCGATGCCGTGCGCGAGGGGCGTTTCATCGTGCTGCGCTATGCCGAGCTCACGCCCGGCCCCGCCAACATCGCGGCGATCGAGAAGCTCGCCCGCGCGCTGCGGAGCACCCGGTGAGCCTGCCGGCACCTCCGCCCCGCACGCCCCGCGCCCGGCACGCCGCGCGCAGCGGGCAGCGGTGGAGCGGGCTGGGGCGGTGGCGCGCTGCCTTGCACTGGGCGCTGGCCGGGCTGCTGGCAGCGCTGGTGACGCTGTCGCTGCTGGCCGGCAGCACCGACATCGGCTGGCGCGACGTGGTCGCCGCGCTGGCCGGCCCGGGCGGTGGCGCGCAGGCCGATGGCGCGCCCGCCATGGCCGCCGCCATCGTGCGCGACCTGCGGCTGCCGCGCGTGCTGCTGGCATTGGCGGTGGGCGCCACGCTCGCCATGGTGGGCAGCCTGCTGCAGACCACCACGCGCAACGATCTCGCGGACCCGTTCCTCTTCGGCCTGTCGTCCGGCGCCTCGGCCGGCGCGGTGGCGGTGATCACGCTCGCCGGGACCGCGCTGGGCACCTGGACCCTGCCGCTGGCCACCTTCGCCGGCGCGCTGGTGGCGGCCGCCGCCGTGCTGCTGATCGTGCGTGGCGGCGAGGGGCAGGGCGCCGCGCGCATCGTGCTGGCGGGCGTATCGGTGTCATTCCTGTTCGGCGCGTTCACGCATGCGCTCATCTTCGCGGGCGACCAGCGCGCCGCGCATTCGGTGGTGTTCTGGTCGCTCGGGGGGCTGGGTCTGGCGCGCTGGGACAACCTGTGGCTGGCGCTGGCGGGCCTGCTGGTGCCGGCGCTGTTCGTGGCACGGCGCCACCGCGCGCTCGATGCGCTGCTGGCTGGCGACGACACCGCCCACAGCCTGGGCGTGGATCCGCGGCGGCTGCGCACGCAGACCTTCGTGGTGGCGGCCTTCGCCACCGCGTGCTGCGTGGCGCTCACCGGCCTGATCGGATTCGTCGGCTTGATGGTGCCGCACCTCGCGCGGCGTTGGACCGGGCCCCTGCATGGCGCGTCGACCGCGGCGGCGGCGGTGATCGGCGCGGTGCTGCTGCTGGGCAGCGACCTGGCCGCGCGCACGCTGCTGGGCGCTCAGGAGCTGCCGGTGGGCATCGTGACGTCGGGGCTGGGGGCGTGCTTCGTGATCGCCTTGCTGCGCCGCGGAGACGGCGGCGCCTGACCCCGAGACGGACCGCGCGCAAGGCGGGCGGGAGGGCGGAGAGGGCGGAGAGGGCGTCAGTGCATCGCAAAAAAAGCCTGGCTACGCGGGAAAACCGTTGGCTGGCAAAAACGACCCCGGGACCTGCAGCAGGTCCTGAGTCGCCCCACGATGAAACTGAAACCTCTCTGGAGCCACCGCAGCCTGTTCGGAAGGGGCGGTGGCCAGCGATTGACGGCAGTGTAGCATTAAATGAGAATAGTTATCAATCAATTGGATTGTAAATTTGCATCGGCGCTGCGCACTGCCGGCAGGTGGGGCCTGCCGCCGGGCACCGCTGCCGCCATCTGGAGGGACATCGCATGAGAGGTTTGCCGGAACCCGTGCTGGACGAGCACTGCGCATTGCTGGCCGAGTACGGCCGCGCGCAACTGCGCTGCAGCCGCGACCTGGCCGCGCAGGCGCGGCGCATCCAGGACCTGCAGGCCGAGGCCGTGCGGCTGCGGGCGCGCGCCATCGTGGCGGAGACGGCGCTCGCCTATGCGCGCGAAGACCGCCAGCGGCATGAAGAGGCCCTCCCCGGGCTGCACCGCCGCCGTGCGCTCGCGCGGCAGGTGGAGGGCCTCACGCAGCGGCTGCAGGGCCTGATGCGCGAGGTGCTGCACTGGCAGTGGCGCGCTGCTGCACGCGCCGCTCCGGCACCAGACGCCGCGCAGGCGCTGCCCGAGCTGCCCCGGTCGGTGGTGTGCATCGCCCGCGGGCCACGCGGTGCGCTGGTGGCGCGGGCGCTGGGCGCCCCGGAGGCCCTGGCGGCGACGCCTCCCGGGGTGGTTCCGGCGGCGCCGGAGGCCGAAGGGGCGCGCGACGATCCGGCCGCCTTCGAGGCGAGCCTGCGCGCCGCCGATTTCGTGATCTGCCAGACCGGCTGCGTGGGCCACGACGACTACTGGCGCGTGCAGGACCACTGCCGCCGCACCGGCAAGCCCTGCGTGCTGGTCGATCAGCCGCAGGTGGTGCATGTCATGCGCGGGCTGGCCCGCACGGCCGTGCAGGAGCCGGCGGACTGACACTGGCGGAATGATTGGTTGCTATTGTTTTGATAGCAAACTATTCAATGAATCCGGCGGCATGGAGCCCCTGGGGTATTCAATCCGGCAGAAGAGCCCCTGCGGCACGCCGGCGCGCGCCACGTGCACCGTGCTGCGCCGTGCCGTCAATCCATGGTCATCAGGCTCGCATTGCCGCCCGCCGCGGCGGTGTTGATGCTGACCGCACGCTCGATCACCAGCCGTTCGAGCGCCACGCGGGTGTCGCCCGGCGCATGACCGGAGACGCCGACGATGGGCCCTGGCCGCGCCGCCAGCACCCGGCACACCGCGCGCAGCGCGTCGGCAGGCCCGTGGTGCAGCACGGCGTCGAGCGGCGTGCCGGGGGCCTGCCAATCCGCCGCCAGGACGATGCGCTCCTGCACGGCGCCCGGCAGCGTGTCGCGCAGGGCTGCCGCCGTGGCCGGCCAGAGGGCCTGCCCGCCCACGGCCAGCACCGCGGCCAGTTGCACCAGCCGGTCGGCATCGGCGTCCGCCAGGCACAGGATGTGGTCGCGAGCGAGCACGGTGTACTGGTTGCGCTCGCCCGTGGGACCGGGCAGGGTGGCCGTGCGGCCGGCGGGCGACAGCCGTGCGAACTGGCTGCAGGTGTCTTCCAGCGGAGCGTTGCCGGCAGCGTGCGCCCAGTCGGCCAGCGCGCGCAGCGCCGGCGCGGGGCCGTTGGCCGCCGCGGCGCCTTCGGACGCCGCCGCGATGGCTGCCAGCGCCGCCCCGGCCGGGGCCTGCGAGGCCAGCCGCAGCAGGTAGAGCGGCCCGCCGGCCTTCGGCCCCGTGCCCGAGAGGCCTTCGCCGCCGAAAGGCTGCACGCCGACCACTGCACCCACCATGTTGCGGTTCACATAGACGTTGCCCGCGCGGGCGCGGCGCAGCACCCGCTCCACCGTTTCGTCGATGCGCGTGTGCAGGCCCTGGGTGAGGCCGTAGCCGGTGGCGGCGATCTGGTCGAGCATCGTGTCCAGGTCGGCGCGCGCGTAGCGCACCACGTGCAGCACCGGACCGAACACCTCGCGCTGCAGCTCCGACAGGCTCTGCAGTTCGATGAGCGTGGGCGGCACGTAGGTGCCTTCGGCCTCCGTGCCGGCCGGCACCGGACCCTGGTGCACGGCACGCCCGCGCTCGCGCAGCGCCGCGATGTGGCGCGCGATGCACTCGCGTGCCTCCGCGTCGATGACCGGGCCCACGTCCGTCGCGAGGCGGTCGGGCCGCCCCACGTGCAGCTCCGCCATCGCGCCGCGCAGCATCTCCAGTACGCGGTCCGCCACGTCTTCCTGCACGCAGAGCACGCGCAGCGCGGAGCAGCGCTGGCCCGCGCTGTCGAAGGCCGAGGCGACCGCGTCGGTCACCACCTGTTCGACCAGCGCCGATGAATCCACCACCATCGCGTTCTGCCCGCCGGTTTCGGCGATCAGCGGCACCGGGCGGCCCGCAGCATCGAGCCGGCCCGCCACGCTGCGCTGCAGGATGCGCGCGACCTCGGTGGAGCCGGTGAACAGCACACCCATCACGCGCGCATCGCCCACCAGCCGCGCGCCCACGGTCTCGCCGCGCCCTGGCAGCAGCTGCAGCGCGCCGCGCGGCACGCCTGCGCCGTGCAGGATGCGCACGGCGCAGGCGGCCACCAGCGGAGTCTGCTCGGCGGGCTTGGCCAGCACCGTGTTGCCAGCGGCGAGCGCAGCCGCCACCTGGCCCGCGAAGATCGCGAGCGGGAAGTTCCAGGGGCTGATGCAGACCACCGGACCGAGCGGCGCCCAGCCCGCGGCAGCGTCTTGCGGTTCCACCTGGGCCGCGTAGAAGCGCAGGAAGTCCACCGCCTCGCGCACCTCGGCCACGGCATTCGCGCAGGTCTTGCCCGCTTCGCGTACCAGCAGCGAGAGCAGGGCGGGCGTGCGGGCTTCCAGCGCGTCGGCGGCGCGGCAGAGGATCGCGGCGCGCTCCGCGGCCGGCGTCGCGGCCCACGCGGGCGCGGCATCGCAGGCCCACTGCAGGGCGCTGTCGGCGTCGGCCTCGGTGGCTTCCTGCACGCTGCCCACCATGTCGGCATGCCATGCGGGGTTGCGCACCGGCGCGCGCGGCCCGTCGGGCACCGGCCCGGCCAGCAGCGGGGTGGCCTCCCAGGGCTGGTGTGCATGCTGCTGCAGGGCATCGGCGAGCGGCGCCAGCACGGCGTCGCTCGCCAGGTCCAGGCCGGCGGAATTGCGGCGGGCGGCCCCATAGAGCGCCGCCGGCAGCGCGATGCCCGGGTGCGGCCGGCCAGGGGGCGTTTCGGCCGCCACGGCGGCCACGGGGTCGGCCACCAGCGTTTCGAGGGGCAGGGTGGCATCGGCCACGCGGTTCACGAACGAGGTGTTGGCGCCGTTCTCCAGCAGGCGCCGCACCATGTAGGCCAGCAGCGTCTCGTGCGTGCCCACGGGGGCGTACACGCGGCATGGCCGGTTCAGCCCCGCAGCGCCCACCACCTGCTCGTACAGCGGCTCGCCCATGCCGTGCAGGCACTGGAACTCGTACTGCCCCGGCGCATAGCGCTCCGGCACCGCCAGCTCGTGGATGGCCGCCAGCGTGTGGGCGTTGTGCGTCGCGAACTGCGGGTACACGGCGTCCGGCGCCGCGAGCAGGCGCCGGGCGCAGGCGATGTACGACACGTCGGTGTGGGCCTTGCGGGTGTAGACGGGGTAGTCCCCCAGGCCGTCGATCTGCGCGCGCTTGATCTCGCTGTCCCAGTAGGCCCCCTTGACCAGCCGCACCATGAGCCGGTGGCCTGTGCGGCGGCCCAGGTCGATCACGTGGTCGATCACGAAGGGGCAGCGCTTCTGGTAGGCCTGGATCACGAAGCCGATGCCGTTCCAGCCCGCGAGAGAGGGGGCCTCGCAGAGCGCTTCGAGCAGGTCGAGCGAGATCTCCAGCCGGTCGGCTTCCTCGGCGTCGATGTTGAGCCCGATGTCGTGGCCGCGCGCCAGTTCGGCCAGGTGCAGCACACGGGGGAACAGCTCCTGCATCACCCGCGCGTGCTGTGCGCGGCTGTAGCGCGGGTGCAGCGCCGAGAGCTTGATCGAGATGCCCGGGCCTTCGTACACGCCGCGCCCGGCCGATGCCGCGCCGATGGCATGGATCGCGTCCACGTACGACTGCAGGTAGCGCTCGGCATCGGCCGCGGTGAGGGCGGCCTCGCCGAGCATGTCGTAGGAGTAGCGGAAGCCCTGCGCCTCGCGCGGGCGGGCATTGGCCAGCGCCTGCGCGATGGTCTCGCCCGTCACGAACTGCTCGCCCATCATGCGCATGGCCACATCGACGCCCTTGCGCACCAGCGGTTCGCCGCCGCGCGCGGTGATGCGGCGCAGCGCGGCGCCCAGGCCCTGCTCGCTGTGCGTGGCCACGAGGCGGCCCGTGAGCAGCAGGCCCCAGGTGGCGGCGTTCACGAACAGCGACGGGCTCTTGCCCAGGTGCGGCTCCCAGTCGCCGCGCGCGATCTTGTCGCGGATGAGCGCATCGCGCGTGGCGTTGTCGGGGATGCGCAGCAGCGCCTCGGCCAGGCACATGAGGGCCACGCCCTCCTGCGACGACAGCGCGAACTCCTGCAGCAGGCCCTGCACGAGCCCCGCGCGCCCTCCGGCGCTCTTGCGCTGCCGCAGCCCGCCCGCCAGCCGCAGCGCCAGCGCCTGTACGCGCTGCGCGATGGCGCCGTCGAAGCGCGCTTCTTCCAGCAGCGGAGCGATGGCCTCCGGCTCCGGCACGCGGCAGGCTGCGGTGATCGCGGCCCGCAGGGGGGTATCGGCCGGTACGCCGGCACGGGGGGCGAAGGCCGCGAAGGGCAGGCTGGGGAGGGGAGCGTTCATGGCGGTGGGGTCGCTGCGAGGAAAGAAAAGAAGGGGCGGCAATGCCTGCGATCATCCCGCGGTAGTCGATGAATAAATGCGTAAAAATCTGCACTGCCGGCGAGTTTTTCGCCATGAAAGGTGCAATCGATGGATGATCTGGATCGGATCGATCGCAGGATCCTGGCGATCCTGCAGGACGACGGGCGCATTTCCAACCTGAAGCTCGCCGAGAGCGTCGCGCTGTCGCCCACGGCCGTGCTGGCCCGCGTGCAGCGGCTCACGCGCGAGGGCTACATCCTCGGCTACGAGGCGCGACTCAATCCCCAGAAGCTCGGCGCCGGCATGCTGGTCTTCGTCGAAGTGCTGCTCGACCGTACCACGCCCAATGTGTTCGACCAGTTCAAGGCGGCCGTGCAGGTGCATCCCTCCATCATGGAATGCCACATGGTCGCGGGCGGTTTCGACTACCTGGTCAAGACCCGCCAGGCCGACATGGACGCCTACCGGCAGTTCGCAGGCGAGGTGCTGTGGCAGCTGCCGGGCGTGCGCGAAACCCGCACCTATGCGGTGATGGAGGAGGTCAAGCACTCGTTCCACCTCGCGCTGGGCGAGCGGGGCGGGCGTGGTGGGCGCAGCTAGGGGCCCTTGTACGGGGGAAAGTCCGCAATAATCCGTCCCGTTGCCCGCCCGCGGCCGTCCGGCCAGGGCCCGGTTCTTTCTCTTCGCGGCCACCCGTAACGTCCGCTTTCCCAGGAGCCCCGCCGATGCCTGCATGCCGTCCTGCCTTGTTCATTGCCGCCGCGCTGTTCGGCGGACTGTGGAGTTCCACCGCGTCGGCCGCCTGCTACGTCGTCTACGGGGCCAACCAGCAGGTGGTCTACCGCTCGCAGACGCCGCCCGTCGATCTGGCACAGCCCCTCCACCAGACCCTGCCGCGCGTCGCGCCGGGAGCGACGCTGGTCTTCTCGCTCGATACCAGCGAATGCCAGCTGGAGATCAACCGGCTGCCCGCCAGCGCCTCGGTGCCCGGCTCGCGCGTGGGCCTGACCCCGTCCGACAACGTGCCGCGCCTCGTGCGCCCTGCGCGCAGCTGATCGGCCCGGTGCCCTCCCGCCTTTGCCGGCCTCTCCAGGCCTGGCGGCAGGGAACCGGTGGGTTGTGGCGCCATGCAGCGCCACGCCGCGCCGGCCTGAGACAATCCGGGGATGAGCGATCCCACAGAACATTCCACGACCCTCCAGGACCCCGTCGAGCCGGGGCGCACCGATCTCCCACCCGGCTGGCTCGAAATCACCGCCATGGACATGGACGCCCAGGGCGTCGGCCGCAAGCCCGACGGCAAGGTCGTCTTCGTGGACGGCGCCCTGCCTTTCGAATGGGTGAGCGCGAACACCCACCGCAAGAAGAACAATTGGGAGCAGGCCAGCCTCACCGCCATCCACCGCGAATCGCCGCAGCGCGTACGCCCGGGCTGCCCGCACTTCGGCCTGCATGCCGGGGCCTGCGGCGGCTGCAAGATGCAGCACCTGCACGTCGGCGCGCAGGTGGCCGTCAAGCAGCGCGTGCTGGAGGACAACCTCTGGCACCTGGGCAAAGTGAAGGCGGAAACCGTGCTGCGCCCCATCGAGGGGCCGGCCTGGGGCTACCGCTACCGCGCCCGGCTCGCCGTGCGCCATGTGGCCAAGAAGGGCAAGGTGCTCGTGGGCTTCCATGAACGCAAGAGCCGCTACATCGCCGACATGGAGGTGTGCCCCGTCCTGCCGCCGCACGTGAGCGCCATGCTGCTGCCCCTGCGCGAGCTGATCGGCTCGATGGATGCGCGCGACACCTGCCCGCAGATCGAGCTGGCCTGCGGCGACGCCGTCACCGCGCTGGTGCTGCGCCACCTGGAGCCGCTGTCCGCCGACGACCTGGCCCGGCTGCGTGCCTTCGCCGCGGTGCAGGGCGTGCAGTGGTGGCTGCAGCCCAAGGGGCCGGACACCGTGCGCCTGCTGGACGAGGGCGGCCCGCAACTGAGCTATGCGCTGCCGGATTTCGGCATCACCATGCCTTTCAAGCCGACCGACTTCACCCAGGTCAACCCGCACATCAACCGGGTGCTGGTGACGCGCGCCCTGCGCCTGCTGGATGCGCGCCGGACGGAGCGGGTGATCGACTGGTTCTGCGGCCTGGGGAATTTCACCCTGCCCATCGCCACGCAGGCGCGCGAGGTCCTCGGTATCGAGGGCAGCGAGGCGCTGGTGGCCCGCTCGCGCGAGAACTATGAAAGAAATCGCACGGATGCCGCCAGAAACATTGAATTGTCTGCTACTAATTTTGTAGCGCGCAACCTTTTCGAGATGACGCCGGACATGCTGGTCGCGGATGGCGTGGCCGACAAGTGGCTGGTGGACCCCCCGCGCGAAGGCGCCTTCGCGCTGGTGAAGGCACTGGCCGACATCCACCAGGCGCGCATCGGCGCAGAGGATGCCCCGCCGTTGCCGGCCGCGGCCGAAGGCTGGACGCCGCCGCAGCGCATCGTGTACGTGAGCTGCAACCCCGCCACGCTCGCGCGCGACGCGGGCCTGCTGGTGCACCAGGGCGGCTACCGCTGCGTCGCGGCCGGGGCGGTGAACATGTTCCCGCACACGGCGCACGTCGAGAGCATGGCGGTCTTCGAGCGCGCCTGACCGGCAGCGGGCGGGAGAAAGAAGCGGCGGGATAGGGCGGGGGCGGGGAGGCCCGCCCTCCCGGCAGCGCTGGTGAGCGCGTCAGCTGCGGCCGCGGCTGGAAGATCCACCGCCGTCGCGGCTTTCGGCATCGCCGCCGTCCTCGCCGCGCCGGCCGGCGGATCCGGCGGGTTTCTCCAGCTTGCCCAGGACCGAGGGCGTGCCTTCGAGCTTGTTCTCGCGCATGTACTGGTCCATTTCCTTCCAGCCCGCGAAGATCTGCGCCTTGGTGGCTTTCGGGTTCAGGGTGAAGCAGTCTTCCAGCCCGCGCAGCGCATGCCGGCAGGCACCGCCGATGGCCTTCGCCTCGGCATCCTTCTGCACCGCTCGCGGATCGGGTCCGAGCCCGGGAATCTCGCAGCCCGACAGGAGCAGCGGGGCGGCCAGGCAGGCCGCGAGCCACATGAAGCGCCTGGAAGGCGGACGGCGGAGGGGAGGGCTGCGGTGTGGCATGTTCCAACCATTATCGGCAGGCGGGCCGGATCATTGAGGATCCACTGCGCCGGCCCTGATGAAAAGCAAAAGGCCTCCCATCGGGAGGCCTTTTGTCCGGACCAGCGGAACCGGGTTCCGCCGGCCGCGGTGATGCGCGGGCGGGATCAGTCGCGCTCGCCGCCCATGATGCCCAGCAGGGCCAGCAGGCTCTGGAACACGTTGAAGATGTCCAGGTACAGGGCCAGCGTGGCGCTGATGTAGTTGGTCTCGCCACCGTCCAGGATCTGCTTCAGGTCGTACAGCATGTAGGCGCTGAAGATGCCGATGGCAGCCACCGAGATCGCCATCATGCCGGCCGAGGAGCCCAGGAAAACGTTGATGACCGAGCCCACCAGCAGCACCATGGCGCCCACGAAGAGCCATTTGCCCATGCCCGACAGATCGCGCTTGATCACGCTGGCGAGGCTGGCCATCACGAAGAACACGCCTGCGGTGCCTGCGAAGGCCGTCATCACGAGGTCGGTGCCGTTCTTGAAGCCGAGCACCATGCCGATCAGGCGCGAGAGCATCAGGCCCATGAAGAACGTGAAGCCCAGCAGCACGGGAACGCCCGCCGCGGAGTTCTTGGTCTTCTCGATGGCGAACATGAAACCGAACGCGCCGCCCAGGAAGACGATCAGGCCCACACCTCCACGCAGCGACTGCGTGATGCCGGTGGACACGCCGATCCATGCGCCCAGCACGGTGGGCAGCATGCTCAATGCGAGCAGCCAGTAGGTATTGCGCAGCACTTTCTGCCGCTGCTCCTGCGAGACGCCATATCCCGCGGAGTCCAGGACCGTGACTTGATCGTTCATCTTCTATCTCTCCCTTTGCCTGTTGAGGCCTGCACGACGCAGACCGGCAAATTCTAGGTGGTGCCTTCCGGCCCCCTTTCAAATACCCTCTCGCACTCCCGTACTTTTAGGATGCAGTGTTTTGCCGTGCACAGGGCTGAAGGGCCGTGCGCCAGCCGGTATGCTGGCAGGCGCTTGGCGTGCCGGCCTACGGCGCGCACCGTGTTCGATTTCTCTGCTTCCTCACCCACCCCATCCGGAGTTCCATGAAGACCAAACCCGAACTTGAATTCGCCGACGTCAAGAAGATCGCTGCCGCGGCAGAGGCAGAGGCCCTGCGCAATGGCTGGGCGGTGACCATCGCCATCGTCGATGACGGCGGCCACCTGCTGTCCCTGCAGCGCCTGGACCGTGCCGCGCCGATGTCGTCGCACATCGCTCCCGCCAAGGCCCGCACGTCGGCCCTCGGCCGCAAGGAAAGCAAGGCCTACGAAGACACCATCAACGGTGGCCGCACGGCGTTCCTCACGGTGCCGTTCGTCGATGGGCTGCTCGAAGGCGGCGTGCCGATCCTGAAGGACGGGCAGTGCCTGGGAGCGGTCGGCGTGAGCGGAGTGAAGTCCACCGAGGATGCTCAGATCGCGCGTGCCGGCATCGCCGCCATCGGCCTCTGACGCATCGGGGCACCCCGGCCCCTTTCCAAGCGCGCAAAGAAAAAGCCGGCCTCTTCGGAGGCCGGCTTTCTTGCGTTGGAGCGTGGGATAAAAAAGAGCCTGGCTACGCGGGCGAACCGTTGGCTGGCCAACACGACCCGGCGGGCACTGAACGGCGCCCGGGAGTCGCCCCACGATGAAACCTATTTGGTGAGGATCAGCTTGCCCAGCTTGGTGGCCTGCAGGCGGTAGATCGAGCCGTTGTGGAAGATCGCCACCGTTTTCTGGCCCTTCAGCAGTTCGCTGCTGTCGACAGCGGGAGCCGACGATTGCCGCGCATCCGCCTGCGGGTCATGGAGGCCCGCTGAGCCGAAGAAAGCAGCGGACGTGGGCAGGATGGACAGGCTGGCGTGCATGGGATGGATCCTCGGTGCGTTGGCAATGAGTTAATGATAACCATTCTCAACTGATCGTCAATACTTGGCCCGGCTTTCTTGCAAGAAATTGTCTTACTGCGGATCGGTCACGAAACCGATCTTGCGCACGCCCGCACGCTGTGCGGCCGACATGGCCTGCGCCACGCGCTCGTAACGCACTTCCTTGTCGCCGCGGATGTGCAGGTCCGGCTGCGGGTCCTTGGCCGCCTCGGCCTTCAGGCGCGGTTCGAGTTCATCGTCGCCGATGGTGGTCTCGTTCCAGTGGTACTTGCCGTCGGCGGTGATGCTCAGCCGCACGGTTTCGGGCTTGATGTCCTCGCGCTGGTTGGATGCGCGGGGCAGGTCCACCGGCACGGCATGTTTCATCACGGGCACGGTGATGATGAAGATGATGAGCAGCACCAGCATGACGTCCACCAGCGGCGTCATGTTGATCTCGTTCATCACCTCATCGGCGTCGTCCTGGGTTCCGAAAGCCATGGCGCATCAGCCTTTCTTCATGGGCAGGACCTTGCCTTGGTCGCCGGGCGCGCTGACGCGTGCACCGGTCACGAAATAGGCATGCAGATCGTGCGCGAAGCTGTTGAGGTTGTTCAGGATGGACTTGTTGCCGCGCACCAGGGCGTTGTAGCCCAGCACGGCGGGGATGGCCACCGCCAGGCCCAGCGCCGTCATGATGAGGGCCTCGCCGATGGGGCCTGCCACCTTGTCGATGGTGGACTGGCCCGACGTGCCGATGGCCACCAGCGCGTGGTAGATGCCCCAGACGGTGCCGAACAGGCCGATGAACGGTGCGGTCGAACCTACGGACGCCAGGATGGCGAGGCCCGATTGCAGGCGGGCGGTGAATTCGTCGATGCAGTTGCGCAGGCTCCGGGTGATCCAGTCGCTCACGTCCAGGCTGTCGTGCAGGTGGGCCTTGGTGTTGCGGTGGTGGGCCGTGGCTTCGCGGCCTTCGAGCGCCAGGTGGCGGAACGGATTGGAGGGGTCGCTGCCCAGCTTGTCCATGCCGGCCGCGAAGTCCTCGCTGTGCCAGAAGTCGCGGGCTGCCCGCGCATGCTTCTTGAACTTGATGATGTCCATGGCCTTGATGAGGATCACGATCCACGAAGCGAGGGACATGCCGAGCAGCAGCACCGCGACAGCGCGGGTGACGAAATCACCCTGGATCCAGACGTTGGCAATGCCGAATTGCGATTCCATGAAAACTCCTGAAGCTTGAAAAATATTCGAAACGTTTATTCGAGAACGAAATTGACCGGAACGAGGTTCCACATCGTCTCGGGCACGCCATTGCGTTTGCCGGGCACGAATTTCCAGCGCGTGACGGCATCGACCGCCTGGCGGTCCAGGCGCTCGTAGCCGCTGGATTTGTTGATCTCGACCTTCTGTGGCTGGCCGTCGGTGCCGATCAGCACGCGCAGCACGACCTTGCCCTGTTCTCCGAGCCGGCGGCTGATGGCCGGGTAGGTGGGCTTGGGGTTGTTCAGGTAGGCCGCGTCGCTGGAGGGCAGCTCGATCTTGGGGGGCGCCGGCGGGGCAGGAGGCGCCGGGGGCGGGGCGGGCGGCGCCATGGGCGCGGCGATCGGCGGCGCGGGTGGCTGCGGTTCGGTGATGCCCACCGGCGCATTCGGTGCCGGCGCAGGATCGGGAATCGCCACCGGCATGGGGGCCGGCCGGGGAGCGGGCGCGCGTGGCGCGGGCTTGGGCGGAGGAGGCGGGGCCGGCTTGGGCGGCGGCGGCACCGGCGGGGCAGGCGGCGCCGGGGGCGTGATGAACTCGCTCAGTACTTCAGCGGGAACGATGATCTCGGCCGCCTTGCGCATCAGCCCGGACTGCAGGGCCCACAGGCCTGCCACGTGCAGCAGTACGACCGAGCCGGCGATCACCGCATTGCGGCTCACGCCCTTGGAGGAGCCATAGCGATCAAACTGGGACATAGGAAAGATATCTGCCGGCGCAAGGAGCGGGACCGCACGCACCGGTGAACTGGAAAACCAGCAAGAGGGAGGATGGGTTTACTTACGGAAGATCCACCACATGGATCCCACTACGAAGATCAGGCTGCCAGCGAGGACGTAGAACAGTTCCATGCTTTGCTCTCCATGATGGATTTGGCAAGCTGGATCGTCTGCGGCGCGGATTCCTTGTGCAGGGCCGCAACCGGATGCGAAACACTGCACTGTGCGACGACATCCCTGGCGCACGATTCACAGCGGCCGCATTGGGTGGCGACGCCGAGTTCGAACTGGATTTCATCGAAGCTCATGCCCGCATGCGCATGGCGTGCGATCTCGCGATCAGAAACCCGACGGCATACACAAACGATCATGGGACGGCAGTGGTGGCTGGCTGTTTATCGATGAATCATTATAAATGCGAATTCATCGCATTTGCAATTCATTGGATACGGCCATTGTAAGAAGTTCCGCCAGCCGATAAGCAGGATGCTGTAACGAGGTCCATCTCGGCGACATTCGCCAGGCAAAAAAAAGCCCGGCATGGGCCGGGCTTTGAATGGATCCGTGAACCTGGCGTTCGAGGGGATCCAGGAGACAACTGCTGTGGCAGCGCTGGCTCAGCGCTTGCGGATGGCTGCCGTAGCGGCGGCTGCGGCCGCGTTCGTGGCGGTAGCGGCCGTGCTGGCTGCCGTGTTGGAGACGGCGTTGAAGTTGGCTTCGGCCACGTCGTTGGCCTGCTTCACGGCCTTCTGGACGGATTCGAAGGCGTTGTTGGCGGCAGAGACGGCGCTCTTGAACACGGCCACGCCGGTTTCGGTGCCGGCCGGAGCATTCTTGGCGGCGGTGTCCACCAGGTTGCTGAAGTTGCGTTGCACTTCGGCGGCCTGCGCTTCGAGGGCGCGGCTGAATTCGGCCGTGGTGCCCGAGGCGATTTCGTACAGGTGGCGGTTGTAGGCGGCGGTCTTTTCGGCCAGGGGCTGGAAGAAGCTGGCTTGCAGCGACAGCAGTTCCTGGGCGTCCTTCACCGACAGCAGGGCCTGGGTGTGGGTAGCGGCTTCCGACAGGGTGGCGCGCGAGGCGGTCACGTTCAGTTCGACCAGCTTTTCGACGCCTTCGAAGGCCTTGTTCGTGAGGCCGAACAGGGTGTCGAGGTGGGCCTTTTGGGAAGCGATGACTTGTTCTGGGGTGAGCGACATGGTGTATCTCCTCTGGAAGGTGTCCTCGTCGGACGGATGGTGGACCAGTGCTACACCCGTTGCATGTTGCAGTGCAGCATGGACGCAATTCTAAAAACTTGAGCGAGGGATGCAAGCGTTTTTGCTGCATTGCAGCATTTTTAGAGGCGTCTGCCCAAAAACGGCGGTCGCGCAGTGCTCCCTGGGTGCGGAGGGGCGCTGGCAGAATCTTTTCCATGACCGCACCGTCCACTGCCGAACCCGCCACGCCCCGGCGTGGGCCCGAAACCCGCGACCGCTATCCTGTCTTCCGCGCCATCACCACACGCTGGGCGGACAACGATGTCTACGGCCACGTCAACAACGTCGTCTATTACAGCTGGTTCGATACGGCCGTGAATGCCTACCTGATCGAACAGGGCGCGCTCGATATCCATGCCGGGGACACCATCGGGCTGGTGGTCGAAACGCAGTGTGGCTACTTCGCGCCGCTGGCCTTCCCGCAGACCATCGAGGCCGGGATCCGCGTGGCGCGCCTGGGATCGAGCAGCGTGCGCTACGAGGTCGGGCTGTTCGCCCAGGGCGAGCCCCTCTCGGCGGCATCGGGGCATTTCGTGCATGTGTATGTGGGGCGCACCGACCGCCGACCGCGCGCTCTGCCCGATGCGCTTCGGCGTGCGCTGGAGCCGCTGCGCGTGCCGGCTCCGCAGGGCGCCAGGGGCTGAACGACCGACCGCCCAATGAAAAAGCCCGGCCGGGGCGCATGCACCCGGCCGGGCTGTGAAAGCGGTGGCGGGCCCGTTTGCGGGACGCGGCCAGCCTGCCTCAAGGCTTGAACGTATCGCCCAGCACCACGCCTTCGCGGCGGGGGTCGGCACCGCCCTGCAGGACGTTCTCGCCGTTGCGCCGCACACGGATGATGGTCGCCGTGCCGCTCGATTGCGCCGTGGTGGACACCGTGTGCCCCAGCGCGCGCAGGCCGGTGATCAGCGGATCGTTGTTGCCGTTGTTGCTCGTGTTGACGTTGGGATGCTCTCCTCCGACCGACGTGGTGGCGCTGTTGCTGGCGCCGAAGTCCACGAGCGAGGTGGCCTGCTGCGCGTCCAGGCCCCAGTCGAGCGCGCCCACCACGGTCTTCACCACGTACTGGATGATGGTGCCACCGCCCGGCGATCCGGTGCCCATGACGAATTCGCCCATGCTGCCATCGGCTGCTTTGCGGAACACCAGCGTCGGTGCCATCGAGCTGCGGGGGCGCTTGCCGGGTTCGACCCGGTTGGCGACCGGCAGGCCGGCGGCATCGGTCGGCGTGGCCGAGAAATCGGTGAGCTGGTTGTTCAGCAGGAAGCCCTGCGTCATGTGGAACGAGCCCATGCCGGCTTCCACGGTGGTGGTCATGACCACGGCGTTGCCGTCCTTGTCCACGATCGTGAAGTGCGTGGTGCCGCGCTCTTCGATCGGCACGACGCCCGCGGCGCTGGTGCCGAAGTCGCCCGCTGCCGCCGTGCCCATGCTGCGGGTGGTGCTGATCAGGTTGGCGCGGCTGCGCAGGTAGTTCTTGCCCAGCATGAGGGCGGGCGAGCCGCCCGGCAGGGACACGAAATCCGTGTCGGCGATGTATTTGTCGCGGTCTGCGTAGGCCAGGCGTTCGGCTTCGCTCACCAGGTGCACGCCCATGACCGTCGGCTTGCCGCCTTCGATGTCGATGTTCGTGGGCTTGTGGCTCGCGAGGTCGAAGTTCTCCAGGATGCCGAGCGCGGAGGCCACGGCGATGCCGCCCGACGACGGTGGCGACATGCCGCACACCCAGTATTCGCGGTAGGTGGTGCAGACCGGGTCGCGGCGCTTGGCGCGGTAGTTGGTGAGGTCGCTCAGCTCCGTCAGGCCGGGGGTGATGGCCACGGCCGGCGTGCCGCCGCTCGTGGCCTTGATCTTGTTGACGATGCCTTGCGCGATGGCGCCGTTGTAGAACGCATCGGCGCCATTGCGCGCGATGGACGACAGCGTGTCGGCGTACGCGGGGTTGCGGATCACCGTGCCCAGGGCCTTGGGCGTGCCGTCGGCGTTGAAGAAATAGGCCACGGCCTCGGGGTCGCGCGAGAGGCCTGCGGTGGCGCCGGAGATGGCGGCTGCCATGCGGCCGCCGATCTGGAAGCCGTCGCGCGCCAGTTGTTCGGCAGGCTGGAACAGATCGCCCCAGGTGGTCTTGCCGTGGTCGCGGTGGGCCAACTCGAGCATGCGGACGGCACCCGGCGTGCCGATGGAGCGGCCGCTGGCGCGGGCGCCGCCGGGCTGCGGCGCGGTGCGGTCGGTGTCGCTCACCCAGCGCAGATAGTTTTCGGTGGCGGCGGCCGGTGCGGTTTCGCGGCCGTCATAGGCCTGCACCTTTTTCTGTGCCGCGTCGTAGTGGAGCATGAACGCGCCCCCGCCCAGGCCGGAGGATTGCGGCTCCACCAGGCCCAGCACCATCTGCACGGCCACCGCCGCATCCACGGCCGAGCCGCCCTTCCGGAGCACTTCGCAGCCCGCGCGCGATGCGAGCGGGTTGGCCGTCGTCACCATGTACTGCTTGGCATGGACGGCGGTTTTCCCGACGCGGTAGCCGGAGGCCGGCTCGGGCGCGGCAGGGTCGCCGGGCAGGCCGGAGCCGACGGTGACCAGGCCGCTGTCGCTCGTGACGGCGCAGGCACCGTCGGCGCTGACGGGCGCCGAGGCGCTGCCACCACCGCTGCCGCCGCAGCCGGCCAGTGCCAGCAAGGCGGCGGTCAATACCGCGGTGAAGCTCCAGGCGGGCCGGACCAGGGAAGGGGGTTGGGACGTGCAGAGTGGATTCATCCGGAAACACTTTCTTGTGAAGGAAACGGAAACGGGGATGCAATGTAAGCGCGTGTTGCGCGATCGGCGCCGCATAAGCATATGCGCCTGCAGCGCAGGGCTCGCTTTCGTTGCCGGTCATGCGGTCCGTACAGCGGAACCTGCGCAATGCCTGCGGTGGATCAGGCGGCGTGCAGGACCACTCTGTGGGATTGCAAGTTCTGCACCACGCGCGTGCCCCACGCGGGTGCGCGCTTGGTGACACAATGCCCAGGTCGCTCCGCGGCCCCAGCAGCTCCCCTCTCTCCGCGCCACCGCCTCCCGGCGCCGCGCCGTGCCGATGCCTCCGCCATGATCATCACCAGCCTGCTCGACACCGACCTGTACAAGTTCACCATGATGCAGGTGGTGCTCCACCAGTTTCCCGGGGCGCAGGTCGAATACCGCTTCAAGTGCCGCAATCCCGGCGTGCAGCTCGCTCCCTACGCGGCGGAGATCCGCGAGGAAATCCGGGCGCTGTGCAGCCTGCAGTTCCAGGATGCCGAACTGCTGTACCTGCGGTCGCTGCGGTTCATCAAGAGCGACTTCGTCGATTTCCTCGGGCTGTTCCGCCTCAACGAGAAATACATCACCGTCACGCCGCTGCCCACCGGCGAGATCGACATCCGCATCGCCGGCCCCTGGCTGCACACCATCCTCTTCGAGATCCCGGTGCTGGCGATCGTGAACGAGGTCTACTTCCGCAACACCCAGAAGGCGCCCGATTTCCCCGAGGGCCGCCAGCGGCTCGACACCAAGATCGCGCAGCTGCAGGGCGAGGGCCTGGGCGAGCTGAAGATCGCCGATTACGGCACGCGGCGCCGCTTCAGCGGCGCATGGCATGGGGAAGTGCTGCGCGCGCTGATCGCCCGGCTGGGCACCGGCGAGCGCCGCACCGACGGCCGCGCCGGCCCCGGCCAGTTCGCCGGCACCAGCAACGTGCTCTACGCCATGAAGCTCGGGGTCACGCCGCTCGGCACCATGGCGCACGAATACCTGCAGGCCTGCCAGGCGCTGGGGCCGCGGCTGCGCGACAGCCAGATCTACGGCTTCGAGATGTGGGCGCGCGAATACCGCGGCGACCTGGGCATCGCGCTGTCGGACGTGTACGGCATGAGCGCGTTCCTGCGCGATTTCGACCTGTATTTCTGCAAGCTCTTCGACGGCGCGCGGCACGACAGCGGCGACCCCTTCGCCTGGGGCGAGCGCCTGCTGGAGCACTACCGCCGCAACCGCGTCGATCCGCTCACCAAGACGCTGATCTTCAGCGACGCGCTCACCGTGCCGCGCACCATCGAGCTGTTCCGCCAGTTCCACGGCCGCTGCCAGCTCGCCTTCGGGATCGGCACCAACCTCACCAACGACCTGGGCTGCACGCCGCTGCAGATCGTCATCAAGATGACGCGCTGCAACGGCCAGCCCGTGGCCAAGCTGTCCGACACCCCGGGCAAGGGCATGTGCGACGACGAGAAGTACCTCGCCTACCTGCGCCAGGTGTTCGACGTGCCCGCGTCCGCATGACCGGCGCGGCGCGGCGCCCCCCAGGGCTGCCGGCCCGCTCGCCCACCTTCCACCGACTTTCTTCACCCCCCACTGCAGGAACCCGATCCATGACCCGACCCCGCATCCTCGTCGCCCGTGCCATCTTCCCCGAGGTGGTGGACAAGCTGGCCCAGCATTTCGACGTGGAGTCCAACCCCGAGGACGTGATCTGGACGCCCGCTGAACTGGCCGCGCGGCTGGCCGACAAGGACGGCGCCTTCACCACCGGCAGCCAGCGCATCGACGCGGCGCTGATCGCGGCCTGCCCGCGCCTGCGCATCGTGGCCAACATGGCCGTGGGCTACAACAACTTCGATGTGGACGCGCTCACCGCCGCAGGCGTGCAGGCCACCAACACGCCCGACGTGCTGACCGAGACCACGGCGGACTTCGGCTTCGCGCTGCTCATGGCGACGGCCCGCCGCGTGACCGAGAGCGAGATCTACCTGCGCCAGGGCCTCTGGAGCAAGTGGAGCTACGACATGTTCGCGGGCTCCGACGTGCACGGCTCCACGCTGGGCATCCTGGGCATGGGCCGCATCGGCCAGGGCATCGCGCGCCGCGGCGCGCACGGCTTCGGCATGAACGTGGTCTACCACAACCGTTCGCGCCTCTCGCCCGAGCTGGAAGCCGAATGCAAGGCCCGCTACGTCGGCAAGGAAGAGCTGCTGCGCACGGCGGACCACCTGGTGCTGGTGCTGCCCTACACCCCGGAATCGCACCACGCGATCGGCGCGGCGGAGCTGGCGCAGATGAAGCCCACGGCCAACCTCATCAACATCGCGCGCGGCGGCATCGTGGACGATGCGGCGCTGGCCCAGGCGCTGCGCGAGCGCCGCATCGCCGCCGCGGGCCTGGACGTGTTCGAGGGCGAGCCCAGGGTGCACCCCGACCTGCTCACGGTGCCCAACGTGGTGCTCACGCCCCACATCGCGAGCGCCACCGTGCCGACCCGCCGGGCCATGGCCCATCTTGCAGCCGACAACCTGATCGCCTTCTTCGGCGGCCGGGGCCCGCTCACACCGGTGAACACGCCCCGCCCGCGCTGAAGAGGGCCCCGCCCCGCGGCGGAGGGCCCGGAGTGCGGTTTCAAGCCGGCAGGCTCCATGCCGCCGGATTCATTCAATAGTTTGCTATTAATTTGATAGTGATGGAGTTGGCCGAGCCCCATGTCGTTTGAAATGCTGGCCGTATTCGCGATGCTCGCGCTGATCGCCGTGCTCCTGGCCGTGCTGCTGCTGCGCAGCCCGCGGCCGGAGTTGCCTCCCGAGTGGGCCATGCGCCTGCAGCGCCTGGAGCAGGTGGCGCAGGCCACCCAGCTGGCCGTGGCCAAGAACGACGGTGCGCTGGACGGCATGGCGCAGCAGCTGCGCGGATTCACCCATGCCACGCAGAGCCACTTCGAGGCGCAGCGCGGGGCCGTGGACGAACGGCTCGCGCAGGCCGTGCACGATGCGCGTGCGGGCCGCGCGGAACTGCGCGAGGGCTTCGACGCCTTCGAGGCCAAGCTGGCGCAGCGCCTCGCGCAGGCCCAGGCCGATGCCGCGGTGGCGCGCCGCGAGCTGAACGAGGCGCTGGGCACCTTCCGCGCCGAGCTGGCGCAGACCTCCGAGACGCTGCGCGGCACGCTGCACGAACGCCTATCGGCCATCCAGGCGGACAACGCCGCGCGGCTGGAGGAGATGCGCCGCACCGTCGATGAAAAGCTGCACGCCACGCTGGAGCAGCGCCTGGGCGAGTCGTTCAAGCTCGTGAGCGACCGGCTGGAGCAGGTGCACCGCGGCCTGGGCGAGATGCAGACGCTCGCCGGCAGCGTGGGCGACCTCAAGCGCGTGATGACCAACGTGAAGACGCGCGGCACCTGGGGCGAACTGCAGCTGGGTGCCATCATCGACAACGTGCTGGCGCCGGACCAGTACGCGCGCAACGTCAAGACCGTGCCGGGCAGCGACGAGCTGGTGGAGTTCGCCATCCGCCTGCCGGGCCGCGGCCAGGAAGAGCCGGTGTGGCTGCCCATCGACGCGAAGTTCCCGGTGGAGTCGTACCAGCGGCTGCTCGATGCGCACGACGCGGCCGACAAGCTCGCCGTCCAGGCGGCCGGCAACGCGCTGGAGGCCGCCATCCGGCTGGAGGCCCGAAAGATCTCCTCCAAGTACGTCTCGCCGCCGCACACCACCGACTTCGCGGTGCTCTACCTGCCCACCGAGGGGCTCTTCGCCGAGGTGATCCGCCGGCCGGGCCTGGTGGAGGCGCTGCAGGGCGAATGCCGCGTGATGGTCACCGGCCCCGCCAACCTCGCGGCCATGCTGAGCAGCCTGCAGATGGGTTTCAAGACGCTGGCGATCGAGAAGCGCTCCTCCGAGGTGTGGGGGCTGCTGGGTGCCGTGAAGACCGAGTTCGCCAAGTTCGGCGAGGTGGTGGAGGCCACGCGCAAGTCCATCGATGCCGCGGCCAAGCGCTTCGACGAGGTGGGCGTGCGCACGCGCGCGATCCAGCGGCGGCTGCGCGACGTGCAGGATCTGCCGGCGCCGCAGGCCGCCGCGGCACCGGCGCTCGGCGCGGCGGGCGCGGCCTCGGAAGAGGAGGCCGCCTGAGATGGACATGGCCCTCGCACGGCTCATCGCCGGCCAGATCTGCATCCATGCCTGCATGACCGGCATGCGGCTGGCGGCGCCGCTGCTGGCGCTGCGCGAGGGCTACAGCGCGGCGGCGGTCGGCATCCTGCTGGCGCTGTTCGCGCTCACCCAGGTGTTCCTCGCGCTGCCTGCCGGCCGCTATGCCGACCGCCACGGCCTGAAGCGGCCCGTGGGCTGGTCGGTGCTGCTGGCCTGCGCGGGCGCTGCCGCGGCCGTGGCGTGGCCGGTGTTTCCGGTGCTCTGCCTGGCGGCGCTCATGACGGGCGGTGCCACGGGCGCGGCCATGATCGCGCTGCAGCGCCACGTGGGCCGCGCGGCGCACGACTCCACCCAGTTGCGCCGCGTGTTCAGCTGGCTGGCCATCGGGCCCGCCGTCTCCAACTTCGTGGGCCCGTTCTTCGCGGGCCTGCTGATCGACCATGCGGGCCCCGCGCCCGGCAGCACCGAGGGCTACCGCGCCGCGTTCGCGCTGATGGCGCTGCTGCCCGTGGCCACCTGGTTCTGGGTGCGCGCCACGGTGGAACTGCCCCCCGTGATCGCCGCCGAGGGCGGGCCCCGGCGGCGCGCCTGGGACCTGCTGGGCGACCCGGGGTTCCGCCGGCTGCTGGTCGTGAACTGGCTGCTCTCGTCCTGCTGGGACGTGCATACCTTCGTGGTGCCGCTGCTGGGTCACGAGCGGGGGCTCTCCGCATCGGTGATCGGCTCCATCCTCGGGGCCTTCGCCATCGCGGCGGCGGCGATCCGCGTGCTGATGCCCATCGTGGCCGCGCACCTCCAGGAGTCGGTGGTGGTGGTGTGGGCGATGCTGGCCACCGCCGTGCTGTTCGCGGTCTATCCGCTGCTGCCCTCGGCCTGGGCGCTGGGCGCCTGCTCGGTGCTGCTGGGCTTCGCGCTCGGCTCCGTGCAGCCCATGATCATGAGCATGCTGCACCAGATGACCCCGCACCACCGCCACGGCGAGGCATTGGGCCTGCGGCTCATGGCGATCAACGCATCGAGCGTGGCGATGCCCGTGCTGTTCGGATCGGCCGGGGCGCTGATCGGCGTGGCGGGGCTGTTCTGGGTGGTGGGGGGCATCGTCGGGATCGGATCGCGGTCGGCACGGAAGCTGGGAGCCGCGGGCGCTCCCCAGGCCACCGCGCCCGGACCGCACCCGTGAAGCGCGTGCCCGCACACCGCTCTTGAGAACGGCCTGCGCCCGGCAGTGCGAATGCTGCGGCCTCCCAGGGTGGCTTCACAGCTTGTAGAACGCCTTGATGAAGCCCCACGCCTCCTCAGGATCGTCCGTGTAGCGGAACAGGTTCAGGTCGGCGGCCGAGATGGTGCCTTCCTCCACCAGGGCCTCGAAGTTGACGAGCTTCTTCCAGAACTCGGTGCCGAAGAGCACGATCGGCACGGGCTTGGCCTTGCCGGTCTGCACCAGCGTGAGCACTTCGAACAGCTCGTCGAGCGTGCCGAATCCGCCGGGGAAGGCGACGAGCGCCTTGGCGCGCATCATGAAGTGCATCTTGCGCAGCGCGAAGTAGTGGAACTTGTACGACAGCGAGGGCGAGATGTAGCGGTTGCCGCTCTGCTCGTGCGGCAGCGCGATGTTCAGGCCCACGTTGAGTGCGCCCACTTCGTGTGCGCCGCGGTTGGCGGCTTCCATGATGCCGGGGCCGCCGCCGGTGCAGATGTAGATGCGCTCGGCGGGCGGGCGCTGCTCGCTGTATTCGGCCACCACGCGCGCGAAGCGGCGTGCAAGGTCGTAGTAGCCGGCGTTGCGCACGGCGAGCCGTGCACGGGCGATGCGGTCGGCGTCGCCGCTGGCCTCGGCATCGGTCAGCTGCTGCGCGGCGTCCTCGGGGGCCAGGAAACGGGCGCTGCCGTAGACCACCACGGTGTTCTCGATGCCCTGCGCGGTCTGGCCGAGGTCGGGCTTGAGCATCTCCAGCTGGAAGCGGATGCCGCGCGTCTCGCGGCGCAGCATGAATTCGGGGTCGGCGAAAGCGAGCCGGTAGGCGTCCGCGTGCAGCGGGTTGCCGCTCACGGCGTGGTTGTGGAGTTCGGCCCAGGCATTGGCCAGGCGGCTGTCGTTGAGGTCGGTGTTGGATTCCATGGAGCGATGGTGCGGTACGAAGATGGCGCGGCCGTGGCAGCGCGAAAGAAAAAGGGAAGGGGCAGGGTACCCATCAGCGGGCCATCCACCACAGTGCGGTGCGCATGCCCGCCCAGGTGAGCGCGAGCGACCCGCCCAGGTGCAGTCCGATGGTGGCGAACGCGAGGCCGAACCGCTGCTGCATGAGCATGGTGACCACCTCGCCCGAGAAGCTCGAGAAGGTGGTGAGCGTGCCCAGGAAGCCGGTGATGATCAGCAGGCGCCAGGCCGGATCGATGTCCGGGCGGCTCGTGAAGACCGCGAGCGCGATGCCGATGCAGTAGCCGCCGATGAGGTTGACGGCCAGGGTGCCCCAGGGGAGCACCCCGCCCGGATTGAGCCAGAGCGCGAAACCCCAGCGCATCAGGGCGCCCACGCAGGCGGCCAGGCAGATGACGGTGATGTGCAGCCACATGCCCTGAGTATCTCAGGACACGCGGCCGTGTCTTTCAGCCGCCTCCGTCCTTGCCCATCACGAGGTCCGGCAGCACCGTGACGATCTGCGGGAACACGGTGATCAGCGCGATGCACGCCACGAGGCACACGAAGAACGGGATGGCGGCACGCGCAATGGTGTTGCTGTCCTTGCCCGTCATGTTCTGCAGCACGAAGAGGTTGAAGCCCACAGGCGGCGTCACCTCGGCGATCTCCACCAGTAGCACGATGAAGATGCCGAACCACACCAGGTCGAAGCCCGCCTTCTGGATCATCGGCAGCACCACCGCGCTGGTGAGCACGATCATGCTGATGCCGTCCAGCGCCGTGCCCAGCACGAGGTAGACCAGCGTGAGCACGCCGATCAGCGCGTAGGGAGGCAGGTGCATCGCGTCCACCCACTCGGCCAGCTCGCGCGGGATCCCCGTGAAGGCCATGGTCTTGGTGAGGAAGGCCGCGCCCGCGAGGATGAACATGATCATGCAGCTCGTGCGGGTGGCGCCCATCAGCCCTTCGGAGAAGTTCTTCCAGGTGAGCGAGCGGCTCCAGAGCGCGAGGCCCAGCGAGCCCACCACGCCGAAGGCCGCGCATTCGGTGGCCGTGGCATAGCCCGCCACCAGCACCCAGACGATGAACACGATCAGCACCGTGACGGGGATGAGCTGCCCGGAGCGGCGGATCTTCTCGCGCAGCGTGGTGGGCGCGTCGGCCGGCGGCACGCGGTCGGGGTGGCGCAGGCTCCACCAGCCGATGTAGCCCGAGAACAGCAGCATCAGCAGCAGCCCGGGCAGGAAGCCGGCCAGGAAGATGCGGATGATCGAGGCATCCGCCGCCACCGCGTACACCACCATGGTGATGGAGGGCGGGATCAGGATGCCCAGCGTGCCCGCCGTGGCGAGCGACCCGAGCGCGAGCCGCTCGTCGTAGCCGCGCCGCAGCAGCTCGGGCAGGGCCACCTTGCTGATCGTGGCGCAGGTGGCGGCCGACGAGCCCGACACCGAGCCGAAGATGCCGCAGCCCAGGATCGTGGTGTGCATGAGCCGGCCCGGCACGCGGTTGAGCCACGGCCGCAGGCCTTCGAACATCTCCTCGCTGAGCCGTGTGCGGAACAGGATCTCGCCCATCCAGATGAAGAGCGGCAGCGCGGCCAGCTCCCAGCTCGCGTTGCTCTCCCAGAAGGCAGAGAACAGGTTCTTGCCGGGCTGCGTGTTCGTGAAGAACGCCTGGCCCACCCAGCCGCAGATGGCGAGCGTCATCGCGATCCAGACGCCGCCCGCGAGCAGCACGATCATCAGGAGCAGCAGGATGCCGCCCACCAGCAGGATGTCCATGGCACAGGTCTTTCTGCCGTGCGCGCGGCGCCGGCGGGATGGTTCGTAGAGCGGGAGGGACGATGGGGCGGGCGTGGGCGGCGGGGCCGCCAGGCCCTCAGATGTCGGCGGAGAAATCCCCGCGGGCGTGGCGCTCGTCCACCGCGCGCACGAAGGTGGGCTTGGCGCCGCGCAGCACGATGAGCAGCTCGTCCACCACGGCCACCAGCAGCAGCACGGAGCCGAGCGCGAAGCTGAGCTGCGGGATCCACATCGGCAGCGGCAGCAGGCCCTGGGCCACGTCGTTGAACTCCCAGCTCTCGTAGGTGAAGAGGCAGGCGGACCATGCGAGGTAGGCCGTGGCCACCGTGCCGATGGCGAGCGCGGCCAGCTCGAACGCGTGGCGCGTGCGCGGCGGCAGCTTCTCCAGCAGCAGCGTGACGCGCACGAAATCGCCGTGCTTGAAGGCATGGGCCATCGCGAAGAACGCGGCGGCGGCGCAGAACCAGGCCACCACGTCGTTGAGCGCGCCGGTGCGCACGCCCATCTCGCGCAGCACGCTCTGCGCGACCATGAGCACGCAGATCAGCGCGACGAAGGTGGCGCCGAGCGCGCCCGCCGCGAAGTAGAGCCGGTCGAGAAAGCGCCGCATGCGGGGCTCACTTGGCGGCGGCCGGCACGGACTTGCGGTAGGCCGCGATGATGGCCTCGCCGTCCGGGCCCGCCTTCTTGAGCCAGTCGGCCAGCATCACGTCGCCCACCTGCCGCAGGTCGGCCGTGAGCTTGGCCGGCGGGGGCAGGATCTTCATGCCCTTGTCGGTGAGGGCTTTCTTGTACCAGTCGTTCTTCTCGGCGCTCAGCTTCCAGCCGCGGTCTTCGGCATCGGCCGCGGCCTTCAGCAGCGCGTCCTGCACGGGCTTGTCGAGCGCGTCGAAGGCCTTGCGGCTCACGATGACGGCGTTCTTGGGCAGCCAGGCCTGGGTGTCGTAGAAGTACTTGATGCTCTCGTAGAGCTTGCTGTCGTAGCCGGTGGAGCCCGAGGTCATCATCGATTCCACGGCGCCCGTGGCCATGGCCTGGGACAGCTCGGCGGCCTGGATGGTCACGGGCTGCGCGCCGATGAGTTCGGCGATCTTGGCGGTGGCCGGGCTGTAGGCGCGCCACTTGATGCCGCGCAGGTCGGCCACCGAGGCGATCTCCTTCTTGGTGTAGATGCCCTGCGGCGGCCACGCCACGGTGTAGAGCAGGCGCAGGCCCTGCGCGCCCAGCAGCCGCTCGAGCACGGGCTTCTGCGCTTCGTACAGGCGCCGGGAGTCGGCATAGGAGGTGGCCAGGAAGGGGATGCCGTCCACGCCGTACACCGGGTTCTCGTTCTCGAAATTGGGCAGCAGGATCTCGCCTGCCGGAGCCTGCCCGCCCTGCACGGCGCGCTTGATCTCGTTGGCCTTGAAGAGCGAGGCATTGGCGTGCACCGTGATGCGCAGCTTGCCGCCGGTGGCCGATTCGACCTCTTTGGCGAACTGCGCGAGGTTCTCGGTGTGGAAGTTGGTCGCCGGATACGCGGCCGCGAGGTCCCAGCGGGCCTGCGCGAAGGCGGACGTTGCGGACAGCGCGCCGGCCAGGGCCAGGGCAAGGAGGGGAACGGCTCTACGCTTCATCGTGTGCTCCGGAGAAGTGGAATCGACCAGAAGGGGCAGGGCAGGCCGGCGCCGTGCGAACGCCGACACGTCCCACGAGGGGCGCATCGAATGTACGCGCGGTGCCGGGGCAGGGACCCTCGGGTGCGACCCGGATGCCCCCAATGCCGTGCATGCGCTATGCACATCCCGTGCCAGAGCCGGTCGTGCCACTGTGCACGGATCCGGCGCGGTCACGGCGCTCCGGCCGGGCCGTGCTCCGCCACGATGTCCTGCCAGGCACGCACGGCCGCCAGCACGGCCGCGCACTGCGCGGTGTGGGCGAACCGGAAATCGTCGCCGTCCACGGTCTCGTCGGGGAATTCGGTGATGAGCGTCACGGGCGCTCCGCGCGGCACTTCCGACTGCGTGCAGGCCGTGCCGTGCAGCACTTCGAAGGGCATCGGACCGGCGTGCCGTTCGTAGAGGGCGATCTGGCGCGCATTGAAATCGACCAGGCCCGGCACTTCCTGCAGCGCGGCGGCCACGCGCTCGAGCAGCGCGCGGCCCTGCGCCTCCCAGCCCGCGTGGTAGCGCAGGATCAGGAAGAAGCCCTTGGGAATGGTCCATTGGCCGAACCCGCGCGGCACGTAGCCCGTGAGCGGCCGCGTCCATTCGTGCGCGGGGTAGCCGTGCAGGTTGACGTGCAGTTGCGCGCCGGAGAGGGCCAGCGCCTGCTCGCGGGCCTCGCGCTCGTAGGGCCGGCCGCCTTCGCGGTACTCCACGTCGTCGCCCAGGGCCGTGTAGCGTGCCGCGTGCTGCATGTGGCGCGGGTGGTGCGCGCCCAGCTCGCGGTGCAGCGCGTAGCCGTCGGGGTTCTCCAGCGGCAGCAGCGCGATGTGCGCGCCGGGCTGCGCGGCCAGGGCCTGGGCTGCGCGCAGGGCGCCCACCACGCCCGAGGTCTCGTTGGCGTGCTGGCCGCCGCTCACGAACACCGGCGCCGCGGTGCCGCGCAGGTAGCGGCCCCACACCGCGCGGCCCTGGCGGGATTGCGCGCCGAACGGCTCACTGCCCCACTGCTGCAGTTCGCGGGCGATGCGCGAGGGCGGCGGCGCCTTGCCCATGGCTTCGAGCGGCAGCTCCGCTTCCGTATCGGCCCAGGCGGCGGCATCCTGCGCGGCGGTGTCGAAGGGACGCATGGCGACGCGCACGCGCGGCGGCGCGCCGGCCGCGGCGGGGCGGACATCGGGCACGAGCTGGCCCGGCTGCAGGCGCCGATCGCCCGGCGGGCGGCCGGAGTGGCGCTGGAAGAATTCGAGCAGCCCGAAGTAGAAGTCCTCGTGCAGGGCCTCGAAGGTACTGATGCATTCGCCCGGCACATCCAGCGGCACTTCGTAGCCGGGCAGGTCCACGCGCAGGTCGAGCCGGTCGAAGTACGGCTCCTGCCGCGGCCACGGATGCGCCTGCACGGCCTCCATGGCGCGCCAGAAGAGGCGCTCGAATTCGGTGTCCTGCGCGGCGTCGAGCAGGTCGGCCGCGCCGGCCGAACTGCCCGCGCGCAGCCAGCCCGTGGGCGAGAGCTGGGGGGTGTCCAGCACGTCGGGCCGCACCTGGTTGGGGGCGAACACGCGGTGCACCTGCTGCGTGCCGTCCGCGCAGGAGAGCGCCACTTCGTAGTGCAAATCGCTCCCGCCGGCATCGAACGACAGTTCGCAGCCCGGCAGCAGCGCGGCGAGCGGGTAGGCCTCCAGCAGGAAGCGCTGGGGCCCCGCACCGGGGTGGACCGGGTAGCGCACCTGCACCGAGACGGGGCGCCCGCCGCCGGGGCCGGCGGGCAGCTCTTCCAGGAACCAGTGCACGAGCGGCTTGTAGGCGCTGCGCAGCCGCGCGTGCACGCCGGCCGCGGCCAGGCGCTGCTCGGCCGCGCGGCGCTCGGCCGGGCCTTCGAAGAGCCAGCCCTCCACGAATCGGCCCTGCCAGCCGGGCTGGGTGAAGCGGTCGATCCAGGCATCGAGCGTGCGGGGTTCGGTGGCGTCGAGCAGGACGGTGGAGTCGGGCGGGGCGGAAGAGGTCATGGGGTGTGTGATGGGCAGCGTGCGGAGAAAGGCAGGGCGGCACGGACCCTGCAAGCGCGGTGCAGGGCGCAGGGTGCCGGGCGCCCTACATTATGGAAACCGATGGCCGCGCGTGCGCACACCGCGCGCCGCAGACTGGAATTCGACGCAAGGACGGAGCATGGCTGGAAACACGTGGCAGTTCTGGGTGGACCGTGGAGGCACCTTCACCGATGTCGTGGGGCGCAGGCCCGACGGATCCCTCGCGACGCACAAGCTGCTTTCGGAGAACCCCGAGCAGTACCGCGACGCGGCCGTGGCCGGCATCCGCCACCTGCTGGGGCTGGAAGCCGGCGCGCCGGTCACACCCGGGCGGGTGGAGTGCGTGAAGATGGGCACCACGGTGGCCACCAATGCGCTGCTGGAGCGCAAGGGCGAACCCACGCTGCTGGTGACCACGCGCGGTTTTCGCGATGCGCTGCGCATCGCCTACCAGAACCGGCCGCGCCTCTTCGACCGGCGCATCGTGCTGCCCGAGCTGCTCTACAGCCGCGTGATCGAGGCGCAGGAGCGCGTGGGCGCGCACGGCGAGGTCGAGGAGCCGCTGGACGAGGCGCACCTGCGCGAGCGCCTGTGGGCGGCGTTCGACGCGGGGCTGCGCAGCGTGGCGGTCGTCTTCATGCACGGCTGGCGCTTCACCGCGCACGAAGCGGCAGCGGCCCGCATCGCGCGCGAGGTGGGCTTCACGCAGGTGAGCGCGTCGCACGCGACGAGCCCGCTCATGAAGTTCGTCGGCCGCGGCGACACCACCGTGGTCGATGCCTACCTCTCGCCCATCCTGCGCCGCTACGTGGACCAGGTGGCGGCCGAGATGCCCGGCGTGCCGCTCTACTTCATGCAGTCTTCCGGCGGGCTGGCCGATGCGCGGCGCTTCAAGGGCAAGGACGCGATCCTTTCGGGCCCCGCAGGCGGCATCGTGGGCATGGCGCGCACCGCGCAGGGCGCGGGCTTCGACCGCGTGATCGGCTTCGACATGGGCGGCACCTCCACCGACGTGAGCCATTTCGCGGGCGAGTTCGAGCGCGAGTTCGAGACCCAGGTGGCCGGCGTGCGCATGCGCGCGCCGATGATGGGCATCCACACGGTGGCGTCCGGCGGCGGATCGCTGCTGGGCTACGACGGCGCGCGCTTCCGCGTGGGGCCCGAGAGCGCGGGCGCGCACCCGGGCCCGGCCTGCTACCGGCGCGGCGGCCCGCTGGCGGTGACCGATGCGAACGTGATGGTGGGCAAGATCCAGCCCGCGCATTTCCCGCACGTCTTCGGGCCGGCGGCGAACGCGCCGCTCGATGCCGGCGTGGTGCGCGAGCGGTTCGGCGACTGGGCGGCGCGCACCGGCCGCGCGCCCGAGGACGTGGCCCACGGCTTCATCCGCATCGCCGTGCAGCAGATGGCCAATGCGATCAAGAAGATCTCGGTGGCGCGCGGCTACGACGTGACGCGCTACACGCTGCAGTGCTTCGGCGGCGCGGGCGGGCAGCATGCGTGCCTGGTGGCCGATGCGCTGGGCATGCAGCGCGTGTTCGTGCACCCGCTCGCGGGCGTGCTCTCGGCCTACGGCATGGGGCTGGCCGACCAGGGCGTGATCCGCGAGCAGGCGGTGGAAGTACCGCTGGAGCCGCCCGCGTGGCCCCAGGTGTCCGCGGCCCTGGACGCGCTGGCCGGGCAGGCGCAGGCCGAGCTGGACGCGCAGCGCTTCGGCAACGGGGGCGGCGCAGAGGGCGGCGCCATTGCCGTGCACCGCCGCGTGCATGTGCGCTATGCCGGCTCCGACGCCGCGCTGGCCGTGCCGTTCGGCGCGCCGCAGGGCGTGGTGGCCGCGTTCGAGGCTGCGTACCGGCAGCGCTACGCCTTCCTGATGCCGGGCCGCGCGCTGGTGGTCGAGGCGGTGTCGGTCGAGGCCGTGCTGGCGGGCGGGGCTCCGGCCGAGTCGCGGCAGGCGCTGCACCCACCGCGCGAGGCGCCGCGCCGCGGCACCGTGCGCGTCTACACCGAAGGCACGGACGGCGAGCCGCGCTGGCACGACGCCGCGCTGGTGGTGCGCGAAGACCTGCGCCCCGGCGACGTGGTGCCCGGCCCCGCCATCATCGCGGAGCCCACGGCCACCACCGTCGTGGAGCCCGGCTGGGAGGCGGCACTCACCGCGCTGGACCATCTCGTGCTGGAGCGCCGCGCGCAGCGCAGCCAGCGCCATGCGGCCGGCACCACGGTGGACCCGGTGCTGCTGGAGGTCTTCAACAACCTTTTCATGAACATTGCCGAGCAGATGGGCCTGCAGCTGCAGAACACCGCGCACTCGGTCAACATCAAGGAGCGGCTGGATTTCTCCTGCGCGCTGTTCGACGCGGAGGGCCAGCTCATCGCCAACGCGCCGCACATGCCCGTGCACCTGGGCAGCATGGGCGAGAGCATCAAGACCGTGATCGCGCGCAATGCCGCGCACATGCGGCCCGGCGACGTGTACGTGCTGAACGATCCCTACCACGGCGGCACGCACCTGCCCGACATCACCGTCATCACGCCGGTCTACATGGGCGACGATGCGGAGGACGGCAGCGCGCGGCCGACCTTCTATGTGGGAAGCCGCGGCCACCATGCCGACGTGGGCGGCGCCACGCCGGGCTCGATGCCGCCGTTCTCCACGCGCATCGAGGAAGAGGGCGTGCAGATCGACAACGTGAAGCTGGTGGAGGACGGCGTGCTGCGCGAAGCGGACATGCTGGCGCTGCTGGCCAGCGGCGACTACCCGGCGCGCAACCCGCAGCAGAACCTGGCCGACCTGAAGGCGCAGATCGCTGCCAACGAAAAGGGCGTGCAGGAGCTGCGCCGGATGGCGGCGCAGTTCGGGCTGCCGGTGGTGCAGGCCTACATGCGCCACGTGCAGGACAACGCCGAGGAGTCGGTGCGCCGCGCGATCACGCGCCTCGCAGCCCGCGTGCGCGAAGGCAGCTTCACGCTGCCGCTGGACAACGGCGCCCGCATCCAGGTGGCGGTGCGCATCGATGCGGCCGACCGCAGCGCGGTGATCGACTTCACCGGCACCTCCCCGCAGCAGGACAACAACTTCAATGCGCCCACGGCGGTGTGCATGGCGGCGGTGCTGTACGTGTTCCGCTCGCTGGTGGACGACGACATCCCGCTCAACGCGGGCTGCCTCAAGCCGCTGCGCGTCGTCATCCCGCCGGGGTCGATGCTGCACCCGCTGCCGCCGGCGTCGGTGGTGGCCGGCAACGTGGAGACCTCCACCTGCATCACCAACGCGCTGCTCGGCGCCCTGGGGGTTTCGGCCGCCAGCCAGTGCACCATGAACAACTTCACCTTCGGCAACGACCGCCACCAGTACTACGAGACCATCGCCGGCGGCAGCGGCGCGGGCGGCGTGTTCGACGATGCGGGCGCGCTGGTGGACGGCTTCGGCGGAACCAGCGTGGTGCAGACCCACATGACCAACTCGCGCCTCACCGATCCGGAGGTGCTGGAGTTCCGCTTTCCGGTGCGGCTGGAGAGCTACGCCCTGCGCGCGGGCTCGGGCGGGGCCGGGCGCTGGAATGGCGGCGACGGCGGCGTGCGGCGCATCCGCTTCCTGGAGCCGATGACGGCGAGCATCCTCTCGAACGGGCGGCAGTCGGGCGCGTTCGGCATGGCGGGCGGCAGCGCGGGCCAGCCGGGGCTCAACCGCGTGGTGCGCGCTCATGGCAAGGTGGAAGTGCTGGGGCACATCGGCCAGGCGCGCATGCAGCCGGGCGACGTGTTCGAGATCCACACGCCGGGCGGCGGGGGCTTCGGATCGCCGGATTCAGGGTGAAAACCCCTCCATGCCGCCGGATTCATTCAATAGTTTGCTATTATTTTTGTAGCAAATGACTGCGATGGATGTCCTCACGAATCGCGTTCGGCGGTCTTGTCCGCGTCCCGGCTGAGGCTGGGCGGGACGTCGCGGCCGGCGCGCCGCGCGCGGAAGAGGGCGGCGCGCATGAGGAAGATGTTGGTCACCGGCACCGTCACGGCCACGAACAGCGCTATGAGCAGCGGGTGCAGCGCGAGGCCGTGGCCCGCCACCGAGAAGTACAGCAGGGTGCCGTGCATGATGCACCAGCAGCCCATGGTCGCGATGATCGAGGGCGCGTGCACGCGCTCGAAGTAGGTCTTGAGGCGCAGCAGCCCGATCGAGCCCAGCAGCGCGATGCCCGCACCCGCGATCACCAGCACGGCCACGGCGATCTCGGCCCACAGCGGCAGCGCGGTGCCGTTCATTCGATCACCTCGCCGCGCAGCAGGAACTTCGCCATCGCCGTGGAACTGGCGAAGCCCAGCAGCGCGATGAGCAGCGCCGCCTCGAAATAATGCGTGCTGCCGTAGTAGATGCCCAGCACCAGCATGGACAGCATGCCGCTCTGGTACATGCAGTCCAGCGCCAGCACACGGTCCTGCGCCGAGGGGCCCTTGAGCATGCGCACCAGGGCGCACACGATGGCCAGGGAAAGCATTCCCAACGCGATGGGCAGGGCCCAGGAAAGCACGGGGCTGGTGGTCATCGTCATGATTCGAAGATCTCCATCAGGGGGCGCTCGTAGCGCTGCTTGACGTGGTCGATCACGGCCTGGGGGCTGTCGAGTTCGAGCACGTGCAGCATCAGCACCGATCGGTCCAGCGACAGCTCGGCCCAGGACGTGCCCGGTGTGATGCAGACGATCACCGCCAGCACGGCCAGGCCGTTGGCGTCGCGCAGGTCGAGCGGGATCTGCACGAAGCCCGATGCGTGGGCGCGCCGCGACGGAAACGCCAGGAAGCGCACCACGTTCAGGTTGGACAGCGAGGTGTCCACCAGCACCGACACCGCCAGGCGCAGCACCGTGCCCGGGCGGCGCACGCGCACCGGCAGCGGCCGCAGACCGCGCGTGAGCAAAGGAATCAGCACGCCCACCAGCACGGCCAGGATGATCTGGCCTGCACCGAGCGACCGGTTGAGCAGCAGCCACATGGCGGCGAGCGCGATCGACAGCAGGGGCGCGGGAAAGAGCCGCTTCATCATGGGGCGGTCCCTCCCGGCGTGGGTATGCGCGCGGCAGCGCCTTCGGCCGCGGCACTGGCGGCCATGTCGAGCGCCCTGCGCGCGCTGGCACCGGCACCGGCGCCCTCGGGCGTGGCGGGGCCCGGCAGCGGGCGGGCCGACATCACGGCATCGATGTAGCCGCGCGGCGCGTGCAGCGCGTTCGCCGTGGCCTGGGTGAACTGCATCACCGGCCCGGCCTGCAGCGCCAGCCCGATGCAGCCGGCCAGCAGCACGGCGATGGGCACGCCTTCCAGCACGCGCAGCTGCGGCGCGGGACGGTCGTGCGTGGTCCAGAAATGCCGCATCCCCGTGCGCGTGAGCGCCAGCAGCGCGAGCAGTCCCGTGGCGATCAGCATGGCGAACAGCACCCAGCCCACTACGCCAGTCTGCGCGCCGGGCGACACGCCCAGGCCCAGCGGATTGAGCAGGGCGGTGAGCATCGCGAACTTGCCCACGAAGCCCGAGAGCGGCGGCAGCCCCGCGATCACGAGCGTGCACAGCAGGAAGGCCAGGCCCAGGAAGGCGGCGGCGGCGGGGATCACGCGGCCCACGAGCACCATTTCCTGCTCGTCGAGGTTGAGGCGCTCGGTGGGCACCAGCTCGGGCGTGAGGAAGGGGGCGTCGTCGTCCAGTTCGTGCGGGGCCAGTGTGGAGCCGTCGTTGCGCCAGCGGTCGATGAGGTCGGTCAGCAGGAACAGCGCGCTCACGGCCAGCGTGGAACTGGGCAGGTAGTAGAGCAGGCCCGCCGTGAGCAGGTTCTGCCCGAAGCCCGAGGCGGCGAGCAGCGTGCCCGACGAAAGGATGGCCGCGTAGCCGGCCAGCGTGGCGATGCGCTGCGAGCCCAGCATGCCGATCGCGCCGAAGGCCATCGTGATGAGCCCGCCGCCGATGAGCCAGAGGCTGCCGAAATGCGCGGACGGCCCGGCCTCCTGGCCGAACATGAGCGTCCAGAGCCGCAGGATGGTGTACACGCCCACCTTGGTCATCAGCGCGAACAGCGCCCCGGCCGGCGCGCTGGCCGCGCTGTAGGCCGGCACCAGCCAGAAGTTCAGCGGCCACACGGCGGCCTTGATGAGGAAAGCCGTCGCCAGGATGCCCGCGGCGGTGTGCAGCAGCCCGCGGTCGGCATCGGCCACGTGCGGGATGGTCTGCGCGAGATCGGCCATGTTGAGCGTGCCCGTGATGCCGTAGAGCATCGACACACCGATGAGGAACAGCGAAGACGCCGCGAGGTTGATCGCGATGTAGTGCAGGCCCGCCTGCACGCGCACCCGCCCCGAGCCGTGCAGCAGCAGCCCGTAGGACGCGGCCAGCATGATCTCGAAGAACACGAACAGGTTGAACAGGTCGGCCGTGAGGAAGGCCCCGGCCAGCCCCATGAGCTGGAACTGGAAGAGCGGATGGAAATGCACGCCCGCGCGGTGCCAGCGTGCTGCCGCGAAGACGATGGCGCACGCCGCGATGGCGCTGGTGAGCACCAGCATGAGCGCCGAGAGCCGGTCCAGCGCGAGCACGATGCCGAACGGCGCCGGCCAGTTGCCCGGCAGGTACACGCCCATCGTCACGGGCTTGCCGCTCTGGTGCGTCCAGAACAGCAGCGCGAGCGATACGCCCAGGCCGATCAACGTGGACACCAGGTTCATGCCCAGCTTGAGCCGCTGCCGCTCCTCGCGCAGCAGCAGCATCAGCGCCGCGGTCAGGAGCGGCAGCATGATGGGCGCGAGCATCAGGTGCGGCATCAGCGCCGCGACGGCCTGCGACCACTGGGCCTGGAGGGCGGCGTTCATGGTCGGCCTCCCGCGGAGCGGCGCTGCGGCGTACGGGGACCGGTCATGGCATCTCCTGCACGTCGTGCGAGAGCGAGCCGTCCACATGGTCGGTGCCCGACATGCCGCGCGACGCCAGCAGCACCACCAGGAAGAGCGCCGTCATGGCGAAGCCGATCACGATGGCCGTGAGCACCAGCGCCTGGGGCATCGGATCGGCGTAGTGCTGCAGATCCTGCGGAATGCCGTCGATCAGAACGGGCTCCTTGCCCACCGCCAGGCCCAGGCGGCCCATGCTGAAGATGAACAGGTTCACGGCGTAGGAGAGCAGCGCCAGGCCCATGATGACCTGGTAGGTCCGCGGGCGCAGCACCAGCCACACGCCGGAGCCTGCGAGCACGCCGATGGCGACGGCAAGAACGATTTCCATCAGCGGTTTCCTCCGGGGGCGGTGGCGGCGGCTCCGCCCTGCGCGGCGGCCACGGCGGCCGGCGTCTTCTGTTCGGCCGCCTGCGCGGCCTCGGCGGACTGGGCCGATTCCTCGGCCTCGCGCTCTTCCGCCAGCCGTGCGTGGTAGCGGTGGCCGCGCACCGACTGGTGGGCGATGGCCGTCAGCATGAGCAGCGTGGCACCGACCACCAGCGCGAACACGCCGATGTCGAAGAACAGCGCGCTCGCCAGGTGCACGTCGCCCACCACGGGCAGGTGCAGGTGCGCGGTGTGGCTGGTGAGGAAGGGATAGCCGAAGAAGAGCGCACCGGCCCCGGTGCCCAGCGCGAAGAGCAGGCCGGTGGCGATCCAGCGGCGCGGGTAGAGCGCCAGGTGCGCCTCCACCCACTGCGTGCCCGAGATGATGTACTGCAGCAGCAGGCCCACCGACAGCACGAGCCCGGCCACGAAGCCGCCGCCGGGCTGGTTGTGGCCACGCATGAACATGTAGAACGAGACCAGCAGCGTGAACGGCAGCAGCAGGCGCACCAGCACCGCAGGCACCATGAGGTAGCCCACGGCGGTGTCCGCCGCGTTGCGCGGGTTCAGCAGGTCAGTCTGCAGATCGGCCGGCATGTTGCGCTGCTGCTCGGGCAGGTCCATCGTCTCCCGCGCGGGGCGGAAGCGCCGCAGCAGCGCGTACACGGTGAGTGCGACGATGCCCAGCACGACGATCTCGCCGAAGGTATCGAAGCCGCGGAAGTCGACCAGCATCACGTTGACCACGTTGGTCCCGCCACCTTCGGTCAGCGCACGTTCCAGGAAGAAGGTGGAGGTGCTCTCGGGGAAGGGGCGGCTCATCATCACGTAGGCCAGCCAGCCGAGGCCGCCGCCCGCGAGCAGGGAGATCAGCAGGTCGCGTGCGCGGCGCACGCGCGGCAACCCGACCGGCGGCGCCACGGTGCGCAGGCGTTCGTCGCGCCGCGGCAGCCAGCGCAGCCCGAGCAGGATGAGTACGGTGGTCACGATCTCCACCACGATCTGCGTGAGCGCGAGGTCGGGGGCCGAGAACCACAGGAAGGTGATGCAGGTGCACAGCCCCGCTCCGCCGAGCAGCGCCAGGGCCGCCAGCCGGTGGTACTTGGCCTGCCATGCAGCGCCCACCGCGCAGATCGAGCCCACCGCCCACAGCACCACGAACGTGGGCGACAGCGGCAGCGTGCCCCGGTCGCCGAGCAGCAGGCCGCGCGTCCAGAGCGGCAGCGTGGCGGCCACCAGCGCGGCGCAGACCAGCCACAGCATCTGCCACTGCAGGCGCGGCGTGCCGAGCATGCGGCGGCCCCGGTAGCCGGCCAGCGTGAGCAGCGTGAACAGCGCCTCGAAGATGCGCTTGCCGCTCACGCGGTAGATGAGCGGTGCGGCGTCGATGCGGCCCGCCTCGCGCTGCTTGCGCAGCAGCATGTAGAGGGCGGTGCCGCCCGCCAGCGCGATCAGGCTCATGACGAACGGCGTGTTGAAGCCGTGCCAGATCGCCAGGCTGAATTCGGGCATGGTGCCGCCGACCACCGGCCGCGCCGCGGCGTCCAGGTAGTGGCCCACCGACCAGGCCGGCAGGGTGCCGACCACGAGGCAGGCAAGCACGAGCAGTTCGACCGGCACCCGCATCCAGTGGGGCGGCTCGTGCGGCTCGCGCGGCAGGTCCTCGGCTTTCGGGCCCCAGAACACATCCACCGTGAACCGCAGCGAATACGCCACGCTGAACACGCCCGCCAGCGTGGCCGCCACGGGGAGCGCGATCGCGATGAAGGGCGATGCATCGAGGAACACCGTCTCGGCGAAGAACATTTCCTTGGAGAGGAACCCGTTGAGGAGCGGCACGCCGGCCATCGCCGCGCTGGCCACCATGGCCAGCGTGGAGGTCACGGGCATCATCCGCCGCAGCCCGGAGAGCCGCCGGATGTCGCGCGTGCCGCTTTCATGGTCCACGATGCCGGCCGCCATGAAGAGCGAGGCCTTGAAGGTGGCGTGGTTCATGATGTGGAACACGGCCGCCACGGCCGCCAGCGGGCTGTTGAGGCCCAGCAGCAGGGTGATCAGCCCGAGGTGGGAAATGGTCGAATAGGCCAGCAGCCCCTTCAGGTCGTGCTGGAACATCGCCGCGTAGCCGCCGATGAGCAAGGTGCAGACGCCCGCTCCGCCCACGATCCAGAACCAGGGCTCGGTGCCGCCCATCACCGGCCACATGCGCGCCAGCAGGAACACGCCGGCCTTCACCATCGTGGCCGAATGCAGGTAGGCCGACACGGGGGTGGGCGCGGCCATCGCGTTCGGCAGCCAGAAGTGGAACGGGAACTGCGCGCTCTTGGTGAGCGCACCCAGCAGGACGAGTACCAGTGCGGTGAGGTAGAGCGGATGCGCCCGCACCATCTCGCCGGCGGCGAGCACCCGGTCCAGGTCGTAGCTGCCCACGATGTGCCCCAGCACCAGCACGCCGGCCAGCAGGCACAGCCCGCCGGTGCCGGTGACCGTGAGCGCCATGCGCGCACCGCTGCGCGCGTCCTTGCGGTGGTGCCAGTAGCCGATCAGCAGGAAGGAGAAGAGGCTCGTCAGCTCCCAGAAGAAGACGAGCTGGATCAGGTTGCCCGAGAGCACCACGCCGGTCATGGCGCCCATGAAGGCGAGGAAGAACGAGAAGAAGCGCGGCACCGGGTCGGCGGCGGACATGTAGTAGCGCGCATAGAGCACCACCAGCGAGCCTATGCCCAGCACCAGCATGCAGAACATCCACGCGAATCCGTCCATGCGGATGACGAGGTTCAGCCCCAGGTCCGGCAGCCACGCGATCTCCTGCCGCACGACACCGCCGGCTGCCACCTCGGGAAAATAGAGCGCCGCCTGCGCCGCGCAGAACACCGCCACCGCGCCGGCGAGCGTGGATTCGGTGTTGCGTGCGTTCGCTGGAAGCACGGCCGCCAGCAGGCTGCCGACGAAGGGCAGGAGGACGAGGAGGATCAGGGGCATGTGCGGACCATTCTACGGGGAAGGTCCGCGCAGACCGCTATGAAAACCCGAGCAGACTCCGGTGTATGGACGCCATGCGCGGCACCTCCGGTGCCCTGGTTCAGGGCCCCGTGCCGGCACCTGCGCGGGAGGCTTTCGGCAGCGGTGCCGGCAGCGGGGCCAGCGCCGCGCCGCCCACGGTCAGCCCCTCCTGCGACAGCCGCGCCGCCGACTGCCGGCCCAGGCCCGGGACGCGTGCGATGAGATCCTGCCAGTCGGTGAACGGCGCTTGTGCGCGCGCTTGCAGGATGCGGCGGGACATCGCGGGCCCGATGCCCCGGATGCCATCGAGTTCGGCCACCGAGGCGGTGTTCACGTCGGTGGCGCATGCGGCTGCGGGCCAGAGCCCTGCGCACAGCGCGAGGGCCGCAGCGGTGCGGCCCAGCCCCAAGACCCTGCCTGCGCGGAACCGCTGGCCGGCGTTCGCGGGGCGGCCTGGGCCGCGGTTCATAGTTCCTCGACCCGGCGGGCCGGGTAGCTGTCCCAGCTCTGGCAGCCCGGGCACTGCCAGAAATGCTGCCGCGCCTCGAAACCGCAGGCCGCGCAGCGGTAGCGCGTGAGCGGCTTCGCGGCCAGGTCCAGCGCGCGCTGGACCTGGGGGTGGAATTCCTCGTGCTCCAGCGTCTCCTGTGCCAGCCACTTGGCGGCAGCCACCAGGGAAGGCTCCTTGTCGAGATGGCGCACGTACCAGTCGCGCGCCGGGCGGGCCGGGTCGGCCGCGGCGGTGTCCATGGCAACGATGGCATCGAGCACGTCCAGCGAGGGCGCGCGGGTGTAGTGGTCCTGCAGCAGCTGGTAGACCTCGGCCTGGCGCCCGGTGGCAGTGGCCAGTTCGATGAGCAACGGGGCTGCGAGCGGCAGTGCGCCGGGCGACTGCTGCGCCAGTTCCTGCAGCGTGGCCAGGGCCGCATCGGCCTGGCCGCGGCGCTGCTGCAGGCGGGCGAGTTCGATGCGCGGGCGCGGTGCCTGCGGCGCGGCAGACACGGCCTCGTCGAACTGGTGCTGGGCGGCTTCCAGTTCGCCCTGGGCGGCGCGGGTGAGGGCCTGCTCGCAGAGGTAATGGGCCTGCCGGGTGCTGAAGTCGCCCTGGTGCGAGCCATGCATCTTGCGGGCGATGGCCGTGGCCTGCGGCCAGTCCCGCGAGCGCTCGTAGATGGCCAGCAGCGCCATGCGCGCCTGGCTTTCGAACGGCGTGCCCTCCAGCCGCTGTAGGGCATCCTCGGCGCGGTCGAGGAGGCCGGCTTTCAGGAAGTCGAGCGCCAGCGCGTGCTGGGCGCGTTCGCGGTCCGTGCGGCTCAGGTCTCCGCGCGACAGCAGGTGTTCATGCACACGCACCGCACGGTTGTATTCGCCGCGGCGGCGAAAGAGGTTGCCCAGTGCGAAGTGCAGTTCGGAGGTGTCGGGGTCGTTCTGCACGGCTTCGATGAAGGCATCGATCGCCTGGTCCTGCTGCTCGTTGAGCAGGTAGTTGAGGCCCTTGAAATATGCCTTGGGGGCGCGCCGGTTTTCCTCGCGCAGTTGCCGCAGATCGAAACGGGAGGCCAGCCAGCCCAGCACGAAAGCCAGCGGCAGCCCCAGCAGGAGCCAGCTCAGATCAAATTCCATGGACGGGCGGCTGCTGCTGAAGATCGACGGTGGGCACGGGCGGATGGAGTGGGCTGCCGGTCGAGGCCGGTCCCGGTCCCGGAGCCGCGGCGGGGGCGGGCGGCAGCGCTGCCTCGGCGCGGCGCGCGGCGCGCAGGTGCTTCCACCAGCGCGGCACCATGCCCAGCACGCCTACCGCCACGCCCAGGGTGAACGCGGCCAGCACCACCAGCACGAGCGGGGCGCTCCAGTGCGTGCCGAAAAAGAAGTGCACCGTCGCATCCTGCTGGTTGTTCAGCGCGAAGGCGAAAAGGGTGAAAAAAATGGCCGCCTTCAGCAGCCACAGGAGGTATTTCATGCGTCTCCCCAATGGTGGGGCGATTCTACGGGCTGGTCCGGGCCACGAAACGCGTGCCGGCACCGTGCGGCGGCCGCGTGCCCGGCCTGTCGGCGCCAGGGCTTCAGCGGTCTCCGGCCGTGTCGGGGGCACCGATGCCCATCTCGGCCGTGCGCTGGTCCACCGCTTCACGCAACGCCTTGCCGGGCTTGAAATGCGGCACGCGCTTTTCCGGGATCTGGACGGCCTCCCCGCTGCGCGGGTTGCGGCCCATGCGGGGCGGGCGGCGGTTGACCGAGAAGCTGCCGAACCCGCGGATCTCGATGCGGTGGCCGCGCACCAGCGCATCGCTCACGGCATCCAGGATGGTCTTGACGGCGGCCTCGGCATCGCGCTGGGTCAGCTGGCCGAAACGCGCGGCAAGTTCTTCGACGAGATCTGATCGGGTCATGGGGTGGGAAACGTGGCGCCGGAACCGGCGTGAAGATGGGCCATGGCACGGTGGGCCCGGAACCTGGCAGCGGCTTTGTCCGGCAAGGCGCCGGAGGCTGCAGGCGGGCGGCCCGGCATGGGTCTGAGACTCACACTTGGAAAAAAGCGGCGGGCGCACAAGGCGCCCGCCGCTCATGGCCGTGCAATGCACGGCATGCCATTGCCTTGCGGGCGGCTGGTCCGATTACTTGTCGGAGTTGTCCAGCTTGGCGCGCAGCAGGGCACCCAGGCTCGTCGTGCCGGCGCTTTCGCGGGCCGACTGCTGCGACAGGGAAGCCATGGCTTCCTGCTGGTCGGCAGCGTCCTTGGCCTTGATCGACAGCTGGATGTTGCGGGTCTTGCGATCCACGTTCACCACCACGGCTGTGATCTCGTCGCCTTCCTTCAGCACGTTGCGGGCATCTTCCACGCGGTCGCGGGAGATTTCCGAAGCGCGCAGGTAGCCGATGATGTCTTCGCCCAGGTCGATTTCAGCGCCACGGGCGTCCACGGTCTTGACCTTGCCGCTCACCGTCTGGCCCTTGTCGTTCACCGTCACGAAGGTCGTGAACGGGTCGCCGTCGAGCTGCTTGATGCCCAGCGAGATGCGCTCGCGGTCCACGTCCACGGCCAGCACGATGGCTTCGACTTCCTGGCCCTTCTTGTAGTTGCGGACAGCGGCTTCGCCAGCTTCGTTCCACGACAGGTCGGACAGGTGCACCAGGCCGTCGATGCCGGCAGCCAGGCCCACGAACACGCCGAAGTCGGTGATCGACTTGATCGGGCCCTTCACGCGGTCGCCGCGCTTGGTGTTCTGTGCGAACTCTTGCCACGGGTTGGCCTTGCACTGCTTCATGCCCAGGCTGATGCGGCGCTTGTCTTCGTCGATCTCGAGGACCATGACTTCGACTTCGTCGCCCAGCGACACGAGCTTGGAAGGAGCGATGTTCTTGTTCGTCCAGTCCATTTCGGACACGTGGACCAGGCCTTCGATGCCGGGTTCCAGTTCAACGAACGCGCCGTAGTCGGCGATGTTCGTGACCTTGCCGAACAGGCGCGTGCCCGAGGGGTAGCGGCGCGACACGCCCAGCCAGGGGTCGTCGCCCATCTGCTTGAGACCCAGCGAGACACGGTTCTTCTCGGTGTCGAACTTGAGGATCTTGGCCGTGATTTCCTGGCCGGCGGTGACCACCTCGGAAGGATGGCGAACGCGGCGCCATGCCATGTCGGTGATGTGCAGCAGGCCGTCGATGCCGCCGAGGTCCACGAACGCACCGTATTCGGTGATGTTCTTGACCACGCCCTGCACAATGGAGCCTTCCTTCAGGGTTTCCATCAGCTTGGCGCGCTCTTCGCCCATCGAGGCTTCCACGACAGCACGGCGCGACAGCACCACGTTGTTGCGCTTGCGGTCGAGCTTGATGACCTTGAATTCCATGGTCTTGTTCTCGTACGGCGTCAGATCCTTGATCGGACGCGTATCGATCAGCGAGCCGGGCAGGAATGCGCGGATGCCGTTGACCAGGACCGTGAGGCCGCCCTTGACCTTGCCGCTGGTCGTGCCGGTGACGAATTCGCCGGATTCCAGGGCCTTTTCCAGTGCCAGCCACGAGGCCAGGCGCTTGGCGGTGTCACGCGACAGGATGGTGTCGCCGTAACCGTTTTCGATCGAGCCGATGGCCACGGAGACGAAATCGCCCACCTGGACTTCGACTTCGCCCTTGTCGTTCTTGAACTCTTCCAGGGGCACGTAGGCTTCGGACTTGAGGCCTGCGTTCACCACGACGAAGTTGTGCTCGACGCGCACGACTTCTGCGGTGATGACTTCGCCTGGGCGCATTTCGGTGCGCGTCAACGACTCTTCAAAAAGGGCGGCAAAAGATTCAGACATTGTTTTCCTAGATCCGCAAGCGCGCTTCCGTCGGCACCATTGCCGGCGTTTCTATCGTTGCGAGCGGAGGTTGTGTGTGGCCAGGGGCCACGGTGCGTTGCAAACCGCAAGGCCGTGCGCTGCGTGCGCGGTAGGAAGCCTTGCGGGGCGGTTCACCCTGGCGCGGAAGCCGCGAAGGGTTGTTTTTGCTGCCACCAGACGAGTACCTGTTCGACGGCCTCTTCGACCGTGAGCAGGGAGTTGTCCAGTACCAGCGCATCCTGCGCGGGCTTTAAGGGCGCGACGGGACGGGTGCTGTCCCGGATGTCGCGCGCCTCCAAGTCGGCGCGAAGGTCGTCGATGTTAGCCGAAATTCCCTTTGAAATCAATTGTTTATGGCGCCGCTCCGCCCGGCATGCCGCCGTGGCCGTGAGGTACACCTTCAGCGCCGCTCCGGGGAAGATCACGGTCCCCATGTCGCGCCCATCGGCCACCAGCCCCGGCAGGCGCCGGAAGCTGTGCTGCAGGGCGACCAGCGCCTCGCGCACGGGAGGCAGCGCCGAGACGCGCGAGGCGTTCATGCCGGCCTCTTCGGTACGGATGGCGTCCGTGACGTCGTCCCCGCCGAGCCAGATCCTGCCCGCCTCGAAACGCACCGGCAGGCCGCAGGCGAGCGCAGCGATGCGGTCCTGGTGCGCAGCGTCGATCGCCAGGCCCGCGCGCAGTGCCGCCAGCGCCGTGATGCGGTACATCGCGCCGGAATCCAGGAAGCGGTAGCCCAGCCGCTGGGCCACCGAGGCCGCGACCGTGCCCTTGCCCGACGCCGTCGGGCCGTCGATGCAGATCACCGGGATGCGCTCGACCGGCGTGCGCGCCACGGAAAACAGGGCTTCGAAATAGTCGGGAAACGTCTTCGCCACGCATTTCGGGTCTTCGATGCGCACCGGCAACCGGGCGGGATTGAAGGCCGCGAGCGAAAAGCACATCGCGATGCGGTGGTCGTCGTAGGTGTGGATGCTGGCCGCGCGCCAATCCGAAGTGGAGGAGGGCGGTGTCACCCGCAGGAAGTCGGGGCCTTCTTCCACCGTGGCCCCCAGCTGGCGGCACCCCTGGGCCATCGCGGCGATGCGGTCCGTCTCTTTGACCCGCCAGCTCGCGATGTTGCGCAGCGTGGTCGTTCCCTGCGCATAGAGGGCCATCACCGCCAGCGTCATGGCCGCATCGGGGATGTGGTTGCAGTCGAGGTCGATCGCCTTGAGGGGCCACGCGCCGCGGTGGATCTCGAGCCAGTTCGGGCCGCCGGTCACCTCGGCACCCATGGCGCGGGCTGCTTCGACAAAGCGGATGTCTCCCTGGATGGATTCCAGCCCTACGCCCAAGATCCTGAGGGGTTTTTCTGCCGATGCCGCCGTCGCTATTGCCCCGAGTGCTATGAAATAGCTAGCAGAAGAAGCGTCCGCCTCCACATGGATAGCGCCCGGCGACCGGTAGCGACTTCCTGCCGGGATGGTGAACCGTTGCCACGCGTCGTGCTGCACGCGGATGCCGAAGCGCTCCAGCAACTGCAGGGTGATGTGGATGTAGGGGCGGGAAATCAATTCGCCGACTACCTCGATGACCACATCCTTCTCGCGCGCGACCAGCGGCAACGCCATCAGCAGCGCCGTCAGGAACTGGCTCGAGACGTCGCCCCGCACGCGCACCGGAGCGTCGAGCGCGAGGGGCGGTACGCCGTTGCCATGGGCGATCCGCAGGGGCGGAAAGCCTGGATTGCCCAGGTAGGTGATGTGGCAGCCCAGCTTCAGCAGGGCATCGACCAGATCGCCGATGGGCCGCTCGTGCATGCGCGCAATGCCGGACAGCTCGAACTCCCCACCCCGCAGTGCCAGGGCTGCCGTGAGCGGGCGCATGGCCGTGCCGGCATTGCCGAGGAACAGTCGGGCGGGCGAGCGCGCCGCCGCCGTGCCCAGGCCGGTGATGCGCACCGTGCCTTGCGCCGCAGCGCTCTCGTCGACCCCGCAGCCGATCTCCCGCAGCGCGTCGAGCATGACCCGGGTGTCGTCCGAGGCCAGCAGGTCATGGACCTCGGTCGTGCCTTCGCTCAGCGCGGCCAGCAGCAGGACGCGGTTGGAAATGCTCTTGGAACCCGGCAATTGCACGGTTCCGTCGGCGGAGGCGAGCGCGGGAAGATCGAGGAACGCGGTGCTGTACATCGGGAGGTGGAAAGCTAGGAGGAGCGCTGCGCGCCCATGCGCCAGTGGGCGCGGGTTTCGCTGGCGAGCGTGATGAGGTCTTCGATGCCCTGGCCGTCGCCTTTCTGCATGGCCTGCTCCAGTTGCTGGAGCGCCTGGCCGAAGTGGCGCGACTGGGCCAGCAGCTCGTCGCGGTTGGCGAGCAGGATGTCGCGCCATACCTTCGGGTCGCTGGCGGCGATGCGCGTGAAATCGCGAAAGCCCGGGCCGGCGAGCGAGAGGAAGACGTCGCCTTCGGGCTGCGCATTGATGCTGTTCATCATCGCGAAGGCCAGCAGGTGCGGCAGGTGGCTCACGGCAGCGAAGGCCGCGTCGTGGGATTCGGGCGACATGCTCTGCACGCGGCAGCCGATGGCGCTCCAGACGGCCTCGGCCTTGCGCAGTTGCCCGGTGAGCGTGCGCTCGATCGGCGTGAGGATGACCTGCCGGCCCGCGTAGAGATCGGCTTCCGCGTGCTCCACGCCAGCGACTTCGCGGCCGGTGATGGGGTGGGCGGGCACGAAGGATCCGAGCTGGTCGCGCAAGGCGCCCCGCGCCGCATGCACGACATCGGCCTTGGTCGATCCCACGTCCATGATCAGCATCTGCGGGTTGACCAGGTGCTTGATCGCCTTGAGCGTCGATTCCGTCGCCGACACCGGCACGGCCAGCAGCACGATATCCGCCCCGGCCACCGCGAGCAGGGCGGAAGGCGCCTCGACGTCGATCACGCCCAGTTGGCGTGCACGGTCGGTGGTGGAGGGCGACTTGCTGTAGCCGACGACGCGCTTCACGAGGCCGGCCTTCTTCAGGGCCAGGGCGAACGACCCGCCCATGAGCCCGCAGCCGATGAGGCCGAGCTGCTCGAACATCGGGGTGCCTGCGCCGCTCACGGTGCCACCGGGTAGGCGCCCAGCACCTTGTAGAACGCGCAGAGCGCGCGCAGCTCCTCCAGGGCCTTGGCCACGTGGGGCTGGCTCGGATGGCCGTCGAGGTCGATGTAGAAGTAGTACTCCCACTGGCCGGTGCGCGCGGGCCGCGACTCGAAACGCGTCATCGACACGCCGTGGGTCTTGAGCGGGACCAGCAGGTCGTGCACGGCGCCGGGACGGTTCGGGACGGACACCACTAGGCTGGTGCAGTCCTTCGTGGACGGAGGTGGCATCTGCAGCGTGTGCGGCAGGCAGATGATGGCGAAGCGCGTGCGGTTGTAGGCATCGTCCTGGATCGCATGCGACACCAGGTGCAGGCCGAACTGGGCGCCGGCGCGTTCGCTCGCGATGCCTGCCCAGGCCGGGTTGCCGGCCGCGAGCCGCGCGCCCTCGGCATTGCTCGACACGGGCCGGCGCTCGGCGTGCGGCAGGTGCTTGGACAGCCAGGCCTGGCATTGCGCCAGCGCCTGGGGATGTGCCAGCACGGCCTCGATGCCGTCCAGCGAGTTGGACAGCCGCAGCAGGTTGTGCCGCACCAGCAGGCTGACCTCGCCCACGACATGGCAGGGGGTGTGGAGGAACAGGTCGAGCGACCGCGTCACCACGCCCTCGACAGAATTCTCGACGCCGACGACGCCGTATTGCGCGCTGCCGGCCGCCGTGGCGTGGAACACCTCGTCGAAGTTGGCGCAGTACATCAGGTCGGCGGCACCGCCGAAGAACTCGACGGCAGCCTGCTCGCAGAACGTTCCGGCCGGGCCCAGCACCGCCACGCGCTGGGGCGATTCGAGCGCCAGGCAGGCCGACATGATCTCGCGCCAGATCGCCGCGACATGGGCGCCTTTCAGGGGGCCCGGGTTGGCGGCCTGCACCTTCTCGATCACCTGGGCGACGCGGTCCGGGCGGAAGAACGGCGTGCCTTCGCGCTTCTTGACCTCGCCGACCCGCTCGGCCACCAGGGCGCGCTGGTTCAGCAGGGTCAGCAGTTGCTGGTCGATGTTGTCGATCTGCACGCGCAGGCTCGAGAGGTCGGGAGAGGCTTGGGGAGGAGTGGACATGGCTCGGTGATCGGGACTGCGAACGGCGTGAGGGGAGGGGCCGCGGGTGCGCCGGTCAGGCGCTGCGCTGCTCGAACTCCTGCATGTACGCCACGAGCGCCTCGACGCCTGCGAGTGGCATGGCGTTGTAGAGGCTCGCACGCATGCCGCCCACCGACTTGTGGCCCTTGAGCTGCAGCAGGCCGCGCTCCTTGGCGCCGGCCAGGAAGGCTTCGTTGCGCGATTCGTCGCGCAGGAAGAACGGGATATTCATGCGCGACCGGGCGTTCGGCGCGACCTTGTTCAGGTAGAACTCGGACTGATCGATGGCGTTGTAGAGCAGCCGGGCCTTGGCGATGTTGCGCTGCTCCATGGCGGCGATGCCGGACAGCTCGCCTTCGCGCTGGCGCTTGAGCCACTGGAACGTCAGGCCTGCGACGTAGATGCCCCACGTGGGCGGCGTATTGAACATCGACTGGTTGTCCGCCACCACCTTGTAGTCGAACGCGCTGGGGCAGGCCGGCAGGGCGTGGCCCAGGAGGTCTTCACGCACCACGACCAGCGTGAGGCCCGCCGGGCCCAGGTTCTTCTGGGCGCCGCCGAATGCCAGGCCCACCCGCGACCAGTCGACCGGCCGGGACGCCACATGCGACGAGAAATCGATCACCAGGGGCGCATCGCTGCCCAGCGCACGCAGATCCGGCAGTTCGTGGAATTCGATGCCGTGGATCGTCTCGTTGCTGCAGAGGTGCAGATAGCTCGCGCCGCGGCTCAGTTGCCAGCTGGCCGGATCGGGCAGGGCGGTGAAACCGCTGCCTTCGGCCGATGCGGCGACATGCACTTCCGCCGCGTACTTGCGCGCTTCCTTCAGCGACTTCTGGCTCCAGCTGCCCGTGACCACCACATCGACCGTCGCGGCGCGCGACAGGTTCAGCGGCACGATGGCGTTCTCCGCCAGTCCGCCGCCCTGCATGAACAGGATCTTGAACTGCGGCGGAATCGCCAGCAGCTCGCGCAGGTCGGCTTCGGCCTGCTCGTAGATCGAGATGAACTCCTTGCCCCGGTGGCTCATCTCCATCACGCCCATCCCGCTGCCGTGCCAGTCCAGCATTTCGGAGGCTGCCTGCTGGAGGACTTCGGCAGGGATGGCGGCGGGGCCGGCGGAGAAGTTGTACGGACGGTTCATCGGTTCAAGGCTGTCAGAGGCTCCATGCCGCCGGATTCATTAGGCATGATGCTATAAAAATAGTAGCAAACTGCCGATCCGGGAGGTCCGGCCGGCAGGTCGCATCACTCGTCGGCGGGCGGTTCCGTGCCCGTGTCGGCAGCGGGTTCGTCGGCTGGCGATTCGCCCGCAGCGTCGGCGAGCGGCACGTTCGCATCGTTTTCCACGATGCGCTGCAGGCCGCTCAGCTTGGCGCCCTCGTCCAGTGCGATCAGGGTCACCCCCTGCGTCGCCCGGCCCAGCTCGCGGATCTCCGAGACCCGCGTGCGCACCAGCACGCCCTTGTCGGTGATCAGCATGATCTCGTCGTCCGCATGCACCAGCGTGGCCGCGACCACCTTGCCGTTGCGCTCGCTCTGCTGGATGGCGATCATGCCCTTGGTGCCGCGGCCGTGGCGCGTGTATTCGACGATGCTCGTGCGCTTGCCGTAGCCGTTCTCGGTCGCCGTCAGCACGCTCTGGGTTTCGTCTTCCGCCACCAGCATCGCGATCACGCTCTGGCCGTCCTCGAGCATCATGCCGCGCACGCCCCGGGCTGCACGGCCCAGCGGACGCACGTCGTTCTCGTCGAAGCGCACGGCCTTGCCACCGTCGCTGAACAGCATCACGTCATGCTTGCCATCCGTGAGCGCCGCGCCGATGAGGTAGTCCCCATCGTCCAGGTTGACCGCGATGATGCCGCCCTTGCGCGGATTGCTGAATTCATTGAGTGCCGTCTTCTTCACGGTGCCCATGCTGGTGCCCATGAAAATGAAACGGTCGGCGGGGAAGGAACGCATGTCGCCCGTGAGGGGCAGCACGACGTTGATCTTTTCGCCTTCCTGCAGCGGGAACATGTTCACGATGGGCCGTCCGCGCGAACCGCGCGAACCTGCCGGCACTTCCCAGACCTTGAGCCAGTAGAGCCGGCCGCGGTTGGAGAAGCACAGGATGTAATCGTGCGTATTGGCGATGAAGAGCTGGTCGATCCAGTCGTCTTCCTTCGTGGCCGTGGCCTGCTTGCCGCGGCCGCCGCGCTTCTGCGCGCGGTACTCCGACAGCGGCTGGCTCTTGATGTAGCCGGTGTGCGAGAGGGTGACGACCATGTCGGTCGGCGTGATCAGGTCCTCCGTGGAGAGATCCTGCGCGCTGTGTTCCACCACGCTGCGGCGCATGCCGAGCTTGTGCTGTCCGAACTCCTGTTTGATGGCGGTGAGTTCGTCCCCGATGATCGTGGACACGCGCTCGGGCTTCGCCAGGATGTCCAGCAGGTCCTCGATGACCGCCATGATGTCCTTGTATTCGGCGACGATCTTGTCCTGCTCCAGGCCGGTCAGGCGCTGCAGGCGCATCTGGAGGATTTCTTGGGCCTGCGTCTCGGAAAGGCGGTAGAGCCCGTCCTGCCCCATGCCGTATTCGCGCTCCAGGCCTTCGGGGCGGTAATCGTCGGCCGTGATCACGCCCCCGTCGGCGCGGGTGCGCGTGAGCATCTCGCGCACGAGTTTGCTGTCCCAGGCGCGGTTCATCAGCTCGGTCTTGGCGATGGGCGGTGTGGGAGATTCGCGGATGATGCGGATGAATTCATCGATGTTGGCCAGCGCGACGGCCAGGCCTTCGAGCACATGGCCTCTTTCGCGGGCCTTGCGCAATTCGAACACCGTGCGCCGGGTGACCACCTCGCGGCGATGCTGGAGGAAGACGACGACCAGATCCCGCAGGTTGCAGAGCCGTGGCTGGCCATCCACCAGCGCCACCATGTTGATGCCGAACGTGTCCTGGAGCTGCGTCTGCTTGTACAGGTTGTTGAGCACCACCTCCGGCACTTCGCCGCGCTTGAGTTCGATCACCAGACGCATGCCGGACTTGTCCGATTCGTCCTGAATGTGGCTGATGCCTTCGATCTTCTTCTCGTGCACCAGTTCGGCCATGCGCTCCTGCAGCGTCTTCTTATTGACCTGGTAGGGAAGCTCATCAACGATGATGGCCTGGCGTTGTCCTCGGTCGATGTCCTCGAAATGGCACCGGGCACGCATCACGACCTTGCCGCGTCCCGTACGGTAGCCTTCCTTCACCCCGTTGATGCCGTAGATGATCCCGGCGGTCGGGAAATCCGGGGCAGGAATGATCTCCATGATTTCGTCCACCGTGGCATCGGGATGGCGAAGCACATGGAGACAGGCATCCACCACTTCATTCAAATTGTGTGGCGGTATGTTCGTGGCCATCCCCACGGCAATACCTGCCGAGCCATTCACCAGCAGATTGGGAAGCTTGCTGGGCAGAACCAGCGGTTCTTTTTCGCTGCCGTCATAGTTGGGCCCGAAATCGACGGTTTCCTTATCGATGTCCGCCAACATTTCGTGGGCGATTTTCGATAGGCGGATTTCCGTGTAACGCATGGCGGCCGCGCCGTCGCCATCGACCGAACCGAAATTACCCTGGCCATCCACCAGCATGTGCCGCAGCGAGAAATCCTGCGCCATCCGGACAATGGTGTCGTAAACAGCACTGTCCCCATGAGGATGGTACTTACCGATCACATCGCCGACGATACGTGCGGATTTCTTGTAAGGCCGGTTCCAATCGTTGTTCAATTCATGCATTGCGAACAACACCCGGCGATGCACCGGCTTCAGCCCATCGCGCGCATCCGGTAACGCACGGCCAACGATCACGCTCATCGCGTAATCGAGGTAACTGCGCCGCATTTCCTCTTCAAGACTGATGGGCAGGGTTTCTTTGGCGAACTGGGTCATGGAAATCACGATCGGGGCGGCGGAGGTCGGTCATTCTAGGCGCAACGCCTTGTCGCGGGTGCGCAACACATCGGGGGGTAAAGCGCTTTTGTCCTACGGTAGAGGGTTGGGGTGCGGGCACTTTGGCTTGTTACGTATGGCACAATCAATTCAACGTTTTTGGTGATGGTCACTGACGACGTCCATATTCGCAGCGCGGCTGCGGCTTTTTCCCCAAGAGGAGAACCATGAAGAAACTGAACAAAGTGGCGATGTTGTTGGCCTCTGCCGTGCTGGCTACCTCGGCTGGCGCCCAGGTCAAGGCTGCCGATGGCGGCAAGGTGATCGATAACTGGCAAAACGGCACCGGTGAACTGGTGTGGAAGAACGGCACGAACGAACTGTGCTGGCGCGATGCCAACTGGACGCCTGCTACTGCCGCTGCTGGCTGTGACGGCGCTCTGGTGGCCCAAGCTGCCGCAACGCCTGCTCCTGCTGCAACCCCTGCTCCTGCTGCAACGCCTGCTCCCGCTCCGGCGCCGGCTCCTGCAGTGGCTAGCAAGGTGACCTACGCCGCCGACGCTTTCTTCGACTTCGACAAGTCCGTTCTCAAGCCTGAAGGCAAGGCGAAGCTGGACGATCTGGTCTCCAAGGTCAAGAACGTCAATCTGGAAGTCATCATCGCTGTGGGTCACACCGACTCCATCGGTACGGATGCTTACAACCAGAAACTTTCGGTCCGCCGCGCTGAAGCTGTGAAGGCTTACCTCGTGTCCAAGGGCATCGAGAAGAACCGCGTCTACACCGAAGGCAAGGGCGAGAAGCAGCCTGTTGCTGACAACAAGACCAAGGAAGGCCGCGCCAAGAACCGTCGCGTGGAAATCGAAGTGGTTGGCACCCGCGCCAACTGATTTGATCAGTTTCCATCCTCTAAAAGCCCCGCTTGCGGGGCTTTTTTTATGGCCCACGTTGCATGGGGCACAATTTGGCAATGATCCATACCAACGCCAATGTCGACCCGGCTGAGCTGGCCAAGTTTTCTGATTTGGCCCACCGCTGGTGGGACCCGGAGAGCGAGTTCCGTCCCCTCCATGAAATCAATCCTCTTCGCTTGGCCTGGATTGACGGATTAGCGCCGTTGCAGAACCTGAAGGTATTGGACGTGGGTTGCGGGGGGGGGATATTGGCAGACTCGATGGCGCGCAAAGGTGCCCATGTCACAGGAATCGATCTGGCCACCAAGTCTTTGCGAGTAGCCCAGCTCCATGCGTTGGAGGCGGGCACTCCGAATATTCAGTACCGTGAAATCAGTGTTGAATCGCTGGCCGATGAATTGCCTGGTGAATTCGATGTGGTGACGTGCATGGAAATGCTGGAGCACGTTCCGGATCCGGTATCGGTAGTTGCCGCCTGCTCGCGATTGGTTAAAAAAGGGGGGTGGGTGTTTTTCTCAACGATTAATCGCAATACAAAAGCCTTTCTTTTGGCGATCGTGGGGGCCGAATATGTCCTCGGCATGCTTCCAAAGGGAACGCATGAATATGCCAAGTTGATCAAGCCCAGTGAGCTGGCTTCAGCGTGCAGGGCTGCAGGTTTGGATGTATTTCAATCCCGCGGTTTGGAGTACAGCCCACTGACTCGCCGCTATTGGTTGAGCCACGATACGAGCGTCAACTACATGCTGGCAACTCGGCGCACGGTGGATTGATGTCTGAAAAACCTTCATTTCCCGAGCAGGTTCGAGCGGTGCTTTTCGACTTGGATGGCACGTTGGTGGACAGTGCGCCAGACTTGGCTGCCGCAGCAGACAAGCTGCGGACCGATCGGGGCCTTCCGTCGTTGCCGCTGGAAAAATACCGGCCGATGGCGGGTGCAGGCGCGCGTGGCATGCTGGCCGTGGCGCTGGATATGACACCGGACCATGCAGAGTTCCCTGCTCTGAGGGAGGAGTTCTTCATCAACTATGAAGCTTGCATTCAAGACCAGACCGTTGCGTTCGATGGGGTGGAGCAGTTGATTGACCAGTTGGTGGAAATGGGCCTGCCGTGGGGCGTGGTCACCAACAAGGCATCCCGTTTTTCTCTTCCGCTGACGCGGGCCATGCCACTTTTCAAAACGGCGCGCACTGTGGTGAGTGGCGATACCACCCCGTACGCCAAGCCCCATCCAGCACCTCTGCTGGAAGCGGCTTCCAGGCTGGGAGTTGCTGCAGGGCAATGTGTCTATGTGGGCGACGATGAGCGCGATATCGTCGCTGGCCTGGCGGCGGGCATGGGAACTGTCGCTGCGCTCTACGGCTATCTGGGCACAGACAAAGTGCCTGGCATGTGGGGTGCGCACCATTCGATTAAATTTCCTCTCGGCCTCTTGAAATGCCTGCCCGGAGCCTAAAATGGAAGGCTTGGGGCTGCCCTGGTTTCGACGTGGGTTCGGAGTCGGTGTGGTGCATGTCGAGCTTGATTGGCGCTCGTAAATCTGCATTCAACAAACTAACTGCAAACGACGAACGTTTCGCACTCGCCGCTTAAACACCGGTGAGCCTTGCAACAGCACGCTGAGGGGCTGGGCAAGGGGGCCGCAAGGCCTCCCGGCTGCAAGGTTATTTACCTCAGCTGGTCTCATGCCGGGTACCTTGGCATGAGGCGAGATCCAAGGGTGCTGGCCTCTGGTGCAGCGTGCGACTGCGCGGCATTGGAGGTGAGATTTAAAACAGACCGCTAAACATGTAGATCTGCTCGACGAAGGCTTGCGGACGCGGGTTCAATTCCCGCCAGCTCCACCATCCACTCAAACCCTGCCAAGATGATCTTGGCAGGGTTTTATTTTTGTGGGTTTGGATAGCGAGCCAAATGATTTTGCTTCGCTCGGCCGGCGTGGTACATAGACTTGCCAAGCACATTGCAAGCAGCCATGAAAAAAGCGCCTCTGGAGGCGCTTTTTGATCAATCTGGCGGAGAGGGCGGGATTCGAACCCGCGGTGGGGATTAGCCCACACACGCTTTCCAGGCGTGCGACTTAAACCGCTCATCCACCTCTCCGGAAGCCTTTAATTGTAGCAGTGCCAGAGCACCTTCAGCAGAAAAGGCGCAACGAATTTACGCTCAAAGTTTTGAAGTGCCCTGAACCATCTTCATGGCAGAAGTGATGAGCGTAGAAACCTCGGTCATGTTGCTGGGCACGATCAACGTGGTGGTGGCGTCGGCAGCGACCCTGCCGTAAGCATCCACGGCTTTTTCTGCGACTTTCAATTGCACCGCCTGTTCTCCGCCCGGTTGCCGGATGGCCTCGGCGACGCGTTCGATCGCCTGCGCCGTGGCTTCTGCCACGGCCGTGATCGATGCGGCTTCGCCCTGTGCGTTGTTGATGGCCGCCTGTTTCTCGCCCTCGGAACGCGCAATGAAGGCTTCGCGCTCGCCCGTGGCGATGTTGATCTGCTCCTGGCGGCGGCCTTCCGATGCTGCGATGAGGGCCCGCTTTTCGCGTTCTGCAGTGATCTGCGCCTGCATGGCCCGGAGGATCTCTGCAGGGGGTGTCAGGTCCTTGATTTCATAACGGAGAACCTTCACGCCCCAGTTCAAGGCGGCTTCGTCGATGGCGGCCACGATCTGGGCGTTGATCATGTCGCGTTCTTCGAACGTCTTGTCGAGTTCCAGTTTGCCGATCACGCTGCGCAGGGATGTCTGCGCCAGTTGGGTCACGGCCATGATGTAGTTGCTCGAGCCATAGCTCGCGCGCATGGGATCGGTGACCTGGAAGTACAGGATGCCATCCACCTGAAGCTGCGTGTTGTCGCGCGTGATGCAGACCTGGCTAGGCACATCCAGCGGTATTTCCTTCAGGCTGTGTTTGTATGCAACGCGGTCGATGAAGGGCACCAGGAAGTTGAGTCCTGGCGTCAGCGTTCCGGCGTATTTGCCCAGACGCTCCTTGACCCACGCGTTCTGCTGGGGCACGACCTTGACGGAGCGGATGACGAAGATTCCGGCAATGATGAAGATGACGAGGGCTATTTCCATGGTGTCCCTGGGTAGTGCTGGATCGATTGAAAGAGACTGCAAGGGCAGCCGGCGAAAGCGGCGAATTCCACAGACCGGGCGCCTGCCGTTCAGGCCTTGCCGTATGGCGTCCAGTCACCCGGTGCACGGTCGATGGCGGAAGACCGCTGCGGCATGCCAGGCAGGAAGGCTGCAGGCTACGAGCGCGCCGGCCCTGGCGTTTCACGCGTTGTCGACGACAAGCCGATTGCCGACGACTTCGGTCACTCGGTAGAGGCCGGGGGCAGCGGCTGCCGGCATGTTCTTGCGCAGCATCACGGTCCACTGTGCCCCGCGGTAGCGCACCTGTGCAGTGCCGTCGGGATTCCACGCGTCCACCTGCACGGATTCGCCGATGTCCAGGTTCACGTCCCGGTTGCTGGAGGCGGACGCCTGGGCGTGGCGTCGCCTGCGCAGCCAGTGGCAACCGATGACTCCGGCAGTTCCTACGGCGGCAGCCACGGAGAGTTGCGCCGCCAATGGCAATCCGGTGTGTGCGGCGATGGCCCCAGCCACGAGGCCCAGCGAAAGCATGAGCAGATAGAAAGTCCCCGTCACGAGTTCAGCGGCGACCGCCGCGCCGACCATCAGCCACCAGATGGTGGATTCCTGCATACGGTGTCCTCCTCTCTTCTCCGACGGTGTCGGTGCTCCCGCATTCTGGGTCAAATGCCAGCGTCTTCAAAGGGATGACATCGTTATTCCTTACACTTCGCGCCTGTTTCGTTTTTTGGGCCCGCTTGCTCGGAGGCTGTGCATGAAATTCCGCTTTCCCATCGTCATCATCGACGAGGACTACCGTTCCGAGAACACGTCGGGCCTGGGCATCCGGGCCCTGGCGCAGGCCTTCGAGGCCGAAGGCTTCGAGGTGCTCGGGGTGACGAGTTACGGCGATCTGTCGCAGTTCGCGCAACAGCAGAGCCGCGCCAGTGCCTTCATCCTGTCGATCGACGACGAAGAGTTCACGCTGGGTTCCGGCCTCGACCCGATCGTGTTGAGCCTGCGCAACTTCATCGCCGAGGTGCGGCGCAAGAATGCCGATGTGCCGATCTATGTGCATGGCGAGACCAAGACAGCGCGCCATCTGCCCAACGACATCCTGCGCGAGCTGCACGGCTTCATCCACATGTTCGAGGACACGCCGGAGTTCGTGGCCAAGCACATCATCCGCGAAGCCAAGAGCTACCTGGAGAGCGTGCAGCCGCCGTTCTTCAAGGCGCTGCTGGACTATGCCGAGGACGGTTCCTATTCCTGGCATTGCCCGGGCCATTCGGGCGGCGTCGCCTTCCTGAAGAGCCCCGTGGGCCAGATGTTCCACCAGTTCTTCGGTGAAAACATGCTGCGCGCGGACGTGTGCAATGCCGTGGAAGAGCTGGGCCAGCTGCTGGACCACAACGGCGCGATCGGCGAGAGCGAGCGCAACGCGGCGCGCATCTTCAATGCCGACCATTGCTTCTTCGTGACCAACGGCACCAGCACGTCGAACAAGATGGTGTGGCACCACACGGTGGCTCCGGGCGACGTGGTGGTGGTGGACCGCAACTGCCACAAATCGATCCTGCACTCGATCATCATGACAGGGGCCATTCCTGTCTTCCTGAAGCCCACGCGCAACCACTTCGGCATCATCGGACCAATCCCGAAGAGCGAGTTCGAGCGCGACGCCATCGAGGCGAAGATCCGCGCCAACCCGCTGCTCAAGGGTGTGGATGCCGCCACCGTGAAGCCGCGCGTGCTCACGATCACCCAGTCCACCTACGACGGTGTGCTCTACAACACCGAGACCATCAAGTCGATGATGGACGGCTACGTGGACAACCTGCATTTCGACGAAGCCTGGCTGCCCCATGCCGCGTTCCATCCGTTCTATGGCAGCTACCACGCCATGGGCAAGAAGCGCGCGCGGCCCAAGCACTCGGTGGTGTATGCCACGCAGTCGATCCACAAGCTGCTGGCGGGCATCAGCCAGGCCAGCCACGTGCTGGTGCAGGACTCGCAGACCGTGAAGCTCGACCGCCCGCTCTTCAACGAGGCGTATCTGATGCACACCTCGACGTCGCCGCAGTACAGCATCATCGCCAGCTGCGATGTGGCCGCGGCGATGATGGAGCCCCCGGGCGGCACCGCGCTGGTGGAAGAAAGCCTTCTCGAAGCCCTGGACTTCCGCCGCGCGATGCGCAAGGTGGAGGAAGAGTTCGGCAAGGACGACTGGTGGTTCAAGGTGTGGGGGCCGGACAAGCTCGTGGACGAGGGCCTGGGCCGCGCCGAGGACTGGATCATCCGCAGCGACGGCAAGGGCAAGAAGAGCCCCAGCAAATGGCACGGTTTCGGCCCGCTGGCCGATGGCTTCAACATGCTGGACCCGATCAAATCGACCATCGTCACACCGGGCCTGAACCTGGACGGCAAGTTCGACAAGACCGGCATCCCGGCTTCCATCGTGACCAAATACCTCGCCGAGCACGGCGTGGTGGTGGAGAAGACCGGCCTCTACAGCTTCTTCATCATGTTCACCATCGGCATCACCAAGGGCCGCTGGAACACGCTGCTGGCGGCGTTGCAGCAGTTCAAGGACGACTACGAGAAGAACCAGCCGATGTGGCGCATCCTTCCGGAGTTCTGCCAGCAGCACAAGCGCTACGAGCGCATGGGCCTGAAGGATCTGTGCCAGCATGTCCACCAGCTCTATGCCAAGTACGACATCGCGCGGCTCACCACCGAGATGTATCTGTCGGACCTGACGCCGGCGATGAAACCCAGCGATGCGTTCGCGCACATTGCGCACCGCAAGACCGAGCGCGTGGAGATCGACCACCTCGAAGGCCGCATCACCACCAGCCTCATCACGCCGTACCCGCCCGGCATTCCGCTGCTGATCCCGGGCGAGGTGTTCAACAAGAAGATCGTCGATTACCTCAAGTTCTCGCGCGAGTTCTCCAAACTCTGCCCGGGCTTCGAGACCGATATCCATGGTCTGGTGGAGATCGAGGACGACAACGGCCATGTGCGCTATTACGCGGACTGCGTGACGCCCGTCGAGCAACCCAAGCCCGGCCGGCGGGGTGGCCGCAAGGATGCGCCGGTGGCCGAGGACATCGTGCAGGTGGGCAGCGACGGGCCATTCGGACGCAAGATCTGAGGCCGGAGGCGAGAGGCTCGCGCAGCGCCCCCAATAGGGGGCACTCGCACGTATACACAGAGACCGGCTCCCTCCCTGCCGCACGGCCAGGGGCCTGCGGTGGGTCACGATGCGGCGGGTCTGAATGTCCTCTGGCAGCGCCCCGGGTGTGCGCGCCAGTTTCCCGGTGGTGATGGGGAGCGGTCAGGAGCCGGGCATGTCCTCGCGCACGCGCAGAAAGCTCGCGAAGCGGGGCAGCCCGCCCTCGTGCGTGCCGCGGAAGCGGTAGGTCACCCAACTGCCAATCGGTGGCGGTCGCGCGCGGTCGGCATCGGAGAACCCGGTGCCAAGCTTGAAACGGCGGCCCTGAGGCGTTTCGACCAGCAGCGCGCCCAGTCGGCCGGCCTGCCGGCCCTGGCCCGGGACATGCGCGACGACGCGCGCCTCGGCATCGTCGTGGGTCTTCAATTTGACAAGGTCATCGCTGCGGCCTGCGCGGTAGAGCGATGCGCCCCGGTGCAGCATCAGGCCTTCTCCGCCGCCGCGCACGGTGCGCTGGAGCAGGGCACTCAGCTGCGCCGGGTCGGTGATCCGCCGCTGGGGCACGGCCACCACCCATGTCTGCCCGATTCCGGACACGAGCGCCCGCAAGGCGGGCAGTCTTTCATCGAAGGTACCCGCCTGCGCCGGCAGATCGAACACCATGAACCGGATTTCCCGCCATGCCGGGTCGGAGGGTACCTGCTGGCGGACCGTGGACTGCGCCTGGGCGAAGCGACCGCGGCCGGCCCAGAGTTCTCCGTCCATGGGGGTCCGGGGCCAGCCCTGCGTGAACCAGGCCGGCGCGGCCACCGTCTCGCCGCCGCGGGTGCGCAGCCGCTCTCCGTCCCAGTAGCCCCGCACGCCATCGTATTTTTCGCTCACCCAGTAGTCGGCCAGCACCAGCCCCGGACGGTACACGGTGGCGAGCAGGAGGGCCGGCGCCCGGTCGGAGGACGGTGCGGCCTCTGCGTCCGCGATGGCGAGTGCCGAGACCGATGCGGTAGCCAGCAGCCCCGCCAGAAAGCGCCTGCGCGAATCCATGCGATCGCTATTAAATTTATAGCAAACTATTGAATGAATCCGGCGGCATGGAGGCAAAATCGCTCAGGAAAGATCCGCGCTGTCGCGGCTGATGCCGCCGGTCTGGCTGAAGCCGCCGTCCACGTACATGATCTCGGCGGTGACGCCGCTGGCCAGGTCGGACATCAGGAAGGCGGCGGCGTTGCCTACGTCTTCGATGGTCACGTTGCGGCGCAGCGGCGATGCGCCGGCCACCACGCCCAGCAGCTTGCCGAAGTCCTTGATGCCGCTGGCCGCCAGGGTCTTGATGGGGCCGGCGCTGATGCCGTTGGCGCGTATGCCCTTGGGGCCCAGCGATTCGGCCAGGTAGCGCACGCTCGCTTCGAGGCTCGCCTTGGCAAGGCCCATGGTGTTGTAGTTGGGAACCGTGCGCAGCGCGCCGAGGTAGCTCAGGGTGAGCACGGCGGCCCGCTCGTTCAGGTAGGGCAGGGCGGCCTTCGCCATGGCGGGGAAGCTGTAGGCGCTGATGTCGTGCGCTATGCGGAACGATTCGCGCGACAGGCCTTCCAGGAAGTCACCCGCAATGGCTTCGCGCGGTGCGAAGCCGATGCTGTGCACGAAGCCGTCGAAGCGCGGCCAGTTTTTCGAGAGGTCGGCGAACATGCGCTCGATCTGCTCGTCGCTGGCGACGTCGCAATCGAAGACCAGCGTGGAATCGAATTCGGCGGCGAAGTCGGTGATGCGGTCCTTGAAGCGTTCGCCGACATAGCTGAACGCCAGCTCGGCGCCCTGTGCGCGGCAGGCCTTGGCGATGCCGTAGGCGATGGAACGGTTGGACAGCACGCCGGTGATGAGCAGCTTCTTGCCGGTCAGAAAACCCATTGTTCTTCTCCTGGGGAAAGGCGGTCGATGAGAGTGCGGGGAGGCGGCGCGCGGAAGGCGCCGCAGATACGGGCGGTTTCCATGCCGAGCGGCTGGGCGCGGCGGCCGTAGTGCAGAATTGTCGCATGCGTCTATGGCCGATCCTGCTGCTTTGGGGAAGCACGCTGCCCGCGTGGGGAGCACATGCCTATGCGATGTGGGGGGAGCCCCGCATGCCGGTCGGCTTCGACCATTTCGCGTATGTGAATCCACAGGCGCCGAAGGGGGGCGAGCTGCGGCTGGTGAGCAACCTGCGCGTCTCGACCTTCGACAAATACAACCCGTTCACGATCAAGGGCAACGCGCCGGCCTACCTGTCGGCCCTGATGTTCGATTCGTTGCTGGCCGGCTCGCTCGACGAGACGGGCGTGGGGTACGGCCTGCTGGCGCAGGACGTGGACGTTGCGCCCGATGGCCTCTCCGCCACGTTCCGCCTGCGCAGCGAGGCGCGATTCCATAACGGCAAGCCGGTGCTGGCCCAGGACGTGAAGCACAGCTTCGATACCTTGATGGGCCCCCACGCCACCCCCGCGTACAAGACGCTGCTGTTCGACGTGGCAGGTATCGATGTGCTGGACGACCGCACGGTGCGCTACCGGTTCAAGCACCCCAACCGCGAGCTGCCGTTGACCGTGGGCGGGCTGCCGGTCTTCAGCCGCGATTGGGGCGTGGAGAACGGCCGGGCCAAGCCTTTCGATCAGGTGGTGATGGATATCCCCATCGGCAGCGGGCCCTACCGCATCGGCCCTGTGCGCTTCGGCAAGGACATCACCTACGTCCGCGATCCGCAGTACTGGGCGCGCGATTTGAACGTGCGCAAGGGCACGTCGAATTTCGACCGCATCCAGGTCAAGATCTACAAGGACAACACGGCCCGGCTGGAAGCCTTGAAGGCCGGCGAGTTCGATCTCATGCGGTTCTTCAGTGCGGGCGACTGGGCCCGCCGGGTCAACGGGCGCAAGTTCGATTCCGGCGAGCTGGTGAAGGGCGACTTCGCGCACAAACAGCCATCGGGCTTCCAGAGTTTTGTGCTCAACACCCGTCGGCCGGTGCTGCAGGACGTCCGCGTGCGCGAAGCACTCGGGCTGGCCTTCGATTTCGAGTGGATGAGCCGGCAACTGTTCTATGGCGGCTACCAGCGCGTGAACGGGCTCTTCGGCAACACGCGGTGCGAAACCCGGGGTTTGCCTTCTGCCGAGGAACTGGCCCTCATGGAGCCGTGGCGCAAGAGCATTCCGCCCGCGGCTTTCGGGCCGATGGCGGAGCCTCCCCGCACCGATGGGCCCACCACCCTGCGCGACAACCTGCGCCGTGCGCAGGCGCTCTTGCGGGATGCGGGATGGGAAGTGCGCGACGGCGCCCTGCGCAATGCCGAGGGTCAGCCCCTGGTGCTGGAGTACCTGGACAGCAGCGAGGGCGGCGTACGCACGCTGTCGTCCTGGATGCGCAATCTGGAGAAGCTGGGCATCCGGCTGCGCTTTCGGATGGTGGACTTCGCGCTCTACCAGCAGCGGCTGCAGAAGTTCGATTTCGACATCACCACGATCGCCTACCAGGGGTCGGACAACCCGGGCCAGGAATTCGCCGACATGTTCGGATCGCAGGCGGCGGACACCGAGGACTCCGGAAACTACCCCGGCGTGAAAAACCCCGCGGTGGATGCGATGATCCGCGCGATGGTCTCCGCCAAGAGCCTGGACGCACTCCTGCCGGCCTGCCACGCGCTCGAGCGCATCGTCGCGCATGGGCATTACCTGATCCCGCAATGGACGGCGGGCTCGCACCGCATGGTCTACAACGCCTGGCGGCTGCAGCGGCCCGAGGTGCTGCCCCCTTATTCGACGGGGGAAGCCTGGGCGATCGATACCTGGTGGGCGCGCATGCCGCCGCAAACCCGACCCGGCCCTGCCACGCCCTGAAAGCCGCATGTTTTCATACCTCCTCAAGCGCGTGCTGCTGATGCTGCCCACCCTGCTGGGCGTGCTCCTGCTCACCTTCGTCGTGATCCAGTTCGTGCCCGGCGGGCCGGTAGAGCAATACCTGGCCGAGGCCAAGGCCGGCGTGGCCGGGCGCAGCGGCGGCGCGGAGAGCGGTGGCTTGGCCTACCGCGGCGCCCAGGGCGTGGACCCGAAGCGGCTGGAGCAGATCAAATCGCTCTACGGTTTCGACAAGCCTGCGCACGAGCGCTTCCTGCACATGCTGGGCCAGTTCGCGCGGTTCGATCTGGGCCGCAGCTTCTTCCAGAACAAGGATGTCTGGCAACTGGTGAAAGAGAAGCTGCCCGTCTCCATCAGCCTGGGTCTCTGGACCTTTTTCATCAGCTATCTGGTGGCCGTGCCGCTCGGGGTGGCCAAGGCGGTGCGAGCGGGCTCGCGCTTCGATTTCGTGACCACGTTGATCGTGCTGGTGGGCTATGCCATCCCGGGCTTCGTCCTCGGAGTGGCCTTGCTGGTCGTCTTCGGAGGGCAACTGCAGTGGTTTCCGCTGCGCGGGCTGACCTCGGCGAACTGGGACGAACTGTCCTGGGGCGCGCGCATCGTGGACTACCTCTGGCACATCACGCTGCCGGTGACCGCGATGGTGGTCGGCAGCTTCGCGGTGACCGCCATGCTCACCAAGAACGCCTTCCTGGAGGAAATCCGCAAGCAATATGTCCTGACGGCACGCGCCAAGGGCCTGTCCGAGCGGCAGGTGCTCTGGAAGCATGTGTTCCGCAATGCGCTGATTCCCATCATCACCGGGTTTCCGGCGGCATTCATCGGCGCGTTCTTCACGGGGTCGCTGCTGATCGAGACGCTGTTCTCGCTAGATGGCCTGGGGCTGCTGAGCTACGAAAGCGTGATCCGGCGCGACTATCCGGTCGTGCTCGGCACGCTCTATCTCTTCACGCTGATCGGGCTCGTGACCAAGCTCGTGAGCGATCTCTGCTATGTCTGGGTGGACCCGCGTGTCAAGTTCGACTGACCTTCCCATGGCGGCCGACGGCCGTTCCCCGTCGGGGCCGCTCGGCGCCGCTTTGCCGGACCCTGGCGTGGCCAAGGTGGCGGCGGCCCGGTCGCTGCCGCCCGGGCGGCGCGCGTGGCAGCGGTTCAAGCGCAACCGCCTGGGCTACTGGAGCCTCATCGCGTTCTGTGTGCTGGTGGTCCTGAGCCTGGGCGCGGAACTGGTCAGCAACGATCGCCCGCTCCTCGTGCGGTACGAAGGACGGTTCTATCTGCCGATGTTGCACGACTATTCCGAGAAGACCTTCGGGGGCGACTTCGACACCCCTGCCGATTACCTCGACCCCTTCGTGCGCGAGCGGCTCAGCGCGGGTGGCAATTGGGCCCTCTACACGCTGAACCCTTACGGTCCCCATACGCTGAACTATTTCGCCAAGGCGCCGAATCCGTCGGGGCCGACCGCCGACAACTGGCTGGGTACGGATGACCGCGGCAGGGACCTGCTGGCGCAGCTCATCTACGGGTTCCGCGTGAGCGTGCTTTTCGGCTTCGCGCTCACGGCCGTCGGGGTGCTGCTGGGGGTCGCGACGGGTGCCATTCAGGGTTTCTTCGGCGGCCGTACCGACCTGGCCTTCCAGCGGTTCATCGAGATCTGGGGTTCGATGCCGGAGCTGTATCTGCTCATCATCTTCTCGGCCGTGTTCGCCCCCAGCGTGGGGCTGCTGCTGGTTCTTCTTTCGCTGTTCGGATGGATGGGGCTGTCGGACTATGTGCGTGCCGAGTTCCTGCGCAACCGCCAGCTCGACTACGTGAAGGCCGCGCGAGCCCTGGGCGTGCCCAACGGGCAGATCATCTGGCGCCACATCCTGCCCAACAGCATGACGCCGGTGGTCACCTTCCTGCCGTTCCGCATGAGCGCCGCGATCCTCGCACTGGCTTCGCTCGACTTCCTGGGCCTGGGGGTGCCTCCAGGAACGCCCTCGCTGGGAGAGCTGCTGAACCAGGGCAAGAACAATATCGATGCGTGGTGGATCTCGATCTTCACCTTCGGCGTGCTGGTGACCACGCTGCTGCTGCTCACTTTCATGGGCGATGCGCTGCGGGATGCGCTCGATCCGAGAAAGGCCGACCGATGACCGGGCAACCTGTCCCATTGCTGCCCTCCGAAGCGGCGGGGGGGGTGTCCACCCCGCCACCGTTGCTCCAGGTGCGCGGGCTGTGCGTGCGTTTCGGCGACAAGGCCGTGGTGCATGGCGTGGACTTCGACATCCGTGCCGGCGAGAAGCTGGCCCTGGTGGGCGAGTCGGGCTCCGGCAAGACCATCTCCGCGCTTTCGTTGCTGGGGCTGGCGGGCGATGCAGAAGTGTCGGGGCAGGCGCTGCTGCAGGGCGAGGGCGAGGGCGCCGGCCCGGCGCGCAATCTGCTGGGCCTGACGGAGCGCGAAATGCGTGGCGTCCGGGGCGGCGACATCGCCATGGTGTTCCAGGAGCCGATGACTGCCCTGAACCCGTTGATGTCGGTGGGCGAACAGATCGCCGAGGTGCTGCAGTTCAAGCAGGGCCTCACGCGGACGCAGAGCGCGGCGCATGCCGTGGAACTGTTGGCGGGCACCGGCATTCCCGACCCCACCCGGCGCGCGAAGTCCTATCCGCACCAGCTCTCGGGGGGGCAGCGCCAGCGCGCGATGATCGCCATGGCGTTGGCAAGCCGTCCGCGCCTGCTGCTGGCCGACGAGCCCACGACGGCGCTGGATGTGACGCTGCGCGGCCAGATTCTGGAACTGCTGTCGGACCTGCAGCGCCAGACGGGCATGGCCGTGCTGCTCATCACCCACGACCTGCACCTGGTGCGCCGATTCGCCGACCGCATCGCGGTCATGGAGCGCGGTGTGCTGGTGGAGGATGGCGCCGTGGCGGATGTGTTCGCCGCACCATCGCATGGGTATACCCGGCGGCTGCTGGGGAGTGTCCCGCGGCGCGATGTGATCGAGGAGGATTCTGCTCCCGGCGCCGCCCCGCCCGCTGCCGAAGCGCGGCGGCTGCGCGTGGCGTATTCCACCCCGTTGCCCGGCCTGCGCGGTTGGTTCCGGCGGGGCGAATTCGTGGCCGTGCAGAGCGCCGATCTGTCGATTCCGTCCGGTCGCACGCTGGGGGTAGTGGGCGAATCTGGATCGGGCAAGTCCACCCTGGCCCAGGCGCTGCTGGGCCTGCTGCCATTCAGCGGCGAACTGAAGGTCGCGGGTCGGGGCTGGCAATTGCCGGCGCAACGCAACAGCGCCGGGAACCAGGCCCTGCGCCGCAGTGTGCAGGTGGTTTTCCAGGACCCTTTCTCTTCGCTCTCGCCCCGGCTCACGGTCGAAGAGATCGTGGGTGAGGGGTTGCGCGTCCACGCTCCCGAAGGCGGGTTGGCCGGGCGGCGGGCCCGCGTGGAAGCAGCACTGGCCGATGTGGGTCTGATCGAAGCGCAGTTCCCCGGTCTGCTGGCCCGGTATCCACATGAGTTCTCGGGCGGCCAGCGCCAGCGCATCGCGATTGCGCGCGCACTCATCCTGGAGCCCCGCCTGCTCGTGCTGGACGAACCCACCAGCGCGCTGGACGTGACGATCCAGCAGCAGGTGCTGGCCTTGCTGCAGCGGCTGCAGAAGGAACGGGGTCTCAGCTACCTGCTCATCACCCACGATGTGGCGGTGATCCGTGCCATGGCGCATGAAGTGCTTGTCATGAAGGACGGGGCCATCGTCGAGGCCGGCCCGATGGCGCAGGTGCTCGGTGCGCCGCGCCATGCCTATACCCAGACGCTGGTTGCCGCGGCGGAGGCGGGGATGGACATGGACCCCGCTGCTCCCTGAACTGCCGGTGCGCGCGGCCGCGCTGCTCCGGTGGCCGTGGGTGGGCGGGAATGCCCATCACTCCACGGCGACGGGCTCCTGGTCCGTTCCCGCGTAGAGCCGGAATTGTCTTCTGCCCGCACGCTTGGCCGTGTACAGGGCGACATCGGCGCTTCTTGCCAGCTCTTCGAAGCTCTCCCCGTGTTGCGGGAAGAGGGCAATGCCGCCGCTCAGGAAGATCTGCTTCGACTCGCCTTGCAGGTCGAAAGGCGCTTCGCAGGCGGCCATGATCTTCTTCGACACGAGGCAGGCCTGCTCGGCATGCTCGACGATCGGCAGCAGGACGATGAATTCATCACCGCCCTGCCGGCACACCGTGTCCGAGCGGCGGACGCAGTTGCTGAAGCGCCTGGCCACCTGTACCAGCAGCAGATCTCCGGCGTCGTGCCCGAGGGTGTCGTTGATCTGCTTGAACCCGTCGAGGTCGATATACATCAGGGCCAGGCCATGGCCGTCGCGGCGAGCGTGGGCGATGGCCTGTTGCGCGCGGTCCTGCAGCAGCACGCGGTTGGGCAGGTCCGTCAGCATGTCGTGTTGGGCGAGATGGGCCATGCGCCGCGCCAGCGCCATGGCTTCGGTCACGTCGCGCAGGACCATCACGGTGCCTGTGATCTGGCCGTGCCGATCGGTGATGGAACTCACGCTGTTCTCGACGTCGATGCGCCGGCCATCCCGGCACTGCAGTACCAGTCCGCGTTCGGTCGGCTTGGTGGCGGCGCCGGCCAGTGCGCTGTGGGCAGGGTGCGATGCCGGTGATCCCGCGGACGTGGCCAGGGGCGCCACTTCGTCGATAGCGCGGCCTGCAGCGTGGAAGGCCTGCCAGCCCGTTATTTTTTCCGCCACGGGGTTGATGTAGGTGACATGCCCGGTGGCGTCGGTGCAGAGAACGGCGTCGCCGATCGACTGCAGGGTGAGGCGGACCAACTCCTTTTCTTCGAAGAGCAGGTCTTCCATGCGCTTGCGTTCCGTCAGGTCGTCGATCTGGACGAAGATGCCCTGCGTGCCGGTACCGTCATGGTCGGGAATGTATGAGACGAGCGTGTGCCTCAACTCCCCCGACGAGAGCTGGACTGTGCGCTCGAACACCTGTTTGCGCCCTTGGAGCGCCCGTTCTAGGTGGGGCCGCGCGAAAGCGTAGGTCTCGGCGTCCAGGGCCTCCTGGATGGGCTTGTCGCGGATCTGCTCTTGCGACAGTCCGAGCCAGTCGAGGTACGCCTGGTTGGCGAACCGATTGCGCAGGTGCCGGTCCCAATAGCCGACGAGCGACGGGAGGTTGTCGAGGATGGTGCGCATGTCGTGCTGGGCCTGGTGCAACTGGCCGGCTATCGCTTGCCGGCGCGCGAGCTCCCGTGCAAACAGCACGGCCAGCCCCACGCAGGCCGCCATGAGCAGCGCGGCAAACGACCCGAGCACCAATGCGCTGCGCCGCCATTTCGACAGGATGCTGTCCACGGACTGCGCTACCGCCACCACCAATGGATATTCGCCCACGCGCCGGAAGGCATGCAGGCGGGCCACGCCATCGCTGGAGTCCGCCGCCGCCTCTGTGAAGTGCCCTTCCCGGGTATTGCCAAAGCGCGCCAAATGGCTAGGCTCCACAGAGAGCCCTGTATCTTCGGTGCGGAAGGGGAACCGCGCTATGGCCATGCCATCCGTGCGAACGATCTCCGCCAGGCTCTGGGGTCCCAGGCCGAGGGACTCGAACAGTTCCTTGAAATAGCTGAGCCGCACCGTCCCGACCACGACGCCCGCAAAACTGCCGTCCTCGCGGTAGTAGGCACGGCTCATCGCGAGGCTGTATTCGCCCGAAACGCGGCCACGGATCGGCGTGCCGATGTAGACCCCATGGGCTTTTTCCCGGGTATGGACCCGGAAATAATCCCGATCCGCCAGATTGGGCGCGTTGGGGATCTTGCCCGTGGAGCTGATCAGCAGGTTGCCTCCCGGGTCGAGGATGGCGACAGCGCCGAGCCCGCGTGTGCGCAGCGAGTGGTCGAAGAGCATCGCTCGCTGCATGTCTTCCGGCAAGGTATGCAGGTCTGGCCGGGCCAGTATGTCCACCACTCCGGCCAGGGAGTGGTCGAAGCCGTCGAGCGTCCGCCCGATGTTCTGCTCGAGCGTGCGGGCGAAGGCTGCGTTGGCATCTTGCGCGTAGTGCCACTCGTCGTCGCGGATGCTGAGGATGGTGCGGGCGAAGAGGGCGCCGATGCCCACCGACAATGCAATGGTCAGCAGGATCAGGCGGCGATGGGGATGCAGGCGCATGGGCGGATGCAGCGGCGGGTGGGTGAGCTCGCTCTGCGAGGGGGGAATGTCTTGTGGGGGCCTCTCGTCGCTCGTCCAGGCGTTTTCATCGGGTGTGGTTGGGCGGCGAGAAAAGATCCCAGGTGGCGATGAACAGCGCAGCGATGACCGGCCCGATCACGAAGCCCGTCAACCCGAAGAGGGCCATCCCGCCCAGCGTGGAGATCAGCACGATGTAGTCGGGCATCTTCGTGTCCTTGCCCACCAGCACCGGGCGCAGAACGTTGTCCACCAGGCCGATCACGCCGATACCGAAAATCGTCAGCGTGACTCCCTGCCAGATCGCACCGGTCGCGAGGAAATACACCGCGACAGGCGCCCAGATGAGCCCCGCGCCGACGGCGGGCAGCAGCGACAGGAAGGCCATGAGCACGCCCCAGAGCACCGGGCCCTGGATGCCGAGGAACCAGAAAGCCAGCCCACCCAGCGCTCCCTGCACCGCAGCCACCGCGATGTTGCCTTTGACCGTGGCGCGGATCACCGTCGTGAATTTGATGGCCAGTTGGCGCTTGTGCCCTTCGTCGAGTGGCGTTGCTTCGCGGATCCGCACCACCAGCGCGGCGCCGTCGCGCAGCAGGAAGAACAGCAGATACAGCATGATCCCGAAGCTCACCAGGAACTGCAGCGTGTTCTGGCCGAAGTCGATGGCCTTGCTGGCGACGAACTGCGTGGCCTGGACCGTCACGGATGACAGCCGCTCCTGAAGTTCTGACGCGGTGGTGAGGTTCAGGCGTTCCAGCACCTGCAGAGCCCAGGAAGGCAAGGCTTGCATGATCTGCTGGACATAGGCCGCGAAGTTCAGTTGCCCGGAACGCATGCGTTCGTACACCAGGCTGCCTTCCTGCACGAGTGAGATGGTGATCAGGGTCAGCGGGAGTATCACGACCACCAGGCACAGCGCGAGCGTGCACAGTGCCGCGAGGTTTTGGCGGCGGGGCATGCGGCTGAGCAGCCTGCGGTGGAGTGGCGCGAAGAGGATTGCGAGCACGATCCCCCAGAACACCGCGCCGTGGAATGGCCAGAGGATCGCGAGAAAGGCCAGGCTGACGGCGATCAACAGGGCGATGAATGTGCGGTTTTGCAGGAGGGCTGACTTCATGACTCGGCAGTGGGCTGTGTTGGCCGAAATGTACGCGACGCGCAAGGCATATCTTCGGCACTTTGTGATCGTGCGGGCGTCGGCAGGTGTTCGGTGGCACAATCGTGGCCGCAAGATTAAGGCCCTTCCCCAGCCACAGTCGCATCCGCCAACCGGTTCAGCCGTGTCGCGGAAGGTTTACCAACCAGCTAATGCTTCCCTCAGGGAAGCGGAGGTCAGCGGAATGAGCGATACGACGTCCGTCTATCAAGCCTACCAAGGCAACACCTATCTCTTCGGTGGCAATGCCCCCTATGTCGAAGAGATGTACGAGAGCTATCTCGTCAATCCAGGCAGCGTGCCCGACACGTGGCGCGAATATTTCGATGCGCTGCAGCACGTGCCGGCCGTGGATGGCTCCAATTCCCGGGACGTCCCTCACCAACCCGTCATCAATGCTTTCGCCGAGCGTGCGAAGCAGGGCGGCACCCAGGTGGTGGTGGCGACCGGCGCTGACTCCGAACTCGGCCGCAAGCGCACGGCAGTCCAGCAGCTCATCTCCGCCTACCGCAATGTCGGCCAGCGCTGGGCGGACCTCGACCCCCTGAAGCGGACCGAACGTCCCTCCATCCCCGAACTGGAACTGTCCTTCTACGGCTTCACCGATGCCGATCAGGAGACCGTGTTCAACACCAGCAACACGTTCTTCGGCAAGGAATCGATGCCGTTGCGCGAACTCGTCAACGCGCTCCATGAAACCTATTGCGGCACCATCGGTGCCGAGTATATGTATGCCTCCGACCAGAACCAGAAGCGCTGGTGGCAGGAAAAGCTCGAAAAGATTCGCAGCAAGCCGAACTTCGGCAACGAGAAGAAAAAACAGATTCTCGATCGCCTGACGGCGGCCGAAGGTCTTGAACGCTTTCTGCACACGAAATACGTCGGGCAGAAGCGTTTCTCGCTCGAAGGCGGGGAAAGCTTCATCGCCGCCATGGACGAACTGATCCAGTCGGCCGGTGCGCGCGGTGTGCAGGAAATCGTCATCGGCATGGCCCACCGCGGCCGCCTGAACGTCCTGGTGAACACCCTGGGCAAGATGCCCAAGGATCTGTTCGCCGAGTTCGACCATACGGCGCCCGAGGAACTTCCTTCCGGCGACGTGAAGTACCACCAGGGCTTCAGCTCGGATGTGTCCACTACGGGTGGACCGGTGCACCTGTCCCTGGCTTTCAATCCTTCCCACCTGGAAATCGTGAACCCCGTCGTCGAGGGTTCGGTCCGTGCCCGCATGGACCGGCGCGACGATCCGCATGGCAAGCAGGTGCTGCCGGTGCTGGTGCATGGCGATGCCGCATTCGCCGGTCAGGGCGTCATTCAGGAAACCCTGGCGCTGGCGCAGACCCGTGGTTATTCCACGGGTGGCACGGTGCACATCGTCATCAACAACCAGATCGGCTTCACCACCTCCGATCCACGTGACAGCCGTTCCACGCTGTATTGCACCGACGTGGTGAAGATGATCGAATCGCCTGTCCTCCACGTGAATGGCGACGATCCGGAAGCCGTGGTGCTGGCAACCCAGCTGGCCCTCGAGTTCCGCATGGAATTCCAGAAGGACGTGGTGGTCGACATCATCTGCTACCGCAAGCTGGGCCACAACGAGCAGGACACGCCAGCGCTGACGCAGCCGCTCATGTACAAGAAGATCGGCCAGCACCCCGGTACGCGTCGGCTCTACGCCGACAAGCTCGCCGCTCAGGGCATGGGTGAATCGCTGGGCGACGACATGGTCAAGGCGTATCGCGCTGCCATGGATGCGGGCAAGCACACGGTCGATCCGGTGCTGACCAATTTCAAGAGCAAATACGCTGTGGACTGGAGCCCGTTCCTCGGCAAGAAGTGGACCGACGCCGGCGATACCGCCATCCCGCTCACCGAGTGGAAACGCCTGGCAGAGCGCATCACCACCATTCCGGAAGGCGTCTCGCCGCACCCGCTCGTGAAGAAGGTCTACGACGACCGCGCGGCCATGGGACGGGGCGAAGTCAACGTGGACTGGGGCATGGGTGAGCACATGGCTTTCGCGTCGCTCGTCGCCAGCGGATTCCCTGTGCGCCTCTCGGGCGAGGACTGCGGTCGCGGCACGTTCACGCACCGCCATGCCGTGATCCACGACCAGAACCGTGAGAAGTGGAATGAAGGCTTCTATGTTCCGCTGCAGAACGCCAGCGAGAACCAGGCGCCGTTCGTCGTCATCGATTCGATCCTCTCCGAAGAAGCAGTTCTGGGCTTCGAATATGGATACGCCTCGAACGATCCCAACACGCTCGTAATTTGGGAGGCGCAGTTCGGCGACTTCGCCAACGGCGCGCAGGTCGTGATCGACCAGTTCATTGCATCCGGTGAAGTGAAGTGGGGCCGTGTGAACGGCATCACCCTGATGTTGCCGCACGGCTATGAGGGCCAGGGTCCGGAGCACAGCTCGGCGCGCCTGGAGCGATTCATGCAGCTGTCGGCGGATGCCAACATGCAAGTGGTGCAGCCCACGACGGCCAGCCAGATCTTCCACGTGCTGCGCCGTCAAATGGTCCGGCATCTGCGCAAGCCGCTGATCATCATGACGCCCAAGTCCCTCTTGCGGAACAAGGACGCCACGTCGCCGCTGTCCGAATTCACCAAGGGCAGTTTCCAGACGGTGATCCCTGAGCAGAACGAAGCCATCGACAAGAAGGCCGAGAAGATCAAGCGGATCATTGCCTGCTCCGGCAAGGTGTATTACGACCTCGTAAAGAAGCGCGAGGAGAAGGGCATTGACGACGTGGCGATCATCCGTGTCGAACAGCTCTACCCGTTCCCGCACAAGGCCTTTGCCACCGAAGTGAAGAAGTACGCCAACGCTACCGACATCGTGTGGTGCCAGGACGAACCCCAGAACCAGGGCGCCTGGTTCTTCGTGCAGCACTACATCCACGAGAACATGCTCGAAGGCCAGAAGCTGGGTTACTCCGGCCGTGCCGCCTCGGCATCGCCCGCAGTGGGCTATTCGCACCTGCACCAAGAGCAGCAGAAGGCTTTGGTGGAAGGCGCGTTCGCGAAGCTCAAGGGCTTCGTCCTTGCCAAGTGATTGCGTAGAAGCATCGCCCCGCAGCCCTCGCAACCCACAGCGAAAAAACAAGTTCTGAAAGAATCGTCATGGCTATCGTAGAAGTCAAAGTCCCCCAACTGTCCGAATCCGTGGCTGAAGCCACGATGCTCTCCTGGAAGAAAAAGGCCGGTGAATCCATCTCCATCGATGAGATCCTGATCGAGATCGAAACCGACAAGGTGGTCCTCGAGGTTCCCGCACCTGCGGCAGGTGTGCTTGCCGAGATCGTTCAGGGCGACGGCGCCACCGTGGTGGCCGATCAGGTCATTGCCCGCATCGATACCGAGGCCAAGGCGGGTACGGCTGCAGCCCCTGCGGCAGCACCTGCTGCGGCATCGGCATCCGCTCCCGCTCCCGCCGCTGTTGCCCCGGCCCCTGCCGCGGGTGGCTCCAAGGGCGATGTGGCCATGCCGGCCGCCGCCAAGCTGTTGGCGGACAACAACCTTTCCGTGTCGGCGGTGGCTGGCACGGGCAAGGATGGCCGCGTGACGAAGGGTGATGTGCTGTCCGCCGTGGCTGGCGGCGCCAAGCCTTCTGCTGCGCCGAGCACCATTCCCACCGGTGCGCCCACGAAGTCGCTGCCCCAGGTGGCATCGCCAGCAGCGCCGAAGCTGGGCGACCGTCCTGAGCAGCGCGTGCCCATGAGCCGTCTGCGCGCCCGCATCGCCGAGCGCCTGCTGCAGTCGCAGTCCACCAACGCCATCCTGACCACCTTCAACGAGGTGAACATGGCCCCGGTCATGGATCTGCGCAAGAAGTTCCAGGACAGCTTCACCAAGGAACATGGCACGAAGCTGGGTTTCATGAGTTTCTTCGTCAAGGCTGCGGTGCATGCACTGAAGAAATTCCCCGTGCTGAATGCTTCCGTGGACGGCAATGACATCGTCTACCACGGCTATTTCGACATCGGCATCGCCGTTGGTTCGCCGCGGGGCCTTGTGGTGCCCATCCTGCGCAATGCCGACCAGATGAGCTTTGCCGACATCGAGAAGAAGATCGCCGAGTTCGGCAAGAAAGCCCAGGAAGGCAAGCTCGGCATCGAGGACATGACGGGTGGTACCTTCTCGATCTCCAACGGCGGCACCTTCGGCTCGATGCTGTCCACTCCCATCATCAACCCTCCCCAGTCGGCCATTCTGGGCGTGCACGCCACCAAGGACCGCGCCGTGGTGGAAAACGGGCAGGTCGTCGTCCGTCCGATGAACTACCTGGCCATGTCTTACGACCACCGCATCATCGACGGCCGGGAAGCCGTGCTGGGGCTGGTGGCCATGAAGGAAGCGCTGGAAGATCCGGCCCGCCTGCTGTTCGACATCTGACCCCCATGAACGGACCCACCCGCGTGGCCCGGCTGCTGGCCGGGCCCGCCGGTGGGTTTTTTCTTCAACCGATTCAGCGAGATTGAACTGACATGAGCAAACAATTCGACGTGATCGTCATTGGTGGTGGCCCTGGCGGCTACATCGCCGCCATCCGTGCAGCACAGCTGGGCTTCAATGTGGCCTGCATCGACGAGTGGAAAAACGAGAAGGGTGGCCCTGCGCCCGGAGGCACTTGCACGAACGTGGGATGCATTCCCTCCAAGGCATTGCTGCAGTCCTCGGAACATTTCGAGCACGCCAACAAGCATTTTGCCGAGCATGGCATCACCGCCAGCGACATCCAGATCGATGTGGCCAAGATGGTCGGCCGCAAGGACGCGGTGGTGAAGCAGAACAACGACGGCATCCTGTACCTTTTCAAGAAGAACAAAGTGACGTTCTTCCACGGCCGGGGCTCCTTCTCGAAGGCGGCCGATGGAGGCTATGAAATCCAGGTGGCAGGCGCAACACAGGACACCCTGCTGGGCAAGCACGTCATCCTGGCGACGGGCTCCAATGCGCGTGCGCTGCCTGGTGTGCCTTTCGACGAAGAAAAGATCCTGTCCAACGATGGCGCCCTGCGCATAGGCGCCACGCCGAAGACACTCGGCTTGATTGGCGCCGGTGTGATCGGGTTGGAGATGGGGTCTGTCTGGCGCCGGCTCGGGGCCAACGTGACGGTGCTCGAGGGCCTGCCGACCTTCCTCGGCGCTGTCGATGAGCAGATCGCCAAAGAAGCCAAGAAGGCGTTCGACAAGCAGGGACTGAAGGTCGAACTGGGCGTGAAGATCGGTGAGGTCAAGGCGGCCGGTGAAGGCGTGACGGTGTCCTACACCGACGCCAAAGGCGAGGCTCGGGAGCTGTCGGTAGAGAAGCTCATCGTGTCCATTGGACGCGTACCCAATACGATCGGCCTGAATCCCGAAGCCGTGGGCCTGCAGCTCGACGAACGTGGCGCCATCGTGGTGGACGCGGACTGCAAGACCAATCTTCCCGGGGTCTGGGCCGTAGGTGACGTGGTGCGCGGCCCTATGCTGGCGCACAAAGCCGAAGAAGAAGGTGTGGCAGTTGCCGAGCGCATCGCTGGCCAGCATGGTCACGTCAACTTCAACACCATTCCTTGGGTGATCTACACGAGCCCGGAGATTGCCTGGGTCGGCCGCACCGAACAGCAACTGAAGGCAGACGGAGTTCAGTACAAGGCCGGCACGTTCCCGTTCTTGGCGAACGGGCGCGCACGCGCTCTGGGCGATACCACCGGCATGGTCAAGTTTCTGGCCGATGCTGCGACGGATGAGATCCTCGGCGTGCACATCGTGGGTCCGATGGCCAGTGAGCTGATTTCCGAGGCGGTGGTGGCCATGGAGTTCAAGGCAAGTGCGGAAGACATCGCGCGCATTTGCCATGCGCACCCCTCGCTGTCCGAAGCCACGAAGGAAGCTGCTTTGGCGGTGGACAAGCGCACGCTCAACTTCTGACCGGGCGAGTCCAGGCAGCTGCCAGCGCATGAAATGATGGCGCTGGCAGCTCTTCTTTTTTGCAGCAATGGAGAATCGTCGTGAACGTGAGGCAGGCGTATGAGGCCGAGCTGGCCGCCAAGGGTTTTCGCAGCGACCCGGCACAGCTGAAAGCGGTCGAAGCGCTGCAGCGCTGCGCTGATGACTGGGCGGCCTACAAGGAGAAGCGCTCCAATGCCCTCAAGAAGCTCATCAATCGCCCTGACGTGCCGCGCGGCGTATACATGTATGGCGGGGTAGGGCGGGGAAAAAGCTTTCTGATGGATTGCTTCTTCAATGCAGTGCCCATCCGCCGAAAGGTGCGCCTGCATTTCCACGAGTTCATGCGCGAAGTCCATCGCGAATTGGCAGCGCTTCAAGGAACCGTGAATCCCCTGGATGTGCTGGGCGAGCGGATCGCCAAGCGTTACAAGCTCATCTGCTTCGATGAGTTCCATGTGTCCGACATCACGGACGCCATGATCCTTCACCGTCTGCTGGCGGCGCTGTTCGACAATGGGGTCGGTTTTGTCACGACATCCAACTTTGAGCCCGACGGCCTCTACCCGGGCGGACTCCATCGGGATCGCATTCTTCCCGCGATCGAACTGCTGAATCAGCAGCTGGAGGTGGTCAACGTGGACAACGGGACCGACTATCGCCGCCGCACGCTGGAGCAGGTCAAGCTCTACCACTGTCCCCTGGGGCCTCAGGCGGATGCCGAAATGACCGCGGCATTCGAGCAGCTGGCCGAAACCCGGGACGAAGATCCTGTCCTGCACATCGAAGCGCGGGAGATTCGTGCCCGCCGGAAGGCCGGTGGAGTGGTGTGGTTCAATTTCGATACGCTCTGCGGCGGTCCGCGATCGCAGAACGACTACCTCGAAATCGCCACGCAATTCCACACGGTGCTGCTGTCCAATGTGCCCTACATGCCAGTGGCCATGGCTTCGCCAGCGCGGCGCTTCACTTGGCTGGTGGATGTGCTGTATGACCGGCGGGTCAAGCTCATCCTGTCGGCGGCAGTGCCTCCGGAAGAACTCTATACAGAGGGGCCGCTCGCCCATGAGTTTCCCCGTACCGTGTCGCGGCTCAATGAGATGCAGTCGAAGGAATTTCTCGCATTGGAGCGCCGGGTCGTGGATACCGGGTTGACCTGATGCCGCATGACATGAGCCCAAGGAAAGGATCCCCCATGCAGATGTCCCACGTTCGTTTTGCACTGGTCCTGGCGCTGACCGGGGCGTGCTTCCTGGCTGGTGCTCAGGCTGCTGCGTCCGAGCCTGCGGGGGATGGAGCAGTTGCCCAGACCAGAAGTCCTTTCGAATCGGCGCAGGCCAGCAGACGCCTGGAGCGCGAACGCATCCAGAAGGAGCGCCATGCGCTCGGAGAGCGGAAGATCAAGGAAGAGGCCGTTTGCTACCAGCGATTCGCCGTGGAGGACTGCTTGCGCGAGGTTCGGGCACAAGTTCGGGATGCCGAGGAGGTGCTGCGAAAGCGTGAAGTGGCTCTGAATGATGCTGACCGCAAAGAGAAAGCGGACCTGCGGGTTCGTGCGATCGAGCAGAAGCAAAGCGAGCAGCGACAGAAAATCGAAAGCGGCGAGCGTCCTGCACCCATGCGAGGCGCTTCCCGGGGGGGCGATCAGGCGCACGGGCAAGCCCAGCGTGAGGAAGAAGCCCGGATCCGGGCAGCCCAGCAGCGCTCTCATGAAGAGGTCCACCGCGCTTCGCGGGCGGAGCGTGCCGCCGCCCAGCCTGCACGCTCTTCGGAGGCGCGCGAGCGTTATGAAGCAAAGCAGCAAGCCGCGCGGGAGCGCAAGGAGAACCGCGAGCGTGCCAATGCGGAGGCCGCAGCGTCTGGGCGCAAGCCCGCGGCTCCCCTGCCGCCACCGCCGGCAGTTGCTCCCGCGCCCTAGCAAGCAGGACCTCGGGGTGGGATCAGTTGGGCGGCCGCAGAGGTTTCTTTTCGTCGGCCAATGCTTCGACCTTCAAAATAGCAAGCGACAGGTTGTCGCCGCCCCCTCGTGCTCGGACACGGGCTTTCTCGATGAGGAATTCGGTGGCTTCTCGAGGGGTGAGGGAGTCCACTACGGAGCCCAGTTCGGTCGGGGAAAAGTAGTGCCACACCCCATCGCTGCACACAAGGAGAACGTCTCCGGGCGACAACTGGCCGATGGTGTGAACTGCCACGGGTGGGTCGGTTTCGGTCCCAAGGCAGCCGACCAGAATGTTCGAATGAGGGTGCGTGTTGGCCTCGATCTCCGTGATTTCCCCGCGGTCTACCAGCGCCTGCACGTACGAATGATCGCTGGTCCGGTAGACGAGGCGCGCTCCCTGGAAATGGTAGATGCGCGAATCGCCGGCATGGGCCCAGTGGCAATCGCCGCGTGGGTTGATGAGAAACGCGGCAACAGTGCTGTGCGGCTCTTGTTCCGACGAAATGGCAGTCAAACGGATAACGATGTGAGCCTCTTCCACCATGTGCTTGAGCATGGCAGCCGGATCGTCACTTTCAGGGGAGTAGCGCTCGAACAGTTGGCGTGCCGTCATCATCACTTGGTCGGACGCCTTGCGCCCTCCGCTACGCCCTCCCATGCCATCGGCAACCACGCCCAGCACGCAGCCGTTGTGCCGGGGATGCGCAATCAGTGCGACCTGGTCCTGCTGGTATTCGCGGTCGCCCTTGTGGATGCCGGTCGACGCGGTCAGGCGAAACGGTTTGGTCATGGCGGCAATAGAAAAGCAGGTGGAGGCCAGGCAGGGCCGGTTGGGTGCAGAGTCCATATTATCGAGTCGCGCGCTGCTTTTACTCCCACCTTTCGCGTATTCCGCTTGCGCCCTCGATCGTGCTGTACCGGAGGGCTGAAGTGGCCGGCACCTGACCGAGCTGTGCCCGGCGAGTCGTTTACATCGTTGGCTGCGTCAGGTGCCGCAGCTGAAGGGAGGGCATATGGGAACCGGTGCTGAACATCCCTCGACGTTGATGCAGGCTGTGGCTGCCGCATTTTCAGAAGACGGCCCGTTGGCTTTGGCGCAGCCTGGCTTCCAGCCTCGTCCAGGCCAGACCGAGATGGCCACTGCGGTAGCGGAAACCATCGAGCATGGAGGGGCGCTGGTGGTTGAGGCCGGAACCGGGGTCGGCAAGACGTTTGCCTACCTTGTCCCTGCGCTGCTGAGTGGCGAGCGTGTGCTTATTTCCACTGCGACCAAGGCTTTGCAGGACCAACTGTTCAGCCGTGATCTTCCGAGGCTGGTGGATGCCTTGGCACTACCGGTTCGCATGGCCTTGCTGAAGGGCCGGGCGAGTTACCTCTGCCTGCACCGAATGGATATTGCGCGCCAGCATCCTCTGGCTGCTGATACCAGTGTGGCCCGCATGCTGGCTCGCGTCGAGGAATGGTCTCAAGCCACTGCCACCGGCGACCTTGCTGAATTGCCGGGATGGGATGAGCGTTCAGCGGCGACGCCGCTGTTCACCTCCACACGCGACAACTGCCTGGGTTCCTCCTGTCCACGTTTCCGTGCCTGCCATGTGCACCTTGCGCGCCGCGACGCTTTGGCTGCTGACGTGGTGGTGATCAATCACCACCTTTTTTTTGCTGACCATGCCATTCGGGATTCGGGCATGGCCGAATTGCTGCCCAGTGTCAGAGTGGTGGTATTCGATGAGGCGCACCAGCTGAACGACGTCGGCGTGCAATTCATGGGTATCCAGCTTTCCTCTTCACAATGGATGGATCTGGCCCGTGATGTGCTGGCAGCTGGCCAGATGCTGGCGCCGGGTTTGGCCGACTGGCCCGGGATCGCTGATGGCTTGGACCAGGCGGCGAAGAATTGGCGATTGGCTGTGGGCTCCTGGGCACCAAACACGAGGTTGCGGTGGGTCGGAGCAGCCCCGGAGGGCGTGAACGCCGTTGCTTGGACCGGGGCAATGCTGCAGCTTTCGACGGCATGCCGCCGGACGTTGGCTGCGGTCGATATGGTCAGCGAGATCGCTCCGGATTTCCTTCGGTTGCATGAGCGTTGCATTCGCCTCATGGAGCGCATCGATGTGTTCAGTGACCCATTCGGTCCGGATGCGGTCCGCTGGGTAGAGGTGGGACCGCACCCGTTGAGGGCTGTTCAAGCTCCTCTGGATATCGCTGCCCCGATGCGAGCGCTGTGGTCTCCTGACGCTGTCGGTTCTCGTGCAGATGGCGGCAGCCTGAATGATGCGCACGATGCAGACCCCGGTCTACCTTGGGCGGACGAGGACTCCTCATCCGCAGCCGCCGCTCTTGCTGCAGGCCCTGGCACTGCTGCGGGCCGTCCACGGTCCTGGGTCTTCACGTCGGCGACGTTGGGTGACGATGCATCAATGGGGTGGTTCACTGCAAGCTGTGGGCTGGAAGGTGCCCGAGTCATGCAGGTGGAAAGCCCATTCGACTACGCCATCCAGGCTGCGCTGTACGTTCCCCGCCAGTTGCCCGCACCATCGGACCCCGCCCATGGGACGGCCGTTGCGCATTGGGTAGGGGATGCAATAAGGGTACTGGGTGGGCGAACCCTGGTTTTGACCACGACCCTGAAAGCGCTGCGCACCATCGGAGATGCGCTGCTCGCACGTTTTCCGGAAGGTGCGGGCATTGAAGTGCTGGTACAGGGGGACTGGCCCAAGCGTCGCCTCATGGAACGCTTTCGTGAGGGCGACGGAGAGGGGAGTCGCGCTGGTTGCGTGCTGGTAGCGTCCGCAACTTTCTGGGAGGGCTTCGATGTTCCGGGAGAGGCGCTGCAATTGGTCGTGATCGACAAACTGCCGTTTCCTCCTCCGGGCGATCCCGTCGTCGAGGCAAGATCTCAGCGCCTGGAACACCTCGGAAAAAGCGCTTTCAGGCACTTCGCACTGCCCGAGGCGGCGATTGCGCTGAAGCAGGGGGCAGGCCGCCTGATCCGCAGTGAGCATGATCGCGGGTTGCTGACCATCACCGATTCTCGCCTGGTAACCATGGGCTACGGCAAACGGCTGCTGGCTGCGCTGCCGCGCATGCGCAGGATCGAAAGTGAGGAGGAGTGGATCGAATCGCTCGGAAGCCTCGTCACCACACCTTCCACCAGGGCTCATCCTTCGCCTTGAAGCCGCTGCGGATGAGATCGCTCTGCGGATATGAGGCAGCCATCACCCGCTGCGCGTCATCGCGCAACTGCGTCATGCCCAGCGCGTCGTAGGACTTCACCAGAATGTAGAGGGCCTCTTCCAATGCTGGCACATCCTTGTAATCGGCCAGTGCCACCTGTGCACGGCTGATCGCAGCGACATAGGCGCCTCGCTGGAAGTAATAGCGGGCCACGTGAACTTCATACTGCGCCAGCGAATTGACGATGTATGTCATGCGCTGCTCGGCGTCCTTGGCATACCGCGAATCGGGAAAACGGGTCACCAGTTCACGGAAAGATTCAAACGAATCCTTGGCCGCCTTCTGGTCGCGTTCCGAAAGATCCTGCCGTGACAGCCAGGAAAAAAGCCCCAGATTGTCATTGAAGTTGACAAGGCCCTTCAGATAGAGCGCGTAATCATAGGCAGGGCTCGCCGGATGCAGCTTCATGAACCGGTCGAGCGTGGCAACGGCCTGGGCCTTTTCACCGCCTTTGTACTGGGCGTACGCTTTTTCCAGCTGTGCCTGTTGGGCCAGCGGCGTGCCGGCCGCACGTCCCTCCAGTTTCTCCAGCAGTGGAACAGCCTTGTCGTAGGCGCTGCTGTTCATTTCGTCCCGCGCTTCGGAGTAGATGCGATTAGGGCTCCAGCCCGCAGTCTTGTCTTCGGGAGTGTTGGAGCAGCCTGCGAGCACGCTGGCTGCGAGCAGTGCGGTCATCAGTGGCAGGGAAAAACGCGGCATGGCGGCGGCTTTCTGACGTTGGGAGAATTCGGATGCAGCCCCCGGGTTCGCGGCGACGGCCATGGGGCCATCGCCTGGGCGATGGGCGGGCAAGCAGGGGATTGTACCGGCCGGCAGTTGCCGCACGTGCCATCCGGAAAGGAGGGCGTTCCTACAATACTGGCCATGTTTGTCCATTTGCGCCTGCACACCGAGTTTTCCGTCGTTGACGGCACCACCCGAATCGACGATGTTGCCAAGGCAGCTGCCAAGGATGGCCAGCCCGCGCTTGCAGTCACCGATCTCCATAATCTCTTCGGCGCCATCAAGTTCTATAAAGAAGCCCGCGGCAAGGGTGTGAAGCCCGTCCTGGGGGCTGAGATCAGCGTCGAGCCCGAGTCGGCCGGAGGCCCCGTGTCGCGGATGCTCCTGCTCGTTCAGGGCGGGCAGGGATATTTGAATCTGTGCGAACTCCTGGCGAGGGCCTGGACGCGCAATGTCGTGAAGAACGTGCCCCTGTGCACCTGGGATTGGTTGGAGGAGCTGAGCGGAGACCTCATTGCTCTTTCAGGCGCCCATGCCGGCCCTGTGGGACAGGCCTTCACGCGCGGAGACCAGGCCAGCGCTGCCGGTGTCGCCTTGCGGTTGGCGAACCTCTTTCCACACCGGTTCTATCTGGAGCTGCAACGGGCTGGACGTCCCGAAGATGAATCCCAGGTGGTTGCCGCTGTGCAGCTGGCCGCAAGGCTGAATCTGCCGGTGGTGGCCACGCAGCCAGCCCAGTTCCTCACCGCGGACGATTACGAGGCGCATGAAGCCCGGGTTTGCATTGCCGAAGGAGAGATCCTCGCAAATCCGCGCCGTATCAGGCGCTTTACCCGAGAGCAATATTTCAAGTCGAGCGCACAGATGGAAGCGCTCTTCGCGGACATCCCCACGGCGGTTGCCAACACGCTCGAGATTGCCAAGCGCTGCAACGTTACGCTGGTGCTGGGCAAACCACGTCTCCCCGACTTTCCGACACCCAACGGGATGCCCGCCGAAGAGTATTTCCGGTATGCCTCTTTCCAGGGGCTGGAAGAGCGCCTGGTCCTTCTCTATCCCAAAGAGGCCGATCGCGAACGGGAGCGCCCGCGCTATGTTGAGCGCCTGGAGTTCGAACTCGCCACGATTCTGAAGATGGGTTTTCCCGGCTACTTCCTCATCGTGGGGGACTTCATCAACTGGGCCAAGAACAATGGTTGCCCCGTGGGGCCAGGACGTGGATCGGGTGCCGGATCCCTGGTCGCTTATGCGCTGAAGATCACTGACCTGGATCCGCTGCAATACAACCTGCTGTTCGAGCGTTTCCTGAATCCGGAACGGGTTTCCATGCCGGACTTCGACATCGATTTCTGCCAGTCCAACCGCGACCGCGTCATCGACTATGTCAAAGACAAGTACGGCAAGGACGCTGTGAGCCAGATTGCGACGTTCGGCACGATGGCCGCAAAGGCTGCCATCCGCGACGTGGGCCGGGTGATGGATATGAGCTACACGTTCTGCGACGGGATCTCCAAGCTCGTGCCGGGCAAGCCGGGCATGACCTACACGTTGCAGTACCCGCCAACGCCCAAAAAGGAAGGCGACAAAAATAACTACGCGCTCGAGCTGGAACCCATGCTTGCGGAGCGCGTGGAGAAGGAAGAGGACGTTCGCACCATCATCGAGATGGCACAGAAGCTCGAAGGCATGACCCGCAACATCGGCATGCATGCCGGCGGAGTGCTGATTGCGCCAGGCAAGCTCACCGACTTTTGCCCGCTCTACCAGCAACCGGGCAGCGAATCGGCCGTGAGCCAATACGACAAGGACGACGTGGAGGCGATCGGGCTGGTGAAGTTCGACTTTCTGGGGCTGGCCACTCTCACCATCCTGGAGATCGCCCGCGAATTCATCATCCAGCGCCACAAGGGGAAGGAGAACTTCAATTACGAGACCATCCCTCTCGACGATGCCGCGACCTACCGGCTGTTTTCCGAGGGGCGTACGGAAGCCGTATTCCAGTTTGAAAGCCGCGGCATGCAAGGCATGCTTCGGGAGGCGCGCCCCAGCCGCCTGGAAGACCTCATCGCCCTCAACGCGCTGTACCGTCCCGGCCCCATGGACCTGATCCCCAGCTTCGTGAATCGCAAGCATGGGAAGGAAGAGGTGGAGTATCCCCACCCGCTCGTGGAAAAGGTGCTTGCCGAAACCTACGGGATCATGGTGTATCAGGAGCAGGTGATGCAGACCGCGCAGGTGCTGGGCGGCTACAGCCTGGGCGGCGCCGATTTGCTGCGCCGTGCCATGGGGAAGAAGAAGGCCGAAGAAATGGCCGAGCACCGCAAGATCTTCCGTGAGGGCGCCGCCAAGAACGGCATCGATGAGCGCAAGGCGGACGAGGTGTTCGACTTGATGGAGAAATTCGCTGGCTACGGCTTCAACAAGTCGCACGCTGCAGCGTATTCATTGCTGGCGTACCACACGGGTTGGCTCAAGGTCCATTACACGGCCGAGTTCTTCTGCGCGAACATGACCGTGGAAATGGACGACACTGACAAGCTCAAGGTGCTCTACGAAGATGGCCTGAAGGAAGGGTTGACGTTCGAGCCGCCCGATGTGAATCGCGGCATGTACCGTTTCGAGCCGGTGACGGACAAGGTGATTCGCTATGGGCTCGGTGCTATCAAGGGCACGGGGCAACAGGCGATAGAAGCAATCGTCGCGGCCAGGGAGGGCCGCGGCGTGGGCCCGCGTGGCGACGCCAAGGGCAATTTCTCCAGCCTGTTCGACTTCTGCGTCCGGGTGGACCGCACCCGCCTGAACAAGCGTACGTTGGAAGCCCTCATCAAGGCAGGAGCATTCGACTACCTCGACATGAACCGCGCTTCGCTCGTGGCATCGATCGATCGGGCGTTCGACTTTGCAAATGCCACCCTGGCCAACGCCAACCAGGGGGGGCTGTTCGACATGATGGGCGACGACGCCCACGGCTCGAGTACGCAGGAGCCCGATCTCGTCGACATGGTGCCCTGGGGCGTGAAAGAGCGACTGACTCAGGAGAAGACCGCCATCGGCTTCTATCTGTCGGGGCATCTGTTCGACGAAGTCGAGCGAGAAGTACGCCGCTTCGTGCGGACGCCGATTGAAGAGCTGGCAGATAGCCGGGAGCCGCAGATCATGGCGGGCATCGTGAGCGACTTCCGTGTGATCAACGGGCAGCGCGGGCGCCTGGCACTTTTCAAGCTCGACGACAAATCCGCCACCATTGAAGCATCGGCCGATGAGGGCGTCCTCAATAGCCATCGGGATCTACTGAAAGACGACGAATTCGTAGTCCTTCTCGGCCGCCTGCAACTGGACCATTTCAGTGGAGGGTTGCGCCTCAAGGTCCAGCAAGGCTGGGATCTGGCTGGGGCCCGTGCCAAGTTCGGCCGTTATCTGCAGGTGGCGGTCGGGGATTGCGCGCCTGACGTGCAGCGCCTGGTCCGGGAGTTTCCGCCCAAACGGCAGGAGACCCCGGACGGGGAAGTCCTCGTGCACGGCCTCAGGGTGCGCATGGGTGTTCGCTGCCGCTCGGAGGGGCTGGAAGCCGTGGCCGAACTGCAGTTGGGCGAGGGAAGCCGTTTCTTCCCCTCGGACGCCGCTCTTGCCGCCTGGAGCACTGAGGCCGGTAGTGGAGGGGCCAATGTGGTCTATGACGCCGGATGAGGGGGAGGCCTTGAATTTCGGGTTTCAGGTGGCAGCTGGAGGCAGGGTCCCGGCCTGAACAGCCCACTCAGCTTCTGCGCACATGCGAAGCGGTGTGGAATAGCCGGAAGTTGCGCCGGAATTCCCGCCTTTTTGCGTTCGGGCAAACGGCTCGACACGTTCTAGAATGGTCTTCATGGCAACAAAACCACCCTCTTTCACCCCAGCCCCGCCCACCGGGGCGCCGGCACGGGACGATGGCGGTTCGGTCGTGCTCGAAAGGCGCACACAAAAGACCCAGCCGCCGCAGATGTACCAGGTGGTGATGCTCAATGACGATTACACGCCCATGGAGTTTGTGATCGTCGTCCTGCAGGAGTTTTTCGGCAAGGACCGCGAAGCGGCCACGCAGATCATGCTCAAGATCCACCTGGACGGCAAAGGCGTTTGCGGAGTGTATTCACGCGATGTCGCCGCTACCAAGGTCGAACAGGTGCGCGACGCGGCGCACAAGGCGGGCCATCCGCTGCAATGCCTCAGCGAGCCCGTTGAATAACAGGCTCCGGGACCCGATCTACCGTTATCCCCTTCCCGCAAGCACAAAGGAGTTCACATGATTGCCCAGGAACTGGAAGTCAGCTTGCACATGGCCTTCGTCGAGGCCCGCCAGCAGCGCCACGAGTTCATCACCGTGGAGCATCTGTTGCTTGCACTGCTTGATAACCCCAGCGCAGCCGAAGTGCTGCGCGCATGCTCGGCCAATATCGAGGACCTTCGCTCGTCGCTGGCCAACTTCATCAAGGACAACACCCCGCAGGTGGCTGGCACCGACGAGGTGGATACGCAGCCCACATTGGGATTCCAGCGTGTGATCCAACGCGCGATCATGCACGTGCAGTCCACTGGCAACGGCAAGAAGGAGGTTACCGGCGCCAACGTGCTGGTTGCGATCTTCGGTGAGAAGGATTCCCACGCTGTCTACTACCTGCACCAGCAGGGCGTGACCCGCCTGGATGTGGTCAATTTCATCGCTCACGGCATCAAGAAGGGCGAACCGCCCGAGCCTGCCAAGGCCGAGAATCCTGCCGAGGCAGAAGAGGGCGCCGGAGGAGAGCGCAGCGAGAAGGCCTCTCCACTGGAGCAGTACACCCAGAACCTCAATCAGGCGGCAAAAGAAGGCAAGATCGACCCGCTGATCGGGCGCCACTACGAAGTCGAGCGGACCATCCAGATCCTGTGCCGTCGCCGCAAGAACAATCCGCTGCTCGTGGGCGAGGCCGGTGTGGGCAAGACGGCGATCGCCGAGGGCCTGGCATGGCGGATCACGCAGAACGATGTGCCGGAGATCCTGGCCGAGGCCACCGTGTATTCGCTCGATATGGGTGCGTTACTGGCCGGCACCAAGTACCGCGGCGATTTCGAGCAGCGGCTGAAGGGCGTGCTCAAGTCTCTCAAGGACAAGCCCAACGCGATCCTTTTCATCGATGAGATCCATACGTTGATCGGTGCGGGTGCGGCATCGGGTGGCACGCTGGATGCGTCCAATCTTTTGAAGCCTGCACTGTCGAGCGGCCAGCTCAAGTGCATCGGAGCGACGACCTTCACCGAATATCGCGGTATCTTCGAAAAGGATGCGGCCCTCTCCCGCCGTTTCCAGAAGGTGGATGTGGTCGAGCCGACCGTCGCCGAGACGGTGGATATTCTTAAGGGCCTCAAGAGCCGCTTCGAAGAGCACCACAGCGTGAAATATGCAGCGGCGGCTCTCCAGGCGGCGGCTGAGCTGTCTGCCAAGTACATCAACGACCGCCATCTGCCTGACAAGGCGATCGACGTCATTGATGAGGCAGGTGCGGCCCAGCGCATCCTGGTGGCCAGCAAGCGCAAGAAAACCATCGGCAAAGCCGAGATCGAGGAAATCGTCGCGAAGATTGCACGCATTCCCCCGGCCAATGTTTCGAACGACGACCGCAGCAAGCTGCAGACCATCGAGCGCGACCTCAAGAGCGTGGTGTTCGGGCAGGACAAGGCCTTGGAAGTGCTGGCCTCGGCCGTCAAGATGGCGCGGTCCGGCCTGGGCAAGGGCGACAAGCCGATCGGCTCGTTCCTGTTCAGCGGTCCCACGGGTGTCGGAAAGACCGAAGCCGCCAAGCAGCTCGCGTACATCCTGGGCATCGAGCTGATCCGCTTCGACATGTCGGAGTACATGGAGCGGCACGCTGTCAGCCGTTTGATCGGTGCGCCCCCAGGCTACGTCGGTTTTGACCAGGGCGGGTTGCTGACCGAAGCCGTCACGAAGAAACCGCATGCCGTCTTGCTCCTCGATGAGATCGAGAAGGCGCATCCGGACATCTTCAACGTGCTGCTCCAGGTCATGGACCACGGGACGCTGACCGACAACAACGGTCGCAAGGCCGACTTCCGCAACATCATCATCATCATGACGACGAATGCGGGAGCCGAGACGATGAACAAGGCCACCATCGGGTTTACCAATCCGCGGCAGGCTGGCGATGAGATGGGAGACATCAAGCGCCTGTTCACGCCTGAGTTCCGCAACCGCCTGGATGCGATCGTGAGCTTCAAGCCGCTCGATGAGCAGATCATCCTGCGCGTGGTGGACAAGTTCCTGCTGCAGCTCGAAACCCAACTGGCCGAGAAGAAGGTCGAGGTGACCTTCACCGACGTGCTGCGCAAGCACTTGGCCAAGAAAGGTTTTGATCCGCTGATGGGCGCTCGTCCGATGCAACGCCTCATCCAGGACACCATTCGGCGCGCATTGGCCGATGAGTTGCTGTTCGGGCGATTGACCGACGGTGGACGTCTGACGGTGGATATCGAACTCAAGACCGACGACAAGGGCATAGAGACGTCCGACGTCCTGCTCGACATCCAGCCACTGCCCAAGAGGGACCGCTCGGCAAAGTCGGAGCCTGCCGAACCCGAAGAGGCTACGGCCGATTGATTCTGCGCTTTCGGGTGCACTTTAAAGCGGAAAGCCCGCGGCCCTCAAGGGCTGCGGGCTTTTTTCCATGGCAAGGTTCAGCGAGTCCATGCCATGCACTGGCAGGAACACAGAACTTACCCACAGATCAGGGGGCAAGCACCCGCTGCAACAGATCGAGTGTGGGGTAGCCGTCAGCAACCAGCCCCACGCTCTGCTGATAGCGGCGTAGTCCCATGCGCGTAGCGGGGCCCATGACGCCGTCTGCAGTACCGACGGCAAATCCCTTGGTGTTGAGTGCGTCTTGCAGATCCTTTGTCTGTGCGCGCGTCAGCGGTTGCAAATCGCGTGGCCAAGGGGCAGAGACACCCGGCCCGCCGCCGATCTGGCGCGCAAGCAGGCCTACGCCGAGAGCGTAGTTGGTGGAATTGTTGTACCGGAGGATTGCACGGAAATTGGGTCCCACGAGGAAGACAGGACCGCGGGAGCCAGCCGGCACGAGAATCGATGCTGCATCCAGTTCCGGCAACGGTTGGCCGTCGATGGACTGAACACCATCGGCTGCCCATTGGGTGGACGGGTGGCGCACGGCAAGTTCCGCCCGTTCATAGTCGAAACCCGATGGGAGGCGAACCTCGACTCCCCATGGCCGGCCGGTCCGCCAGCCCATCCGGGACAGGAAGTTTGCTGTGGAGGCGATGACATCGGGAATGCTGCCCCAAATGTCGCGATGCCCATCGCCATCGGCGTCCACTGCGTAAGCGAGAAAGACCGACGGTAAGAACTGGGTATGGCCCATGGCTCCTGCCCAGGAGCCCACCATGCGGTCAGCGGCGATATCCCCCTGGTCGATGATGCGCAGTGCCGCCATCAGTTCGCTGCGAGCCCAATCGCTACGGCGGCCCTCGTACGCCAGCGTAGCGAGCGAATCCACGGTCCGGAAGCTGCCGAAGTGCGCGCCGTAATTGCTCTCCATGCCCCAGATGGCCGTGATGATTTCCGCCGGCACACCATAGCGGGAAGCGGCAGATTCCAACGCTGACCGATGCTCCGCGAGTTTGGCGCGTCCCTGCTGGATGCGCACGGCAGACACGGCCGTGTCAAGGTACGCCCAGGGGGGACGCGTGAATTCTGGCTGAGACCTGTCCAATTCGATGACCTGCGGCAGTAGTTGTGCGCCGTCCAGCGCCGACGCGACCGTCGGGGGGCTGATGCCGGCCTGCAGCGCTTCCTGGCGGAAGGTCTCGATCCAGCGGGCGAAGCCGGCCCGCTCCTGATCGACCGGCGCAGACGGTGTGATCGTAGGCGTAGGCGTAGGCGTGGGGGGGGCAGGGGGCTCTGCAGGCCTTTCGATCGCGCCTGGTGGCTGGACCTTGGCCAGCGTCTGTGCCGGAGGTTCAGGCCGGGGTGCAGAGGCGCACCCCGCCAAGCTTACGCAGAGGACTGCAGCCGAAGAGGTGAAGCGCCAGTGTTTGAGCAGCACGGTGGACCGACGAAGGGGCGCCGCAGGCAGAGCGTTGTGTCGAGGCATCCGGCATTGTCACTTCTTGCGGCCGGGCCGGCATACTCCCGGGCTGGAGTTTTACCGGCTGCTACCCATCTTGGACCCCATGCACACGTTTTTCTGGCACGACTACGAGACTTTCGGCGCAGATACCCGGCGCGACAGGCCTGCCCAGTTCGCAGGTATTCGCACCGATGCCGATCTGAACGAAATCGGCGATCCCGTGATGATCTATTGCCGTCCCATGCCGGACTACCTGCCGGATCCCGAGTCCTGCCTGCTCACGGGCATCACGCCGCAGATCTGTCTGGAGCAGGGTCTGCCTGAGCATGAATTCGCGGCGCGCATCGAAGCGGAACTGGCCCGGCCCGGCACCATCGGCGTGGGTTACAACACCATCCGCTTCGATGACGAAATCACCAGGTTCATGTTCTGGCGAAACCTCATCGACCCCTATGCACGTGAATGGCAGAACGACTGTGGACGCTGGGATCTGCTGGATGTCGTCCGTCTGACCTATGCCTTGAGGCCGGAGGGAATCGAGTGGCCTCGCAAGGACGATGGGTCTCCCAGCCTGAAGCTCGAACATATGTCGCGGGCCAACGGTTTGGCGCACGAGACCGCGCACGATGCGCTGTCGGATGTTCGGGCCACGATCGCACTGGCTCGGCTGATCCGTGAAAAACAGCCCCGGCTGTTCGACTTCGCGTTGGGACTGCGCAAGAAAGACCGCGTTGCTGCAGAACTGAGGCTGCCTGCGACGCCGGATACTGCGCGACCCTTCCTGCACGTGTCGGGCATGTTTTCTGCAGAGCGGGGCTGTCTGGGCATCCTGTGGCCGCTGGCCAGTCATCCGACCAACAAGAACGAATTGATCGCCTGGGACCTGGCCTACGACCCCGCAGAGCTGGCGCGTATGAATGCGGGCGAAATCCGCCAGCGCCTCTTCACGCGGACTGCCGATCTGCCGGAGGGCGTTGCCCGGCTGCCGATCAAGAACGTGCATCTCAACAAATCCCCCATGGTGGTGGGCAACGTCAATACGCTGACGCCCGCAGTGGCCCAGAGATGGGGTATCGACGTGGAGCGGGCGGCAGTCCATGCGGAGGCCGCGCGCTCGCTGCCGGACATGAGTGCCATCTGGGCCGAGGTCTTTGCGAGGGCTAAGCAGGAATCCGTGGATGTCGACCAGGATTTGTACGGGGCGTTTGTCGGAAACGAAGACCGGCGGCGCCTGCAACGCCTGCGCGCCATGTCTCCGCAAGAGTTGGCGCTCGCCCGGCCAGGTTTTGACGATGAGCGGCTCGAAGAACTGGTATGGCGATACCGTGCACGAAGCTTTCCTGAAACCATGACGGAAGCGGACCAGGAGCGATGGGAAATGCTGCGTGTCCAGCGGCTGGTCGAAGGCGAAGGTGGCGGGCTCACGTTCGACTCTCTTTTTGCCCGGCTGGACCAGCTCGGCGCGACGGCCGATGAGCGTGGCGAGGCCATTCTGGGGGCTCTGTATGACTATGCAGAAAGCATCGCCCCTGCTTTCTGATGCCGGGCCGCTGGTTTCGGCGGCGCACCTGGTCGGCGGCTCTGCCGGTGGAGCCGCCCCCGAAATGGATACTCCCGCCATGCAGGCAATGCTTGCCTTTTTTCACCGGTGCCCGAGGCTGTTCATATTGACGGGGGCGGGATGCAGCACGGCGTCCGGCATTCCTGATTACCGCGGCGAGGACGGAGGCTGGAAGCGTCCGCCGCCGGTGACCTACCAGGCATTCATGGGTGACGAGGACGTGCGCAAACGCTACTGGGCCCGGAGCATGATCGGTTGGCGCGTGATGGGCCAGGCAGCGCCTGGGCCCGCCCACCACGCCCTGTCTGCGCTTGAGTCGCTGGGCCGGGTGGAGATGCTCCTGACGCAGAACGTGGATGGACTGCATGGTGCGGCAGGCCAGAAGCGTGTCATCGATCTGCATGGCCGCATCGACACGGTGCGCTGCATGGCTTGCGACGAGCGCATGCCACGTGCAGACCTTCAGGACTGGCTGGTCGGCCGCAACCCCGGCTGGGCCTCGCTGGATGCAGCAGCTGCGCCCGACGGAGATGCCGATCTGGAAGGGCACGCATTCTCTGCTTTCCAGGTGCCCGTGTGTCCCAGTTGCGGTGGCGGGCCACTCAAGCCGGACGTGGTTTTCTTTGGGGAAAGCGTGCCCCGCGCGCGTGTTGCCGCTGCGCAAGAGGCCCTCGGAGTGTCGGACGGAATGCTCGTGGCCGGTTCATCGTTAATGGTCTATTCCGGGTTCCGCTTCGTGCAAGCGGCGGTAGACGCCGGTTTGCCGGTCGTCGCCATCAATCGTGGCGTGACGCGGGCCGATCCGTTGCTGCATGCCAAGCTCCAGGACGATGTAGGGATAGCATTGAGCGCCATCGTCCAGGCGTTGAGTGCATAGACGCTTTGAGGAGGACGGACGCATGCCCCACTGGCGCGCGGTGTTTTTTTGCGGTTGCCCTCACCGGTGCTGCTAAGGTGCCCGGGCAAGCCCGCGCTGCGCCAAAGAGCGCGAACGACAGCCAACCGCGGGAAAGGAGACAAAGATGCAGACTGCCCCTCCGACCGGAACAGAGCCGCCCTATGCGCCTTTTCAACCGGCCCCATCGGCTGGCGTGATCGCCGACGCGCACGAGCGGTCACGCTCCTTCGGCCTGTGCCGTCATGAAGCCGCCGACCTGCAGCCCATTCCCGCCGACGCATTGGCATGGGCCGTGGCGCGCAATGAGGTGCTGTGTGCCCATGCATTGCCCGTCATGGAAACGCTGTCGGCCCAGATCGCCGGAACGCAAAGCATGGTGCTGCTGACGGATGCGCAGGGCGTGGTGCTGCATACGCTGGGAGACGAGGAGTTTCTGGGCCGTGCGCAGCGTGTCGCCCTGCGCCCTGGAGGGTCTTGGTCCGAGCGCAGCAAGGGCACCAATGCGATCGGAACGGCGCTGACCCTGGGCAATGCCGTGCAGGTCAACGGCGATGAGCATTTCCTCAAGGCAAACCAGTTCCTGACATGCTCGTGTGCCCCCATTTGCGATCCCCTGGGCCAGGTGATTGGCGCGCTCGACGTGAGCGGAGATCAGCACCAGCAAAGTGCGCATACGCTGGCGCTGGTGCGGATGTCTGCCCGCATGGTCGAGAACCACCTGTTTGGCAAAGTCTATGAGGATGCCGTGCGCTTGCGCTTCCACGCGCGCAGCGAATTTCTCGGAACGTTGATGGAGGGGCTTGCGGCTTTCACGCCGGAAGGGCGTTTCCTCGCTGCCAACCGAAGCGGGCAATTCCAGCTCGGTTTGTCTTCGAATGCATTGCAGGCGCAAACTTTTCCGTCGCTGTTCGGCATGCCCATGAGTGCCCTGCTGGCGCAGATGCGCAGCGCGCCGCTTCAGCCTTTGCGGCTGGGGTTGCCCGGGGGCGTGGTTGTCAATGCCGTGGCGGAGTTTCGCCCCCGGCGGTGCACGGTGGCGGGCTGGATGTCGGATGCACCGGAGGAGGCGGTTGAAGCCGGTAATACAGTTCCCAGCGTGGAAAGGCCTTCCGCGGCCGCTCTCCGGAAACGGGCGCACACGCAGGGCGCCAGGCCAAAGTTGTCCAGCCTGCGGTACCTGGATACCGGCGATGTGCAGTTGGCGCAAGCCATTGATCGTGTGTCGAGGCTATTGGGCAGCGATGTCCCTACGCTGGTTCTTGGGGAAACCGGGACCGGCAAGGAGTTGCTGGCCAGGGCCATTCACCAGGACGGTCCTCGGTCCGCAGGGCCTTTCGTGGCCGTCAATTGCGCCGCGATTCCCGAGACGCTGATCGAGGCGGAACTCTTCGGCTACGAAGAGGGGGCCTTCACAGGGGCCCGGCGCAAGGGCAGCGTGGGCAAGATCGCTCAGGCCCATGGCGGCACGCTGTTCCTCGATGAAATCGGGGACATGCCTTTGTCCATGCAGGCCCGGCTGCTGCGGGTACTGCAGGAGCGTACGGTTGCCCCGCTGGGCTCTGCGCGGCAGGTGCCGGTGGATGTGCATGTGGTGTGTGCAACGCATCGCAACCTGCGCGACATGATGGCGCGGGGATGTTTTCGGGATGATCTCTATTACCGCCTCAACGGCCTGGTCGTGCGGCTCCCCGCATTGCGCGAGCGCACCGACCTTACGGTGATCGTGACGCGTCTTCTGCAGGCGCTGCACAGCGGTCCCGAGGGGCGCCACGGAGTGCAGGAAGAGGACCCACTGCGGGAGCGGGGCAGCATGCCCGTGAGGATATCGGCGCGCGCGATGGAGGTTTTCGTGGCGCATCGGTGGCCAGGCAATCTGCGGCAGCTGTCCAATGTGCTGCGCACTGCGGCGCTGATGGCACGGGGTGCGGATGAGATCGGTATCGAGCACCTTCCCGATGATCTGTTCGATGACGACGGGCTGCCCCAGCATGCGGACACCACCGCGCCGGGATTTGCGCCTGCGTTCCATCCGCTGCCGGCTCGGGCGACTCCTCGGAGCGCAGGGTCTGAGGTGTCCTCTCCGTCCGGTACCGGCGCAGACACTGTCCTGCCTTGGGGAGAGGTCGAAGAAGCTGCATTGCGCCATGCGATGGCCGTCCACCGCGGCAATGTGTCCGCCGCAGCGCGTGCATTGGGTGTGTCGCGCAACACGGTCTATCGGCGGCTCAAGGGGCTGGAATGGGGTTCTGCGAACGGATCGGCGAACACCTCCGGCAGCTGAGCCGGCAGATGGGCGCCGTCAACCGGCTCCCCGCGGAGGAGCCCCCAGGGCTTCCACGGCAGCCCATTCCGATTCGCTGTAAAGCCGGGAGCGGGTAAGGAAGCGCAGACCGGTGGGCCGTTCGAGAGAGAACATGCCCCCGTTGCCTGGCACTGCGTCGATGATCAGGTGCGTATGTTCCCAGTAGGCGAATTGAGACTGGCTCATGTAGAACGGCTCGCCCGCGATCTCACCCAGCAGCACGTCCGAATCGCCCAGCATGAAATCTCCCCGGGCAAAGCACATCGGTGCACTGCCGTCGCAGCAGCCCCCGGACTGGTGGAACATGAGCGGTCCGTGCCGGGCATGCAGCTGTTCGATGAGGGCGGCCGCGGCGGGTGTGGCGGAAACGCGGGTGGCGGCAGGCAGGCCGGTGGATGATGGCGTCATGGGGTTTTCCATTCGTTCCTGTCTTCTCGTGGGAGGCCCGCCAATCGGTTTCAGGCAGACATGTCCAGCACGATGCGGCCCTGGATCTGGCCTTTGTGCATGCGCGCGAAAACGTCGTTGATGTTTTCCAGCCGCTCGGTGGCCACCGTCGCCTTGACGGCGCCGCGGGCGGCGAAGTCGAGCGACTCCTGCAGATCCAGGCGGGTTCCCACGATGGAGCCGCGCACGGTGACGCCACGCAGCACCATGTCGAAGATCGGCAGCGGGAAGTTGCCCGGAGGCAGTCCGTTCAGCGACACGGTGCCGCCGCGGCGCACCATGCCCAGGGCCTGCTCGAAGGCCTTGGGCGACACTGCGGTCACCAGCGCGCCGTGGGCACCGCCGATCTCCTTCTGCAAAAAGGCCGCAGGGTCGGTGGTCCTCGCGTTGACGGCCACACTGGCACCCAGCTGCTTCGCCAGTTCGAGTTTGTCGTCTTCCACATCCACGGCAGCCACATTGAGGCCCATGGCCTTGGCGTACTGCACGGCCATGTGGCCCAGACCGCCGATGCCGGAAATGGCCACCCAGTCTCCGGGCTTCGTGTCTGTGACCTTGAGACCTTTGTATACGGTGACGCCCGCGCACAGCACGGGCGCGATGTCCACGAAGCCGATGCCGGCTGGCAGGTGCCCCACATAGGCCGGATCGGCCAGCGCATAGTCGGCAAAGCCTCCGTTGACCGAATAGCCGGTGTTGCTTTGCGATTCGCAGAGCGTTTCCCATCCGCCCAGACAATGCGTGCAGCAACCGCAGGCGGAGTGGAGCCATGGAACGCCCACGCGATCACCTTCCTTGACGTGCTTCACATGGCGCCCCACACCGGCCACGAAGCCGACGCCCTCATGGCCCGGAATGAAGGGCGGGTTCGGCTTGACGGGCCAGTCGCCCTCGGCGGCATGCAGGTCGGTATGGCACACGCCGGATGCCTCGATCTTGACGAGGATCTGGTCATCGGAGGGTGTCGGAATTGGCACTTCTTCGATGCTGAGCGGTTTGCCGAATGCACGGACGACGGCGGCTTTCATGGTCTTGGCGGTCATGGCGAGGAAATCCTTTCTGCTGGGGGATGAAGTGCGGAAGGCCGGCTACCACCATAGGCTGGCCCTCCGCCCCCTTGGCTGACGCAGGTCAACCCATCAGAAGAAGCCCAACTTGTCGGGGCTGTAGCTCACGAGCAGGTTCTTGGTCTGCTGGTAGTGGTCGAGCATCATCTTGTGGTTTTCCCGGCCGATGCCCGATTGCTTGTACCCGCCGAACGCCGCATGGGCCGGATAGGCGTGGTAGCAGTTGGTCCAGACACGCCCGGCCTGGATGCCGCGGCCCATTCGGAAGGCACGTGCCCCATCGCGGCTCCAGACCCCTGCGCCGAGGCCGTAGAGCGTGTCGTTGGCGATTTCCAAAGCCTCTTCTTCGGTCTTGAACGTTGCCACGGACACCACAGGCCCGAAGATCTCTTCCTGGAAGATGCGCATCCTGTTGTGGCCCTTGAAGACGGTGGGCTTGACGTAGTAACCCCCGGCCAGGCGGCCTTCCAGCACGTTGCGCTCGCCGCCGATGAGGCATTCGGCGCCTTCCTGCTTGCCCAGGTCGAGGTACGAAAGGATTTTCTCCAGTTGCTCCTGCGACGCCTGCGCGCCGATCATGGTCGCCTTGTCCAGCGGATGCCCTTGCTGGATGGCCGCCACCCGCTGGATGGCACGTTCCATGAATTTTTCGTAGATCGACTCCTGGATGAGCGCGCGGCTGGGGCAGGTGCACACTTCGCCCTGGTTGAGCGCAAACATCGCAAAGCCCTCGAGTGCCTTGTCGAAGAAGGCATCGTCGGCACTCATCACGTCTTCGAAGAAGATGTTCGGGCTCTTGCCGCCGAGTTCCAGCGTGACGGGAATGATGTTCTGGCTGGCGTACTGCATGATGAGCCGGCCGGTCGTGGTTTCGCCCGTGAAGGCGATCTTGGCGATCCGGGGGCTGGAGGCCAATGGCTTGCCGGCCTCCAGTCCGAAGCCATTGACGACATTGACGACGCCCGGAGGCAGCAGTTCGCCGATCAACTCCATCAGGACGAGGATCGATGCCGGGGTCTGTTCGGCCGGTTTGAGCACCACGCAATTGCCAGCCGCCAGCGCGGGCGCGAGCTTCCACACGGCCATGAGGATCGGAAAGTTCCACGGGATGATCTGCCCGACCACGCCCAGGGGCTCATGGAAGTGATAGGCGATGGTGTTGTGGTCGATCTCGCTGATGCCGCCTTCCTGGGCCCGAACCGCCCCGGCGAAATACCGGAAATGGTCGATGGCCAGCGGGATGTCCGCCGCCATCGTTTCTCGCAGCGGCTTGCCGTTGTCGATGGTCTCGGCCACGGCCAGGGTCAGCAGGTTGGCCTCCATCCGGTCGGCGATTTTCAGCAGGATGTTGGCGCGGTCCGTGGTGGAGGTCTTTCCCCACGCGGTCTTGGCCTTGTGCGCGGCATCCAGTGCAGCGTTGATGTCTTTGTCGTTGGAACGCGGGATCGCCGTGAACACCTGACCGTCGATGGGGGAGCCGTTCTCGAAATACTGCCCGTCGATGGGTGCGATCCATGCGCCCCCGATGTAGTTGCCGTATTGCTTCTTGTAGGGGTTGGCGATGCCGAGGTTGGCGATTTCTGCCATGTCCATGGTGCTTGTCTCCTGTGAATGACGAGGGGTGCGGGCGCTGCACAGCGCAGGTCCGGCCCTGCCATCTGCGCAATCGGCGTGCCAGCGCACTCACAAGAGGGGTCCTCACTGGAGAACTGCGGCTTTGACGACGCCTTTGTAGGGGGGCAGGGTGTGCCAGTTGTTCCGTTCTGGAGCAGTTGTGGCAACTCGGACCATTGGCGAACCGGCCGCACGCTGCAACTTCAGATCCGCTCCGGGGTGTCGCGCGCGTACCCCTGCCCCGGGTCGGGAACGTCGACCCAAACCGGGCGTAGGCGGGGTCGGCCGGCTTGGTGTATAACCGCGCCTCCCCGGCTGGCCCGGGAAACGTGACCGGTCCAGCCCGGCGGCGCAGGCGCCGGGAGGCGGGGCGCGGTATGCCTGCTGTTTCGATCCACTCCCACCGAGCATGACCGACCATTACGCCGCCCTGGGGTTGAGCGCGAATGCGCCCCTGGCCGACATCAAGAAAGCCTTCCGGCAGAAGGCGGCCTTCTACCATCCCGACCGCAATCCCTCGCCGGACGCGGCGGAGCGTTTTCGCGCGGTGCAGAAGGCTTATGAAGTGCTCTCCGACGAGACAGCCCGCCAGGCCTATGACGACAACCGCCGCCGCAACCTGCTCGACGACCCTCTCCAGACTGCGCGCGAAATCTGGCAGTCCTATTTCAAGAACGTGCTTTCCTCGTGAAACTCTCCCCCTTTTTCCATGATTTGCGCTCGGCCTACCAGTCCGAGCTGGATGACCTGGCGCTCGACTCCGAAGGCAAGGACGTCCTGCGCAAGCGCCTTGCGCAAAAGCGCAGCGAGATCGCCTTTCTCGCGCAGATGATCGATTTCAGCCCCGAGATGGTGGCTGTGGCGTTTCACCAGGGCTTCCGGTTCCATCGCCCGGCGGCGCTGGATCCGTTGCTGCTGCGCAGTGCGGACGAGCTGCCGGAATGGCCGGCGCTGGGCGGGAGCGTGACGCTCGAACCCTGGGCCCAGGCGTTGGCCGACGTGGTGCTGGCCGAACCGTCCGGCGCCCGGTTCCTGACCGTTGCGGCTGTCCTTGAATATGCGCGGCAGCATGCACGCTACGGAGCGGCCGCGGCGCAAGAGTCGGAGGAAGCGGAAGACGGCGAGGGTAGTGCGGAGCGGCACGATGACGACGATTCCGCCCGCTGGAGTGCCGACGATGCCGACGAGCCCCGTACTCCTGCCGATCGTGACGAGGCGGCTGCCGATTGGCTTGCCGATCTCGGCTTCGACCGCAAGGACTGACGGCCTGGCCGTCAGCCACTGAACCGCTTGAACCGCTTTTTGCCCCCGGCCCCTTTGTCTTCTGCCATGTCACAACACCTCGCCCTCATCACCCAGACCCAGGCCCTCATCGCTGCCGGGGACATCGTCGGCGCCGAGTCCGCCCTGTCCCAGCTCGCGGACGATGAAGGCGATCGCGCGCTGGTTGCCGTGCTCGACGAGCTGGCTCCCAAGGATGTGCTGGCCGTGATGCGGGAGTACGACGAGTCCAAGGCGTCGGTGGTCAATATGCTGGTGACTCCCGCGCAGTTCGCGCGCGCCCTGGTGCTGGAGAAACAGTACAAGGACATCACGCACACCCATCTGCGCAGCATGGTGAACGCGGTGATTTTCCGGGGTGACGTGGAACCGGTCGAGTTCCTCACGGCCATTGGCGATCTCGAAGGCGGCAGCGAAGCGCTGGCCAACTATTTCGCGGAGAAGTGGAGCCGGCTGGAAGCCTTCGCCCGGGCCGGTACTTTCGACGCCATCGAGGACGACGGTGCGGTCCTCTCCGAGGACCAGCTCTTCAATGTGGCTTACGCGCCTGCGAAGGTCGAGCAGGAGGAAGTGGCCGATCGTGACTGGATGCAGCTCGCGTGGCTGCTGCGATACCAGTGCGTGGACCTGTTCATCGAAACCCTGCTCGTGTTGCGTGCCAAGGCGCATGCGCACGACATGGGGTTGGGCGACGAGGAGGGTGGCCCCTTCGACGACGAGGCCGACGACAAGTTCGAGACCAGCGAAACCGACCGCGGCAAGGCGACGCCCGCCGCCCGCGCTTCCGACGAGGAATCGGCCATCTGAGTCGGACGGTTGCCATGACCTCTTCCGTTTCCCCTCCGAACCCGGCCGATGCAACGCCTTCATCGGCGATCTCGCTGCACGATGCCCGCCCTTTCTTCGAGAAGGCGTTGGTGCACGGTATCGAGCACGGCATCGTCCCGCCCGAGAAGGTCGATGCCATCGAGGCCGATGCACCCAAGGGCATGGTGCAGGTGGCCCGCTACTTCGGCACCGAGTTCCTGCGGCCCGAGCTGGAAAAGGCGCGTGAGCGCATGGTCAATCTCGTCAGCCTGGATCTGTTGGAGGAAAGTGCAGGCGATCTCGGTCGCGCGGCGCTGCTGCTGCGCGAGCACAGTTTCCTGTCGCGCTCCAAGGCCGGGTCGGATCGGCTGCGCCGGCTCATCGCCTTGCCACAGAACAGCAACTTCGGTTTTCTATCCACCACCGGCGAGCCGGATGTGCAGCAGCTCTCGGTCTGGTCGCTGCGCAGCCATGCCGAGTACCGCGCCGAACTGGCACGGCGGACCGCCATTGCCGGCGCAATCGCCGCCGCGATGTGGTTCGCGGAGCAGTTCGGATTGGACGAGACGGCGCTCGAAGAGGGCGGGGCCGATGCCGAGGGCGTCATACTGATGGGCCTCCTGTGGCATTGGATGCATCCTGCCGCGGAACATTGGCCGCACGCGGCGGCGTTCGAAAAGCGCGTGGCGGCTCTGCGGCGCAAGCCGGCAAAAGGGCCGCAGGAGTTGGGTGTGCCCGCCGGCATGCCGCCGGAGCTGGTGCCAGTGGTGCGCCCCTGGGTGGCGCCAGTGCAGGCCGAGGCTGCCCGCGTGCTCGACCCCGCGGTGCCGGTGGCGCCGATGGTCCGGCCTTTAGGGAGCTTCCGGGCGCGGTATTTCCTGGTGGACGACCCGCTGGCGGAGCTGGACGAGCACCACCGCAGTGCCGATGTCCTGCTGGACGAGTCGGGCGATGGCGAGACACTGGCGCCCGCCAGCAAGACCTGGGAGCGCGCCACTCAGGGGCATGACGATGAGCACTCGCTGCTGACGATGTTCCTGTGCCTGGCAGCGGGTACACCCAAGAAGACCGTCCTGACGGAAAAACTCGCTGCAAGCCTGGTGCGGCGGGTGCGCAAGCTTGGCTGGCAGCCTGAGCGGGCTTCTGAATTCATCCTTGCCCATGCGGCCGAGGGCTATCGCGCGGCGTACCTCGAGTTGTGGAGCGCCTTCGTGACTGAAGCGCGGGTGCTGCTGGATGACCGCGACAGCGGGCTGCACGAAGCGATGGCCCTGCTGCGGCGCGAATGCCACGTGGCTGGCTGACCCCACGCAGCGGTCATTGCCCGTAAGGCGGGATCCAAGGCGGCAGCCCGATGTTCTGAGCGTGGTGGTAGTGGTGGTGGCTCGGCCGCTGTGTCGGCCGCCATGCTTGCCTGTGCCGTTGTATTGCTGGCGCAGCTTTTGCTTTTCTCGGCCTGGGGCCCCCTTCGGCGGGCCCTGCGCGGAAGGTCTGGGAAGTGCCATGGCCCGCAGGCCATGGCTTCCTCTGCTTCTACTTTTACTTCTATTGCGTGCGGTGCGACGCTTTTTGGCGTAGCGCCCGCTACGCTCCGGCTCGATACTCCCTAACCCTCGTTGTTCGAGTGGGTGAATTTTGTCTCAAGGGGCAACAATGGCATCTTTAAAATCCTGAAGCGTTCTGAAACATCGTTGGGTTAGAGTGCGCGCGGGCGGGGGAGGGTCGCTGTCGGCCGCTCCATTTCATGAAAAGAATCAATGGCCGTTGAATTCGCGTTTGACCATTTCGTGCTGCGTGTGAGGGAGCGGCAACTGCTGGCCAATGGCCAACCCGTGGTGCTGGGCGCGCGCGCTTTCGACGTGCTCTGCGCGCTCGTCTACAAGGCCGGCGCCCTCGTCACCAAGACCGAGCTGTTCAGTCTCGTCTGGCCCGGCATGGTGGTGGAAGAGAACAACCTGCAGGTCCATGTTTCCGCCCTGCGCAAGCTGGTGGGCCCGGAGCTGATCGTCACCATCCCGGGGCAGGGCTACCGCTTCGTCGGCCGCGTGGCCGAGCATGCGCGGGGCGACGGCGAGGGCGCAGCGCCTGCGGCCGCACCGGTGCTGGAGCCAGCGGCAGCCCGGTCTGTGGCCGTGCTGCCGTTCGGCGTGGATGCACAGACCGACCAGCGCTATTTCGCCGATGGCATGGCCGAGGACATCATCAACCGCTTATCGCGGTCGCGGTGGCTCTACGTCATCGCCCGCAACTCGGCGGTGCAGTATCGCCATCCCCTGCCTCCCAACAGCGTGATCAGCCGTGAACTGGGCGTGCGGTACATCGTCTCCGGGCAGATCCGTTTCGGGGCCTCGCGGGTCAGGGTGACCGCCGAGCTGATCGACGCCACCCGCAACGAGACAGTCTGGGCCCACAGCTACGATCGTTCGGTGGACGACCTCTTCGAAGTGCAGGATGCGATCTCCGCGGCGATCGTGAGCACCATCGAGCCCGTGTACCTGCGCCGCGAAGAACTGGTGAACAGTCGCCAGCCGCCGCGCGACCGCCAGCACTGGGAGCTGCTCATGCGCGCCCGATGGCACTTCTGGCGCTCCAGCCGCGACCATGTGCAGAAGGCCGAGCACTACGCCGAGCAGGCGCTGGACTCGAAGCCGGACGATCCTCCTTCCCTTGCGCTGCTGTCTTTCGTGCGCATGACCCGCGTCTGGGCGGGCTGGTCGGACTGCCCTCGGGTGGACATTTCCGAGGCGCATCGCCTTGCGCTGCGGGCCGTCAGCAACGACGACACCGATGCCTTCGCGCATTTCACGCTGGGCACTGCGCTGTCCTTCACGCGCAGCTTCGCCCAGGCGATTTCCGAGCAGGAGCATGCGCTGTCGATCTACCCGCAGTTCGCCGCCGCCGCTGGCGAGCTCGGGCGGGTGCTGGCGTTCTGCGGCCGGACGCAGGAGGCCGCTGCCTTCGCGCTGCAGGCCTGCGAAGCCAGCCCGCTCGACCCGCACGTGAGCCTGTGGATCCGCACGCGCGCGGTGGCCAGCTTCATCGAGGGCGACTACCGCGGGGCCGAGGCCTTCGCATTGCAGGCGCTCGCCAAGCGCCCGGACTGGTTCTTCAACCATTACCTGCTCGCCGCCTGCCAGTCGGCGTCCGGCAACGTCGAAGAGGGGCGCCAGACCCTGGAGCAGGCACGCAAGTTCGGGCCGTATTCGCTCAACGCCTTGAAGGCAGGGCATCCCTTCATTGACGAAGCGCATCTGAATCACTACACAGAGTGCCTCCGCCAGGCCGGGTGGAGAGGGCAGTAAAACCAACCATGTTCACCAAGAGAGGGAGAAAAATCCATGGCAGACCAGACCGCGCCCCAGAAGATCGCCATCCTGGGAGGGGGGCTCGCCGCGCTGACCGCAGCCTTTGAACTGACGAGCCAGCCTGGATGGCAGGACCGCTTCGATATCACCCTCTACCAGATGGGGTGGCGCCTGGGCGGCAAGTGCGCCACCAAGCGCGGGCCGAACGACCGGATCGAGGAGCACGGGATCCACGGTTTCCTGGGCAGCTACTACAACGCGCTGCCGCTCATGGCCGAGTGCTACCAGGCCTTGGGGCGTGACAAGAACGCCAAGCTGGCCACCTTCGAGCAGGCCTTCATTCCCGAGAGTTTCGTGCTCATGTGGGAGTACGAGAACAGCGGCCTGCGCCGTTGGCCGATGACCCTGCCGACCAACCGGCTCTCGCCTGCGGACGCCTCGTCGCTGCCCTCGCTGCGCCACTGGATCGCCGCACTGATCGAGACGGCCCAGGCACTCATCGACCCGCGCGAAACCCCGGGACTGAGCGAAGTCCACGAGATGGAGTTGCGCCTGGGCGAAGCCATCCTGGAGCGGCTGAAGACGGAGTTCCGCCGCGAAGGCGCCGAGGCCACCTTCGGCACCACCCACCCCGTGCTCGAAGAGGTGTGGGACTGGCTGGGCCATCGGCTGAAGGCCCTCATCGACGAGAACGACGACCTGCGCCGTCTCTACACCCTGCTCGAATACATGATGGCGTTGGTGCGCGGCGTCCTGGCCGACAGCATCTTCGAGAAGGGCTTCGACAGCATCGACGGCGAGAACTTCTCCGACTGGCTGCAGCGGCACGGCGCTTCGGTGATGACGGCTTCCTCGCCGCTGGCACTCAATACCGTGAACCTGTCGTACCAGTATCCGGCAGGCGACACCGCGCGCACGGCCAGCATGGGCGCGGGCGCGTACCTGCACTGGTCGCTGCGCAGCTATGCCTACCTGGGGGCTTTCGCCTGGCTTTTCGCGGCCGGCACGGGCGAGACGGTGATCGCGCCGCTCTACCTCGTATTGCGCCAGCGCGGCGTGAAGTTCGAGTTCTTCCACAAGGTGCAGAACCTGGCGCTGTCGGCTGACCAGCAGTCCATCGCATCGGTGGAGATGGCCGTGCAGGCCACCTTGAAAGACCCCTCCCGGCCCTACGATCCGCTGGTCGATATCCAGGGCCTGCCGTCCTGGCCCTCCGGGCCGCTCTACGACCAGCTCGTGCAGGGCGAAGCGCTGCAGGCCCAGGACATCGATCTGGAGTCGTACTGGACCCCCTGGCAGAACGTCGGTGCGCGCACCCTGCGCGTGGGCGAGGATTTCGACCAGGTCGTGTTCGCCATCGCGGTCGGTGCCGTTCCCTACCTCTGCAAGGACCTGCTCGCGGCGCGGCCTGCGTGGCGCGACATGGTGGAAAAGATACCGACCGTGCAGACCCAGACCATGCAGATCTGGCTCAACCGCAGCACCACCGACCTCGGCTGGGACCTGCCGCTCAAGAACCCGACCGACACGGTGATCGGTGCCACCTACCTGAACCCGCTCGACGGGCAGGTGGACTTCACGCACCTGCTGCCCTGGGAATCCTGGCCCGCGCAGCAGATGCCGCAGTCGCTCTGGTACTTCTCGGGCGCGATGGCCGACTACGAGCCACCCCCGCCGCTCACCGACACCGGTTACCCCGCACGTGCCCATGCGCGCGTGAAGGCGCAGTGCATCCAGTACCTGCAGGTGTGCATGGGGCCGCTGCTGCCCAAGGCCACCACGAACGTGGTGTCCCCGCCGGGCGATCCCATGGGCATGGACTTCAGCCTGCTGCAGGACCATGACCCGGCCCATGCCGGGCAGGGCGTGCAGCGCTTCGACCAGCAGTTCTGGCGCGCCAACATCGATCCCTCCGAGCGCTATGTGACCAGCCCGCCCGGCAGCACGGCGGCGCGGCTCAAGGCCTGGGAATCGGGGTTCTCCAACCTCGTGCTGGCCGGCGACTGGATCTATACCGGCCTGAACGTCGGCAGCGCCGAGGGCGCGGCCATGGGGGGACGCCTGGCGGCCCATGCGGTGAGTGGCCTCCCTGCGCTGAGCGACATCGTCGGCTACCCGCAGGAGGGGGCTCCGCCGGCCCTGACCTGACCTGAGCGGGCGGGCGGGTGCGCAGGCACGCCGGCCCCTGCAGCCGCCGTTTCAGCGTTGCAGGAAATCCACCTGCGCGGGCCGCCCCGGCAAATGGAGCGCTGCCGTGGGGGCCGGGCTGCCGGCCAGCCGCTGCCCGCGCCGCCACACGCCGAGCCGCGTGGACCGCAGGCGGATCGCCTCGGCCGGCGTGCGGGCATGCAGCAGCACGAAATCCGCATGGCAGCCGGGTGCGAGCCCATAGCCTTCCAGCCCCAGCAGCCGTGCGGGGCTCTCCGTCACGGCCGTGAAGCACTGTTGCATGGCCACCTGCCCGGTCATCTGGGCCACGTGCAGGCCCATGTGGGCGGCTTCCAGCATGTCGGCGCTCCCGCCGCCGTACCAGGGGTCCATCACGCAGTCGTGGCCGAACGCCACCGTCAGGCCCGCAGCGATGAGTTCCGGAACGCGCGTCATGCCGCGGCGCTTGGGGTAGCTGTCGTGGCGGCCCTGCAGGGTGATGTTGATGAGCGGGTTCGCCACCACGCCGAGCTGTGCTTCCGCCATCAGCGGGATCAGCTTGCTCACGTAGTAGTTGTCCATGCTGTGCATCGAGGTCAGGTGCGAGCCTGTCACGCGGCCGTGCAGGCCCAGGCGATGCGTTTCGTGGGCCAGCGTCTCGACGTGGCGGGAGAGCGGGTCGTCGGTCTCGTCGCAATGCATGTCCACGCGCTTGCCGCGCTCCGCGGCCAGTTCGCAGAGGATGCGCACGCTCTCCGCACCCTGGGCCATGGTGCGCTCGAAATGCGGAATACCGCCCACCACGTCCACACCCAGGTCGAGGGCGCGGCGCAGCGTCTCCAGGCCGCCCGGAGTGCGCAGCACGCCATCCTGCGGGAAGGCCACCAGTTGCAGGTCGAGGTAGGGCGCCACACGCCGTTGCACCTCCAGCAACGCTTCGACCGTCAGCAGGCTCGGATCGCTGGTGTCCACGTGGCTGCGGATCGCCAGCAGCCCGCGCGCCACGGCCCAGTCGCAGTACGCCAGCGCGCGCTCCACGATGGCCTCGTGCCGCAGCAGCGGTTTCAGCTCTCCCCACAGGGCGATGCCCTCCAGCAGCGTGCCGCTCCGGTTCACGCGGGGCTGGCCGTACGAGAGCGTGGAATCCATGTGGAAATGCGCATCCACGAACGGCGGGCTGAGCAGCAGGCCGCCGGCGTCCACCGTGTCATGGGCCGGTGCCTGCAGCCCTTCGGCCACGGCGGCGATGCGGCCGTCCTGCACGGCCACCGACATGTGCTGGCGGCCGTCGGGCAGGGAGGCGTTCTGGATCAGGAGGTCGAGCATGGGCGTGAACGGGAGTGGAGTGGCGCTGGAGTGGGTGCGGTGTCTTGCCGCATCGGGGAGGAGGCAGCGAGTCCGGTTTGCATATTCTGGGCCAGCACGCCCGGCACGCTCAGCGCCAGCGCGGCGTGACGGTCCAGCCCGAGGCGGAGAGCAGCGGCTTCAATACCGCCTCGGTGTTGGCCCGCGCGGACTGGACCGCGTCGGCGGCGGCGCAGGCCTTTTACACGTCCTGCTGGGCGATGCGCAGGGCGGCGTCGATCGCCCGCATGCGGTGGGCGGACCCTGGCAGCAACGGCTCCAGGCCGCTGCCCTGCAGCGCATGGAAATAGGAGCCGCCCCGTTCGCGCGGACCATGGTCCACCCGTGCGGACACGGTGCGCGGCGCGGGCAGCGCGAGCACGGCGGTGCGGGCGGCGGCATCCACCTGCTCGTAGCGGGCGGCGCGCAGATCGGTGCCCACCAGGCAATCGCCGCGCGCGACGAGCAGCACCCGCGTCTCGCCCAGCCGCAGCTCCCACTGCGTCCAGGGGATGTCCTGGGTCATCTTCTGGCTGAACTCGATCACGTTGGCATAGCGCACCCGGACCGACACCAGCTCGCCCATGGATTCGACCGCGACCAGCGGCGGGGTGGGGGGCTCGGCGGGCGGCGGCGCCCGCCGGCTGCCCAGCGTCCACGAGGCGGCGGCCACCAGCGCGGCGCCCGCGAGCAGGGCAGGGAAGGTGAAGCGTTGCATGCCCCATTGTGCGCACGGCCGGCGGCAGCCGTCGATGTCGCATTTCTTCCAGACGGAGGGCGGGCGGCTGCGTAAGCTGCGGCCAGCGCAGGCAGGGGGTCTTCGCCCGGGTGCGATGGCTGTCCGCGGCCGCAGCGCCCTTGCGCCTCCTGCCGGCAGGCCCGGGCTTTCGCGCGTGGCCATTCCCTGAAAACCGTCCTTCCAGGAGCCGTTCCATGCAATTCGCCTACACCATCCTCTACGTCCAGGACGTGCCCCAGACCATCGCCTTCTATGAGGCCGCCTTCGGGCTGCAGCGCCGCTTCGTGCACGAGAGCGGCGACTACGGCGAGATGGAGACCGGCGGCACGGCGCTGGCTTTCTCATCGCACCAGCTCATGCAGCAACTGGGCAAGAACCCCCAGCGCGCCTCGGCGGACGCGCCCAGCTTCGAGATCGCCTTCACGACCGAGGACGTGACCGCGGCCGTGCAGCGCGCGGTGGATGCCGGTGCACGCCTGGTGCAGGACCCGCACCAGATGCCGTGGGGGCAGACCGTGGCCTATGTGGCGGATGGCAACGGCGTGCTCGTGGAGCTGTGCACGCCCGTGCAGCCCGGCTGACGGCGGCGCGGGCGCCTTGGCCGGGGCGTGGCCGCCTGCCCGTGCCCACCGCGTTTCCGCTTCGCTTCGGGGTGTGAAAGCGCGACCGGTGCGCCCGTGCCCCGTACGGCCGTGTCAGGCATAGCCGCTGGACTGGACGGCCGCGATCAGACCGGGAGTGGCCCGCAGGCGTGCCGGCGTGGCGCCCAGCCAGTGCAGGCAGGCCCGGCCGAAGTGCGACTGGTCCGCGTAACCGTGGTCGGCGGCGATGGCCGCCAGCGGATCGCCCTCTGCCAGGGCCTGGGCCGCACGGCGCACGCGGGCCAGTTCGCGCCAGTAGCGCGGCGGCTGGCCGGTGGCGGCGCGCACCGTGCGCTCCAGCGTCCGCGGCGTGGTGCCGAGCGCCCGCGCGGCCTGCGCCACGGAGCCGGCTCCGCGCAGGGCCGCCAGCGCCTCGTCCACGGACGCATCGCGCCGCGCCCGGTCGTCCAGCGCCGCCAGCACGGCCTGCTCTGCCGCACGGCGATCCTCCGGGCTGCCGCCGGCACGCACCGCCGCATGCCACAGGCTCCGGGCCGCCTGCAGCAGCGCGGCGTCGTCCAGCTGCGCGCCGGGGTGCAGCCGGAACCCCAGCCAGGATCCGCCGGGCGATGCGGGCACGGCATAGGCCTGCAGTGCCAGCGGCGACACCGTCCACCGAGCGCGGTCCTTCGCGTCCAAGTGCAGGATGAGATCGCGGCAGCCGTCGGGCAGGACCACGGTGGGGGCGGCGCGGGAGCCGGGCGCTTCCGTGTGCTCCCAGCGTTCGAGCACGCAGTCCGGCAGGGCAGGGAGCACGGTCGGCGCGGGCTGTGCGGTCATGGCCGGCCGTGGCTTAGAGGCCTGCCGTGCGTGCACGCCACGCCGCACGGGTGAGCCGGTACAGGCAGTGCGCCCGCAGCGGGTGGCCTGCCGGCACGCCGGGGTGTTCGAAGGCGTCGGTGGGGGATTCCTGCATGCCCAGGCGCTGCATGACGGCGCGCGAGCGCTGGTTGGGCAGCGCCGTGAAGGCGACGATGCCGTCCAGGCCCAGCACCTCGAATCCGGCGCGCAGCGCCAGCTCTGCAGCCTCCGTTGCCAGGCCCTGGCCCCAGAAAGGGCGCGCGAGCCGCCAGCCGATTTCGACGCACGGCCCGAAAGGCAGCGGCGCGATGGGGCGGTGCAGGCCGACGAAACCCATGAACCGGTTCTCGGAGCCGGGGCCTTCTCCGTGCCGCTCCGCCGCCCAGAACCCCCAGCCGCGCTCACCGATGAGCGCTTCGATGCGGTCGGCCATCGCGTCGCTCTCAGCGCGGCCCAGCGGGGCCGGGAAATGCTCCATCACCGCCGGGTCTGCATTGAGCGCCGCGAACGGCGCCCGGTCGGCGGGCGTCCATTGCCGCAGGCGCAGGCGGGGCGTCTGCAGCAGGGCGGGGTCGATGGGGGTGAAAGGGTCCAGAGTCACGTCGTCGGGCATGCGCCGATGCTACGTCGGGACGAAGGGCCCGCCCTGCCGGTGAGCGGCCCCGGAGCGCATCGGTGCACTCCAAAACCCTGAATTGCTATTAATTTAATAGCAAATTATTGAATGAATACGGCGGCATGGGGGCGATCGGGGCACCAGCCTGCCGGCGAGGCCCCTGCCAGGCCTGCCTGGCACACAGGGCCTTACTTCGTCCCGAAGATCCGGTCCCCCGCATCCCCCAGCCCCGGCAGGATGTAGCCGTGGTCGTTCAGTTCGCGGTCGATGGCGGCGGTGTAGATGGGCACGTCCGGGTGGGCCTTCTGCAGCGTGGCCACGCCTTCCGGGGCGGCCAGCAGGCACATGAATTTCACCGAGCGCGGCTTCAGTTCCTTGAGCTTGGCGACGGCGGCGGCGGCCGAGTTGCCGGTGGCGAGCATCGGGTCCACCACGATGATGTCGCGCTCCTCCATCTCGGAAGGCATCTTGAAGTAGTACTCCACGGGCTGCAGCGTGGCCGGGTCGCGGTAGAGGCCGATGTGGCCCACGCGCGCGCCGGGCACCACGGTGAGCATGCCGTCGAGAAAGCCGTTGCCCGCGCGCAGGATGGAGACCAGCACCAGCTTCTTGCCGTCGATGACCTTGCCGGTCATGGTCTCCAGCGGGGTTTCGATCTCGATGTCGGAGAGCGGCATGTCGCGCGTGATCTCGTAGGCCATCAGCGTGCTCAGCTCGCCCAGCAGGCGCCGGAAGCTGTTGGTGCTGGCGTCCTTGCGGCGCATGAGGGTCAGCTTGTGCTGGACCAGCGGGTGGGTGATGACGTGGACGTTGTTGCCGTTGCCGGACGTGTGCTCGGTGCTCATGGCGGTGCGCGAAGGGAGAAAAAAGGGGGTGATGGGAAGGAACGGGAGAACGGCACGCGGAAGGCGGATGCCCGGGTCGATACGCCCGGGCCCGGCGCGCGCGAAGTTCACCGTTCGGTAAAACCGGTCAGTCTGCCAGAAACCGCGCGTACCGCGGGAGGTCCACGTTGCCGCCGCTCACCACCACGCCCACGCGCGCGCCGCGCAGGTCCGCGCCGGTGTGCTCCGCGCCCGCGAAGGCCAGCGCCCCGGTGGGCTCGACGACCATCTTCATGCGCTCCGCGAAGAACCGCAGCGCCTGCACGAGCTGGGCATCGGCCACGGTGACCACCCCGTGCACGAGGCGCTGGATGATCGCGAAGGTGAGCGTGCCCGGGGCCTGCGACTGGGCGCCGTCGGCGATGGTGTGCGGCGTGGGAATGTGGACGATGTGCCCGGCTTGCAGCGATTGCTGCACGTCGTTGCCGGCTTCGGGCTCCACGCCCACCACCTTGCACGACGGCGCCAGGTGCTCGGCCGCCAGCAGGCAGCCCGACAGCAGGCCGCCGCCGCCCAGGCAGACGAAGAGGTAGTCCAGCCCGGGCACGTCCTGCAGCAGCTCGAGCGCCGCGGTGCCCTGGCCGGCGATCACGTGCGGGTGGTCGAAGGGCGGTACCAGCACCATGCCGCGCTCGGCCGCCAGGCGGCGGCTGATGGCCTCGCGGTCCTCGTTGAAGCGGTCGTAGGTGACCACCTGGGCGCCGTATTCGCGCGTGGCGGCCATCTTGGAGGCCGGCGCGTCCTCGGGCATGACGATCACGGCCGGCATGTCCAGCAGGCGGGCCGAGAGCGCGATGGCCTGCGCATGGTTGCCCGACGAGAACGCCAGCACGCCGCGCTCGCGCTGCGCGGCATCGAGCTGCACCAGGGTGTTGTAGGCGCCGCGGAACTTGAAGGCCCCCATGCGCTGGAGGTTCTCGCATTTGAAGAAGAGCTGTGCGCCGAGCCGTTCGTCGGCGGTGCTGGATCGCAGCACGGGCGTGCGGTGGGCGATTCCCTGGAGGCGGTGGGCCGCGCCCAGGACATCGTCGTAGGTGGGCAGGGCCGGGCGGGTCGGTTCCATGGCAGCGTCCTCGCGAAGCGTGTTCGCAAACGGGGTGGGGCGCATCATAGTCCCGGCGCCACCCTTTCCGGTGGTGCCTTCCGGTGGAGTGCCACGGCGGCCGTTCAGCCCAGTTCGCTGAACCGCTGCACCGGCGCCAGCGGCGGGAAATCCCCCGCACGCTTCGCGCCCATGGCGCCGACCGCCTCGCCCACGTGGCGGTTGCTCCAGATGGCGCTCTGCAGCCAGCCCATCTGCCGCAGGCTGTCGTCCACGGCATGGTCGCGCGCGTAGTGCACCGCCTGCTTGGTGCCCCAGATGGCGACCGGGGGCTTGGCGGCGATCTCCCGCGCACAGGCGAGGGCCGCCTCCACCATGGCTTCCTGCGTGGCGAACACCTCGTTCACCAGCCCGCAGGCCAGGGCGCGCGCTGCGGGCAGGCGGCGGCCGGTGTAGGCAAGCTCCTTGACGATGCCCAGCGGGATCAGCTTGGGCAGGCGCTGCAGCGTGCCGACGTCGGCCACCATGCCGATGTTGATCTCCTGGATGCAGAAGAACGCGTCCTGCGTGGCGTAGCGGATGCAGGCGGCCGTCACCATGTCCACGGCGCCGCCGATGCAGCCGCCCTGGACCGCGGCGATCACCGGGATGCGTAGCGATTCGATCCGCGTGAACGTGGCCTGCATGTCGGTCAGCAGGTCGAAAATGGCGGCGCGGCCTTCCGGGCTCCGGTCGTCCATGGCGACGGCGCCGCCGAAGGTCTCCAGCGCCATGCCCGCCGAGAAGTGGCGCCCGGTGCTGCTGATGACCAGCGCCCGCGCATCGCCGGCGCGGTGCAGCCGGGCCAGCACGGTGTCCAGCTCGCGCCAGAACGTGGGGTGCATGGTGTTCAGCGCATCCGGACGGTTCAGCACCAGGTGGGCCACGTGGTCCGACAGCGTGAGCGAGAAGCAGGTAAAGGCGGTGGGTTCGGTCATGCGCCGCACTCTAGGCCCCGCGCCGCGGCGGGCGCCGTCACCTGGGCGACGGCGGGCCCGGGGCTCTGGGCCGGGGCTTTTGCGCCGGATCGCGCTGGGTGACGCGGGATGGCGCGGGGTGGCGCGGGATGGCGCGGGGTGACGCGGGGTGACGCCGGGGGCGGCCGATATACTTCCCGGCTCCCTGCCCACGGCGACCCGTGGCGCCCGCTCCGGGGCGCTCTGCGCTCCCCTCATCCCCCATTCCCCATGCACATCTCCCGCCGTTTCTTCGCCTTCGGCCTCGGCTTGGCCGCAGCGCTCTCCGCCCCCCTGGCCGCGCAGGCACAACAGGGCCGCGAGCTGGTCGTGGCCTCCAGCGCCACCTATGCGCCGTTCGCCTTCGAGAACAAGGACAAGCAGATCGTCGGCTTCGACATCGACATCATCAACGCCGTCGCGAAGAAGCAGGCGCTGAAGATCAAGGTGGTGAACACGCCCTTCAGCGGCATCTTCGCGGCGCTGAACAACGGCGACGTGGACCTGGTCATCTCCGGCGTGACCATCAACGACAAGCGCCGCCAGAGCTACGACTTCACCGAGCCGTACTTCGCCGCGCAGCAGCTCATCGCCGTGACCAAGGCCAGCACCGTGGCCGCGCTCAAGGACCTCGCCGGCAAGAAGATCGCGGTGGTGAACGCCTCCACGGCCGACGACGTCGCCTCGCGCGAGTTCGGCAAGACCAGCCCCAACATCCGCCGCTTCGAGAGCACGCCGCTCATCATTTCCGAGGTGGCCGGCGGCGGTGTCGATGCCGCCATCGGCGACAACGGCGTGATTGCCTACCGCGTGGCGCAGAACCCCGCGCTGAAGACGGTCGAGGACCGCGGCTTCCCCGTCGAGGGCTTCGGCATCGTGGTCAAGAAGGGCGACAAGGCGCTGCTGGACAAGCTCAACGCGGGCCTGGCGGCGGTGCGCGCCGACGGCTCCTACAACGAGATCTACAAGAAGTGGTTCGGCAAGGACTACCAACCGCGCTGAAGCCTGCCCGCTTCGGGCATGGCACACCACGGCCGCGCTGCGGCCGTTTTTGCGGGCGCCGGCAGGCCGCCGCCCCGCCGCGCTACATGAGATGAGAGGACGAGGCGATGGAGCCTGTTGAATGGTTTGGCTGGTTCCGGCCGGACATCCTGGTGGAATACAAGGACCTGTTCATCCAGGGCGCGTGGATGACGCTCGGGGTGACGGTGGTGTGCGTGCTGCTGGGCGGCTCGTGGGGCCTGGTGCTGGCCCTGGCGCGGCTGGCGAATGCGCGCCATGCGCCGCTCAGCTGGGTGTGCCGCTTCCTGCTGCGCTGGCCGGCCACGGTCTACGTGAGCTTCTTCCGCGGCACGCCGCTCTTCGTGCAGATCCTGCTGATGCACTTCGCGGTGATGCCGCTGTTCATCCACCCGTCGTCGGGCTGGCTGGTGACCGGGGACTTCGCGCGCACGCTCAAGCAGGAGCACGGCGCGCTGATCTCGGGCATCGTGGCGCTCACGCTCAACTCGGCCGCCTACATCTCCGAGGTGTTCCGCGCGGGCATCCAGTCGATCGCGCGGGGGCAGTCGGATGCCGGGCGCTCGCTGGGCTTCACGCCCGGGCAGGTGATGCGCTACGTGGTGCTGCCGCAGGCCTTTCGCCGCATGCTGCCGCCGCTGGGCAACAACGCGATCGCGCTGCTGAAGGACACCTCACTGATCTCGGCCATCGGGCTGGCCGAGATGGCCTATGCCGCGCGCACCGTGGCCGGGGCCTATGCCCGCTACTGGGAGCCGTACCTCGCGATCGCGCTGGCCTACTGGGTCATGACGCTGGCCCTCACGGGCGCGCTGCGCCGGCTGGAGAACCACCTCGCGCGCAGCGACCGGGTCTGAGGGGCGAGCCGGGCAGCCGCGCGGCGCGCCCGGTCAGCGGCGCACGGTGCGGGCGTCCTGCCCGAAGAGGATCTTCTTCGCGTCCTCGTCCATGGTGGGCGCGGTGTCGATGCGCTGGGCCACGCCGTAGGCCCGCACGGTGGCGGGGCGCGCGCGGATGCGCTCGAACCACTGCGCCAGGTGCGGGAAGTCCTTCAGGTCCTGCCGCTGGCGCTCGTGCGGCACGATCCAGGGGTAGCTCGCCATGTCGGCGATCGAGTAGCTGCCCGCGATGTATTCGCGCCCGTCGGCCAGGTGCTTGTCGAGCACGCCGTACAGCCGGCTGGTCTCCTTCACGTAGCGGTCGATGGCGTAGGGGACCGGCTCGGGCGCGTACTGCGTGAAATGGTGGTTCTGCCCGGCCATGGGCCCGAGCCCGCCCATCTGCCAGAAGAGCCACTGCAGGGCTTCGGTGCGCCCGCGCAGGTCCTGCGGGATGAACTGCCCGGTCTTGTCGGCCAGGTAGAGCAGGATCGCGCCCGATTCGAACAGCGGCACCGGCGCGCCGCCGTCCGCGGGGGCGTGGTCCACGATGGCCGGGATGCGGTTGTTGGGCGCGATGCGCAGGAAGTCGGGCGCGAACTGCTCGCCGCGGCCGATGTTCACCGGCAGCACGCGGTACGGCAGGCCGGCTTCCTCCAGGAACATCGTGACCTTGTGGCCGTTGGGCGTGGTCCAGTAATGCAGGTCGATCATGGTGATTCCTGTTTTGCTATCAAAATATGAGCAAACTATCGAATGAATACGGCGGCATGGAGAGGTTTTGGTTCAAAACCCGCGTGGCGCAGGGCCGGGGCGTGGCCTCAGCGTTTGCGGCCGCCGAACACGCTGCCGAGCACGCCGCGCAGGATCTCCTTGCCCAGCGACGTGCCCATGGTGCGCACGGCCGACCGGGCCATGGTCTGCACCAGCCCGTCGCGCTTGCCGCCGCGCGGGCCGGTGGAGCCGAACAGCACGTCGTTGAGCCCGCCCAGCAACCCGCCGCCCTCGGCACCCGCGCCCTGGGCCGTGCCCGCCGCGGAGGGGGTGTTTCCCGGTGCGGCCGGCGCATCGGCCGCGCGGCCGCGCAGCTTCTCGTAGGCCGACTCGCGGTCCACGGCCTTCTCGTAGACGCCGGCCACGAGCGACTGCGCCAGCAGGGCCTGCCGCTGGGCAGGGGTGATGGGCCCGATCTGGCTGCCGGGGGGCAGCACGAACGCGCGCTCGGTGATGCCCGGGCGGCCCTTGGCGTCCAGCAGGCTCACCAGCGCCTCGCCCACGGCCAGCTCGGTGATGGCGGCCTCGATGTCCAGGCCCGGCTGCGGGCGCATGGTGGTGGCCGTGGCCTTGACGGCCTTCTGGTCGCGCGGGGTGAAGGCCCGCAACGCGTGCTGCACGCGGTTGCCGAGCTGGGCCAGCACGCTGTCGGGAATGTCCAGCGGGTTCTGGGTGACGAAGTACACGCCCACGCCCTTGGAGCGCACCAGCCGCACCACGAGCTCGATGCGCTCCACCAGCACCTTGGGCGCCTCGTTGAAGAGCAGGTGGGCCTCGTCGAAGAAGAACACCAGCTTGGGTTGCTCGGGGTCGCCGATCTCGGGCAGCTGCTCGAAGAGCTCCGACAGCATCCAGAGCAGGAAGGTGGCGTAGAGCCGCGGCGAATTCATGAGCTTGTCGGCCGCCAGGATGTTGACCACGCCCATCTGCCGCGACGAGCCGCCTCTGGCGGCAGATGCTCCCCCTGGGGGGGGCGACGCCGAAGGCGTGTCGGGGGCGACATTCACGTCCACGGTCTGCATGAAGTCCTGGATGTCGAGCATCGGCTCGCCGAAGAACCGGTCGCCGCCCTGGGTCTCGATCTGCAGCAGCCCGCGCTGGATGGCGCCCACGCTGGCCGCGCTGATGTTGCCGTATTCGGTGGTGAACTCCTTGGCGTTCTCGCCCACGTGCGCGAGCATGGCGCGCAGGTCTTTCAGATCGAGCAGCAGCAGGCCGTTGTCGTCGGCGATCTTGAAGACGATGTTGAGCACGCCCAGCTGCGTCTCGTTCAGGCCCAGCATGCGCCCGAGCAGCAGGGGCCCCATGTCGGAGACGGTGGCGCGCACGGGATGGCCCTGCTCGCCGAACACGTCCCAGAGCGTGGTGGGGCAGGCGAGCGGTTCCGGCAGCGGCAGGCCGCGCTCGGCGAGCGTGGCCGCGAGCTTCTCGCCGACGCGCCCGGGCTGGCTGATGCCGGTGAGGTCGCCCTTCACGTCGGCCATGAACACCGGCACGCCGATGCGCGAAAAACCTTCCGCCAGGGTCTGCAGGGTGACGGTCTTGCCGGTCCCGGTGGCACCGGTGATGAGCCCGTGCCGGTTGGCCAGCCCGGGCAGCAGATGGCATTCGGAGGTGTCGTGCTTCGCAATCAGGATCGGTTCGGCCATAACGGGTGGGGAGTCAAAAGTAAAATCACGTTCAGTCGGTAGATTAATCCATAGACACAACAGCAAGGATTCCCTGTGGCAGGACACAGCAAATGGGCCAATATCCAGCACCGCAAGGGGCGCCAGGATGAGAAGCGCGGCAAGATCTGGACCCGGATCATTCGCGAAATCACCGTGGCCGCCCGCGCCGGCGGCGGCGACGTCTCCGCCAACCCGCGCCTGCGGCTGGCGATCGACAAGGCCAAGGCGGCCAACATGCCCGCCGACCGCATCAAATACAACATCGACAAGGCCACCGGCAATGCCGAAGGCGTGAACTACGAGGAAATCCGCTACGAGGGCTACGGCATCGGCGGGGCCGCGATCATCGTGGACACCATGACCGACAACCGCGTTCGCACCGTGGCCGAGGTGCGCCACGCGTTCAGCAAGTACGGCGGCAACATGGGCACCGAAGGCTCGGTGGCCTTCCAGTTCAAGCATTGCGGCCAGTTCATCTTCGCGCCGGGCACGGACGAGGACAAGGTGATGGAAGTGGCGCTGGAAGCCGGTGCCGAGGACGTCGTGACGGGCGACGACGGCGCCATCGAGGTGCTGACCGCCTACGGCGACTTCGAGGCCGTGAAGAACGCCCTGGAAGCCGCGGGCCTGGTGCCCGACGCGGCCGATGTCACCATGCGCCCCGACGTGACCATCGACCTGGCCGGCGAAGACGCCGAACGCATGCAGAAACTCCTGGACGTGATCGAAGACCTCGACGACGTTCAGGAGGTCTACCACAACGCAGCGCTCTGAAGCACGAGCCAGCACCCGGATACCCCATGAAAGTTCTTGTCATCGGAGGCGGCGGCCGTGAACACGCAATGGCCTGGAAGCTCTCGCAGTCTCCCAAGGTCACGAAGGTCTACGTCGCGCCCGGCAACGGCGGCACGGCCCTCAACACCAAGCTCGAAAACGTTCCCGTGACCGACGTGCGCGCACTGCGCACCTGGGCACAGGAGCAGAAGATCCAGCTCACCGTGGTCGGCCCCGAGGCGCCCCTGGCCGCAGGCGTGGTGGACGAGTTCCGCGCGCATGGCCTGCGCATCTTCGGCCCCACCAAGGCCGCCGCGCAGCTCGAAAGCTCCAAGGCCTTCTCCAAGGCGTTCATGCGCCGCCACGGCATCCCCACGGCCGACTACGACACCTTCACCGACCCGGCCGCGGCCCATGCCTTCATCGACCGCCTGGGCGCGCCCATCGTGGTCAAGGCCGACGGCCTCGCCGCCGGCAAGGGCGTGGTGGTGGCCATGACCGCCCAGGAAGCCCACGAGGCGGTGGACTTCATGCTCGTGGACAACAAGTACGGCGTGAGCCACAACGAGGGCGAGAACGGCAAGGCCGAGCCGCGCGTGGTGATCGAGCAGTTCCTCGAAGGCGAGGAGGCGAGCTTCATCGTGCTGTGCGACGGCAAGAACGTCGCCGCACTGGCCACCAGCCAGGACCACAAGCGCCTGAAGGACGGCGACCAGGGGCCCAACACCGGCGGCATGGGCGCGTATTCGCCTGCGCCGGTGGTCACGGCCGACGTGCATGCGCGCGCCATGCGCGAGATCATCCTGCCCACCATCCGCGGCATGGAAAAGGACGGCATTCCGTACACGGGCTTCCTGTACGCCGGCCTGATGATCGACGCCAAGGGCCATCCCAAGACGCTCGAATTCAACTGCCGCATGGGCGACCCCGAGACCCAGCCCATCCTCATGCGCCTCAAGAGCGATCTGGTGGACGTGCTGGGCGCGGCGGTGGACGGCAAGCTCGACCAGGTCGAGCTGCAGTGGGACCGCCGCACGGCGCTGGGCGTCGTCATGGCGGCCCACGGCTACCCCGAGAGCCCGCGCAAGGGCGACACCATCACCGGCCTGCCGGCGGATGCCGACGACGCCGTGGTGTTCCATGCCGGCACCGAACTCCGGGACGGCGTGGTCACCACCACCGGCGGCCGCGTGCTGTGCGTGACCGTGCTGGCCGACAGCGTGAAGCAGGCCCAGCAGCGTGTCTACGACGTCGCGCGCGGTGTCCACTTCGATGGGGCGCAGTACCGGCGCGACATCGGCCACCGGGCGGTGAAGGGCTGATGGCGACGGCCACCGGACCGGGCCGCCCCGCGGGCTCGCTGCAGTCGGCCGACGTGAGCGAGCGCGTGCGCGCCTACCTCGTCGACCTGCAGTCGCGCATCACCGGCGCCATCGAAAACGTGGAGGGGCAGGGCGGTGCGCGGTTCCTCACGGACCCCTGGAGCAAGGCCCCGGGCGAGCCGCTGCAGGGCGACGGCATCACGCGCATCCTCGAAGGCGGTCGCGTCTTCGAGCGTGCGGGTTGCGGCTTCTCGCACGTGCGCGGCGCCTCGCTGCCGCCCTCGGCCACGCAGCACCGGCCCGAACTCGCCGGCGCGCCGTTCGAGGCCATGGGCGTGTCGCTCGTGTTCCATCCGCTGAACCCTTATGTGCCCACGGTGCACATGAACGTGCGCATGATCTCCGCGGCGCACGAGGGCCAGCCCCCGGTCTGCTGGTTCGGCGGCGGCATGGACCTCACACCCTACTACGGCTTCGAGGAAGACGCGGTGCATTTCCACCGCAACTGCCGCGACGCGCTGTATCCGTTCGGCGAAGGACTCTACCTGCGCTTCAAGCGCTGGTGCGACGAGTACTTCTACCTCAAGCACCGCGACGAGCAGCGCGGCATCGGCGGGATCTTCTTCGACGATTTCTCCGAACTGGGCTTCGACCGCAGCTTTGCGCTGCTGCAATCGGTGGGCGACTCGTTCCTGGGCGCCTACCTGCCCATCGTGCAGCGGCGCCAGGGGATCTACTTCGGCGACCGCGAGCGTTCCTTCCAGTGCTACCGGCGCGGGCGCTATGTCGAGTTCAACCTCGTCTGGGACCGTGGCACGCATTTCGGGCTGCAGTCCGGCGGGCGCACGGAATCCATTCTGCTGTCGATGCCGCCGCTGGCCGGCTGGGCCTACCAGCGGCAGGATCCGCCCGGCTCCCCGGAAGCCGAATTGACGCGGCGTTTCCTGGTGCGGCGGGACTGGCTGTGACCCGGCCCCCACGGCCGCTGCGGGCCCGAAAGCTATAATTTCAATAGCTGTCCACGTCCGTTCCACGCCGGCATGGGGCCTAAAACACCATCAAAGCATGCCGCTCGGCCTTCCCCGGGCCCTGCGGCGCTCCATTGGCTCCCGCGCGGGTTGCGCGCTATATTGCCTTTCACCCCTATTCCATCCATCTCCTGATGACCACCTCCACCCGTTCGGAATCCGCTGCCAAGAAAGACGTCACCAAACTCCAGCGCGCCATCGTCGATGGCCTGGAGGACGTGAAGGCGCAAGACATCCAGGTGTTCGACACCGAGAAGCTGTCGCCGCTCTTCGAGCGGGTCATCGTGGCGTCGGGCACGTCCAACCGGCAGACCAAGGCCCTGGCCGCCAGCGTGCGCGATGCGGTGCGCGAGGCCGGCTTCCCGAAGCCCCGCACCGAGGGTGAGGACAACGGCGAGTGGATCATCGTCGACTGCGGCGCTGCCGTGGCCCACATCATGCAACCCGCCATCCGCCAGTACTACCGCCTGGAGGAAATCTGGGGCGAGACGCCCGTGCGCCTGAAGCTGGGCGCGCCCAAGCCCCGGATCGCCGAGGCCGAAGGAGCGGCGCCGGCAAAGAAGAAGGCCGCTCCGCGCAAGAAGGCCGCCGAGGCCGCGCCGGAAGTGCCGGCCCGCAAGCCGGGCCGGGCCAAGGCCGCTGCGGCGCCGGCCAAGAAGGCCGCTGCACCCGCGAAGGGCGCAGCGGCAAAGAGCGCGGCAGCCAAGGGCGCACCGGCCCGCAAGGCGGCGGCTCCGGTGAAAGCCGCGTCCGCGAAGACGGCAGCCGGCAAGACCGCTGCAGCCAAGACCACGGCCAAGTCTCCTGCCGCGAAGACCGCTCCCAAGATCAAGACCCTCGTCGTCAAGCCCGCGGCCAAGAAGCCGGCGGCATCCCGCGCACCGGCCAAGGCGGCTCCCGCGCAGGCTGCCGCTGCGCGCAAGCCCGCGGCAAAGAAGGCCCCGGCACGCAAGAAGGCCCCATGAGCCGCGGCATGCCTGTCCTCAGGGCGGGCCGGCTGCGGGGCTGAGCGGTGAGGCTTCTCATCGTGGCGGTGGGCCAGCGCGTGCCCGACTGGGCGCAGACGGCCTATGACGACTATGCCAAGCGGTTTCCGCCCGAACTGAAGGTCGAGCTCAAGGCCGTCAAGACGGAGCCGCGGGGTTCCAAGACGCTGGAATCGATCTACGCCGCCGAGCGCGAACGCATCGAGGGCGCCATCGCCCGCGGCATGCGGGTGGTCGTGCTCGACGAGCGCGGCACACCGCTCACCACCAAGGCGCTGGCCGGCCGGCTCCAGGGCTGGCAACTGGAGGGCGATGACGTCGCACTCGTGATCGGCGGCCCCGATGGCCTGGACCCCGCCTTCCGGCAGTCGGCCCACGAGCGTATCCGGCTATCCGACCTCACGCTCCCGCACGCGATGGTGCGGGTGCTGCTGATCGAGCAACTCTACCGCGCCTGGTCCGTGAATGCGGGGCATCCGTACCATCGCGAGTAGCGGAGGCCGCGGGCGCTGCTGCATCGGGCTGGCGGCGCCAAACCTGCATTTCATAAGTCTTGCCGAGGACGGTCTCCCCGCCGGGCAGGCCCCCTTGTTCGGTGAACCCGAGCCGCTGGAGCAAACGCACGGAGGGCACATTTCCGGGATGCACATGCGCATCCAGGTGCCTCAGTCCGAACCCGTTGAAGCAGCCCCACAGCGCGGCCTCCAGCGCCTCCGCCATGAAACCCTGGCCCTGGTGCGCCCGGGCCATTTCGTAGCCGATGAGCGCCACCCGCTCCACCGGATCCCACTGCTTGAACTGGCACAGGCCGATCAGTCCCGGCGTGCCATGCCGTTCGATGGCCCAGCAGATGTCCGGGATCGCCTTGCGGCCGATCATCATCATCCACTCCGCGAAGATCTCGGCGGCCTCCAGGTCGGCCAGCGGGCCGTAGCCGATCCACACCCCGGGCGACCGGGTATCGCTCATTTCGAGCAGTGCGGGTGCATCCTGCAGGACAACGGGGCGCAGCCGCAGCCGCGCGGTGTGAAAGCTCGGGAGATCGGTCATGCGCGCATCATCCCGCTCGCGGCGCTGGCGCCAGGCCCGGCCCTCGAAGCCATGCACCGCGCAGCGAAGCCGCTCCGGCTTCCGCTATCCTGCTGCGTTGTGAACCCGACCTCTTCCCCATCCTCTTTCTCTGCCGCCTTTTCGTTCATCTACCTCGCATCGCAGAGTCCCCGCCGGCGCCAGTTGCTCGACCAGCTCGGCGTGCGGCACGTGCTGCTGCTGCCCAATGCGGACGGCGATGCCTTCGTGGAAGATGCCGAGGCCATCGAAGAGCCGAAACCCGGCGAAACGCCTTCGCGCTACGTGCAGCGCGTGACGGGGCTCAAGCTCGATGCGGCGGTGGCGCGTCACGCCCGGCGCGGCCTGGAGGTCGCGCCGATCCTGTGCTCCGACACCACCGTGGCGCTGGGGCGCGAGATCCTCGGCAAGCCGGACGACGAAGCGCACGCATGCCGCATGCTGTCTGCGCTGTCCGGGCACACGCACCGCGTGCTCACGGCCGTGGCCCTGCAGGTGCCCGGCGGAGCCCGCCACACGGCCCTGTCGGTGTCGCACGTCACGTTCGGTACGATGGCGCCCGCACAGATCGCCGCGTATGCCGCCAGCGGCGATCCGCAGGGCAAGGCGGGCGCCTATGGCATCCAGGGGCCTGCGGCACGGTATGTGTCGCGCATCGCCGGCAGCTACACCGGCATCATGGGCCTGCCGCTCTTCGAGACGGCGCAACTGCTGCGCCAGGCCGGCATGGCGGACTGACGCTCCCGGGGAGCGGGCTCTCGCCGCCCGTTGCCCATCGCGGCGAAGCGCATTTCTCCGGAGGGCCGCATCCGAGCGAGGCCACGGCGGCCGCCCGGTTCAGGCATCATCGGCGTCCAAGACCGAACCCGACGCGCGCCGCCCATGCAACAAGACATCCTCATCAATTGGTCCCCCCAGGAAACGCGCGTCGCTGTCGTGGAGCACGGCGCGGTGCAGGAGCTGCATGTGGAGCGCACGCTGGAGCGGGGGCTCGTGGGCAACGTGTACCTGGGCAAGGTCTCCCGGGTGCTGCCGGGGATGCAGTCCGCCTTCATCGACATCGGCCTGGAGCGTGCGGCCTTCCTGCACGTGGCCGATGTGTGGCACCGGCAGGAAGGCGGCGAGGCGCCCATGTTCGCGCGCAAGGGCGAGCCGCCCGTGCCGATCGAGAAGCAGGTGTTCGAAGGCCAGTCTCTGCTGGTGCAGGTCATCAAGGACCCCATCGGCACCAAGGGCGCCCGCCTGTCCACGCAGATCAGCATCGCAGGCCGCCTGCTGGTGTTCCTGCCGCAGGATGACCATATCGGCGTGTCCCAGAAAATTCCCGCGGCCGAGCGCGACGCGTTGCGCGCGCGGCTGCAGGCACTCGTGGGCGACAAGTCGAGCGGCGGTGGCGGCGGCTTCATTCTGCGCACCAACGGGGAGGATTCCTCCGATGCCGAGCTGGCAGAAGACATCGCCTACCTGCGCAAGACCTGGGCGCGCATCCGCGACGCGGCCCTGCGGCAGCCTCCGGCGTCGCTGCTGCACCAGGACCTGAACCTGCTGCAACGCGTGCTGCGCGACCTGGTGGGCGAGGAAACCGCCAGCATCCGCATCGATTCTCAGGAGCAGTTCGCACTGCTGCAGGCATTCGGGCGCGAATTCATGCCCGCGGCAGCGCCCAAACTGCAGCTCTACAAGGGCGAGCGCCCGATCTTCGATCTCTACGCCATCGACGAAGAAATCGGCCGGGCCCTGGGCCGGCGCGTGGACCTGAAATCCGGCGGCTACCTCATCGTGGACCAGACCGAGGCCCTGACCACCATCGACGTGAACACCGGTGGCTATGTGGGCGCGCGCAACTTCGACGACACGATCTTCAAGACCAATCTGGAGGCGGCGCAGGCGATTGCCCGGCAACTGCGGCTGCGCAACCTCGGCGGGATCATCGTCGCGGATTTCATCGACATGGCGCGGGAGGACCACAAGCAATCCGTGCTGGGTGAATTCCGCAAGCAACTCGCCCGCGACCGCGTGAAGACCATGACCGGCGGTTTCTCGCAGCTCGGGCTGGTGGAGATGACGCGCAAGCGCACCCGCGAATCGCTGGCGCACATGCTGTGCGAGCCCTGCGCCCATTGCCAGGGCAAGGGCAGCGTGAAGACTGCCCGCAGCGTCTGCTACGACATCCTGCGCGAGATCCTGCGCGAGGCGCGGCAATTCAACCCGCGCGAGTTCCGTGTGGTGGCGGCGGCGAAGGTGGTGGAACTGTTCCTCGACGAAGAGAGCCAGCACCTCGCAGGCCTTTCGGATTTCATCGGAAAGCCGATCTCGCTGCAGGCGGAAGGGGCGCTGGGGCAGGAGCAGTACGACATCGTTTTACTTTGAGGTTTCGGGGCTTCCCATCGTGTCCCATATGCCACGCCGCAATCACGGGCGACATTCCGGGCGGCACCTACATGCACGACGGGCATGTTGGAGATCCAAACCCCTCGGCTGCTCAATCAGCGGTTCAGGCGGGGCTGATCGCATCCAGCGACGCCATGCTCGGCCTATCTCTTGAGAAGGGATCAACGTGCCGACGACGGCACTGACCGACACGGTGGTACGGGTTGGAAACACGTCCGGCGCGGAGATCGAAAAGTTTCAGGAGTTCGGCCTAACGGCCGACGATGGTCAGGGAATCTTCATGGTGTCGGGCAAGATCATCAGCCGGCGTGCGCTATTCAAGCCCGACAGGCCGATCTGGCATTGGCGGTATTTCGCATGTACCAGACAGAATGCAAGGACGACGGCAAATGTCTAGGCCTGTCCGTCGTGTCGAAGCATATCGATGACGGCACGCAACGCCGGGCGCATCTGGCGCCGGCTCGGATAGTACAGGAAGGTCCCCTCGTAGCGCATGGACCACTTGGGCAGGAGTTCCACGAGCTTGCCACTGGCCAGATGTTCCGCAACCTGCTCCCGAAGCAGATAACCCACGCCGGTTCCGGCCAGAGCCGCGCCTATCATCAGGTCCATGTCGTTGGTGATGAAGGTTGGGTTTATCGCGACATCGAAGGTGCGCGTTCCTCGTTGGAACTGCCATCGCAACATGGCGCCGGAAGTGCTCATGCGATAGGAAAGGCAAGAATGCTGCACCAGATCCTGCGGACGCTCGATCGCAGGGGCAGCCTTGAGGTACTTGGGTGCGGCGACCACTGCGGTCCTGTAGTCGGGACTGATGCGCACGGCCACCATGTCCTGTGCCAGTCGCTCGCCGTTTCGGATGCCTGCGTCGTAGCCAGCCGAGACGATATCGACCAATCCCTCTTCAGTCGTGATATCCAGCGTGATGCCCGGATACTCCCGTCGCAGGGCCTGCAACTTAGGCATGACGTAGAGAACGGCGCCGCTGCGGTGCGAGTTGATACGGACGCGCCCGCAGGGACCGGAATGCTCGGACGCAAGCGCTTCCAGTCCATCCCCGATTTCGCGGATCGCCGGCTGGACTCGTGCCAGGAGGCGTTCGCCTGCTGCCGTGGGGGCGACGCTCCGGGTGGTTCGGCTGAGCAGCTTGACGTCCAGACGTTCCTCCAGCAGGCGCATCGCATGACTGAGCGCCGAGCTTGTAATGCCCAGGCGGTTCGCCGCGCGGGTGAAGCTCCGCTCTTCGGCGATCACCGCAAATGCCATCAGATCGGCCAAGTCTGCTCGATTCATTGCTGAGCTTCACTCATAACTTCATTAAATAGATCCATCTTATCAAGCAATGGCGATGTTCCTAAACTCGTTATTTGACCGGCATGCTCGCGACGTAGCTGCGCGAGCTGCATCTCAAATGGCCTGATAAGGAGTATGGAAAAAATGAAGCGTTGGATTCTGAAAAGCGGGGAAACCACCCTGGATGGTCTTGTCCTCGAAGCCGTCGCCAAGCCCGAGCCGGGACCCGGCCAGGTGCGCGTGCGTATTCGCGCCGTGTCGATGAACTACCGCGAGCAACTCGCCCTGATGAATGCCGGCGGCAACTGGCGGGTGGATCGCGACATCATCCCCGTTGCAGACGGCGCCGGCGAGATCGATGCGGTCGGCGAAGGCGTCGATCGATGGAACGTCGGCGACAAGGTGATCACGGTCTATCTGCGCGATTTCATCCACTGGCCGCCGCATGCCGGCACCGGCCTGGGCCTGGGGGCTCTGGACGAAGACGGCGTTCTTGCCGAGTACGTCATCCTGTCGACCGAGCGCGTGACCCGTGCTCCTACCACACTCAGCTTTGCAGAAGCGGCGACGCTCCCGTGCGCGGCACTGACCGCATGGGCTGCGCTCCAGAACGCCTACCCGGTGCAGCCAGGTCAGAAGGTGCTGTCGCTGGGCACCGGTAGCGTATCGCTGTTTGCAATGGCGTTCGCGCAAGCGTTGGGCGCGAAGACTTATGTGACCACCAGCCAGGACGACAAGCGCGCCCGCTTGACCGAATTAGGTGCCGAAGACGTCTTCAACTACCGCACCGACGAGAACTGGGGCCAGTCCATCTACACGGCCACCGGTGGCGTGGACAAGGTGGTGAATACCGCTGGCTTCGGGTCGATCAACCAGTCGGTCCAGGCGCTGGCCTTCGGCGGCGACATTGGTGTGGTCGGCTTGTTCAATTTCGGCGACGTGATCGACCCCGGCCTGTTCCTCGCCAAGGGCACGAGCATGCGCGGCATCCCGGTCGGTACACGTGACGCCCAAGAGGAAATGGTTCGCTTCATCGACGAGCATCAGATCAAGCCGGTGATCGGCCGGGTCATCCCCTTCGCCGACGCGAAGGACGCCTACAAGGCTCAGAGCGCACCGGACCTGTTCGGCAAGATCGTCGTCACCGTCGGAAGCTGATTTAACGTCTCGACCCCCGCACAGGCCTCTGTAAAGGCTGTGCTCAACAGCATTACCGAAGAAGAGGAACGGAACAGATGGAATAAAGCTATTAAGGCAAGACGGTGCTCGTCAACGGCGGCAACTCGGGGGTCGGCAAGGCGGCTGGCGAACTATTCGCACGTCGCGGTGCAAAGGTCGCAGTTGCCGCGCGGCGGCCTCCGAACTGGATGAGGTGGTTGCAGAGATTTCGGAATTCGGCGGAAGGCCATCGGAATTCCCACGGATGTCGCAGATCCGGCGCAAGTGGCGGCGCTTGTCGAGGAGGTGGTAGCCCGCTTCGATCAGTGTTTCGTAGTCCAGCGACTTCATGCGTGCGGTGCCCAGGTGCAGCCAGCCCTCGTGGGTACCGATGTACGTGATGTCGGTTCCCCAGGACTGATTGGGCTGTGTCACGGTGAACTGGCGCTGCAGGTGTTTAGGCGCGACAACCGCAGGCTTGTCACCCCGCATGCCAGGACGGCTTCGATAGCCGGTCTGCGAGCGCAGTCCTTCGAGTTTGAGCAATCGGGCCACGCGGTGCTTGCCGCAGGTCTCGCCCAGATCGCGCATGTCCAGGGTGAGTTTGCGGTAGCCGTAGGCATCAGGTTTGAGGCTCAGAGGTGTCTAGGGAAGCTGGGGCGATTAAGACATCGTGCTGCTGTAAGGCGGCAAGCCTTCATCGTGCGTCGGGCGCCGCAGGGTTCCCGATCCCTGGCGCAGGGCGTGCCAACCCAGTCCTGCGCGCCAGGCGGGCGCGGCGGCGCTGGTTCCTACAGTGTCAGAAGCAAGCCATCCACAGGCCGTGGCGCAGGCCGCTGGTAACGTGCAAATCCCGGTTTCAACCAAGGATCAAAGGCATGGCGCAGCACCGAGTGGAGCATGGCACCTGGCACGAAGAAGACGCTGCGGCACTGAACCTCCTTTTCATGGAGAAGGTTCGGCAGTACGCCGTGGTGTTCATGGACCCCGAAGGCCGCATCACCGGATGGACCGAAGGGTGCCACGCCATCACCGGCTTCACTGCGCAGGAAGTGATCGGCAAGTCCATCACGCTGTTGTTCACTCCCGAGGACGTGGAGCGCGGCCTTCACATGCATGAGCTGAATACGGCCCGGCTGCTCGGCGCGGCCGAAGACGAGCGCTGGCATGTGCGCAAGGACGGCTCGCGTTTCTGGGGAAGCGGCATGACGTTTCCGTTGGGCCCCGGGCCGCAGCCGCGCGGCTTTGCCAAGCTGTTCCGCGACGCCACCCACCTGCGGCTGAGAATGGATGCGCTGGAAAGCGAGGTTCGGCAGCTCACACAGGACCGTCATGACCGCAACGTGTTCCTGGCCACCATCGCGCACGAACTGCGCAACCCGCTGCAGCCGATGAGCATCGCGACGGCATTGCTGTCGCACCCGTCCCAGCAGGCACGGCATGAACAGGCGCTGAAAATCATTCACCGGCAGCTCGGGTTCATCGAGCGGCTGGTCGAGGACCTGATCGACATGACCCGTGTCGCCCAGGGCCGGATGGCCATCGTCTACGGACGGGTGGAACTGCAGGCGCTGGTGCGTGAGGCCGTGGATTCCATGCGCCATGCGGCCATGGTGAAAGACATCCAACTGCGTTGCGTATTGCCGCCCGTGCCGGTGCGTGTCGAGGCGGACGCCGGCCGGCTCACGCAGGTGCTCGTGAACCTGTTGAACAACGCGGTCAAATTCACTCCGAAGGGCGGCGAGGTGTCGGTGTCGGCGAACGTCGACCAGACCCATTTCATTGTCAAGGTCCAGGATACCGGGCAGGGCATCGGGCCCGAGCTTCAGCCGAAGATCTTCGATATGTTCACCCAGGCCGAGCCCTCCGGCACGGCACGCGGACAGGGGCTTGGCATCGGATTGGCACTGGTCAAGCAGATCGTCTCGCTGCACCGCGGTACCGTGGAGGTGAAAAGCGAGGGCATCGGCAAAGGCAGCGAATTCTTCGTCCGTATTCCGCTGGCGGAGCCCGAGCCGGCTGGGGAGCATCCCGGATGATGCCGTTCGATCGCTCGTCAGACTCGGGTCCTGGATTCCATTGATTTGCGTAATCGAAGAATGAGCGAGCAACGCTCAAGAATCAAGGCACCCTAGTTCTCTACGCTCTCGCCCTGCAAAGAACATGAGGGAGCGGAGTGAATGAACGATAGAACGCAGGCGGTCGCGTCGGCCGGGGTGTTGATGCGCCCCGCGCCGTCGGCGTGGCAGGTGAGTGCCACGCAGGACGTGCACTACGAAGTACGGCAGCTGGATGGACTGTTCGACGAATCGAACCGGGGTTTTCTCGACGCCTGCGGTGCGGGCCCATCGGTGCGCAGGCACGTCGTGGTCATTGACGAAAGAGTACATGCCCTGTATGGCGACCAGATCCGCCGTTACTACGACCGCCACGGCGTGGAACTGCAGGCGCTGGTTCTGCCGGTGACCGAAGAGGAAAAGGACCTGGAGTCGGCCATGTCGATCGTCAGGCACCTGGAGGCACACGGTGTCCTGCGGCGTTCCGATCCATTGATCGGCATCGGTGGCGGTGTGCTGCTCGACCTGGTCGGCTTCGCAGCGGGGCTGTACCGCAGGGGCATTCCCTACATCAAGGTGCCTACCAATGCGATGGCGATCTGGGATGCCGCGGTGGGCATCAAGACCGCCGTCAACGCCCTGGGGCGCCGGAACCGGCTGGGTTCGTACCACGCGCCGAGCAAGGCCTTGCTCGACCGCCGGTTCCTGCGCACCGTCGAGCGGCGCCATCTGTCGAATGGCATGGGCGAGTTGCTGAAGCTGGCAGTCATCAAGGATGCACGCTTGTTCACCCTGCTTGAACGCCACTCGAGGATGCTGCTGGACACGGCGTTCCAGGACGGCGCTGTGGCGCCCGAGGTGATCTCGCGCGCCGTGGATGGGATGCTCGAGGAACTGGCCCCCAACCTGTGGGAGACGATGCTCGAACGTTCCGTGGATTTCGGACACTCGTTCGCTCCCCTGCTGGAGATGCGTGCGCTTCCCGAACTGCTGCATGGCGAAGCCGTGGCGCTGGATGTGCTGTTCTCCTGCCGCATTGCGGTTGGCCGCGGCCTCATGGCAGTGGGCGAACTCGACCGCGTGGCCGCCGTGATGCGGGCCATGGAATTGCCGCTGCACCACCGGTTCTTCGAAGACGCCGATATGCTGCAGGAAGCCCTTGCCGACACGGTGCGGCACCGCGACGGCCTGCAGCGCTTGCCCATGCCCTCGGGCATCGGCGATTGCGTCTTCATCAACGACCTGGGCATCGGGGAAATCCGTGCAGCCGCCGAAGGAATGCGCGATGCGGCCTACTGAATCGGCAGCGCCGGGCCTCGCAGGAGACCAGGCGGCAGGCTTGGTGGCGCGGGCGATGGAGATGGCAGCACAACGCGGGCTCGATATTGCTGTGGCAGTGGTGGACAGCGCCGGGCATCTGCTGGCGTTTCAACGCGATGCGCGGGCTTTTCCTGCTTCGGTGGAACTGGCCATCGCCAAGGCCAGGACGGCCGCCATGTTCCGCCGCGACACCCAGGCCATGCAGGAAAGCCTGGAGAAAGGCCGGCTTTCTTACCTCGCATTGCCAGGTGCCTTGCCCCTGGCAGGGGGAGTGCCCCTGGTCCTGGAAGGCACTGTGGTCGGTGCGGTGGGCATCAGTGGCGCGGCTTCGGGTGAAGACGCGGAATTGGCACGGAAGACGGCTTCCGTTTCCGGTGGGGTGGGGGAGTCCGAATGAGCGGTATCTATGGCGGGCGCGTCGCGCTCGTGACGGGCGGCGGCTCGGGCATCGGGCGTGCCACAGCCCTGGCATTTGCGCGCGCCGGAGCGCGCGTGGTGGTGGCGGGGCGGTCGCTGGGCGCGTGCGAGGAGACGGCGCGGCAGATCCGGGACGGCGGCGGCGCCTCGCTGGCCGTGGCATGCGACGTCACCAGCGAGCCGCAGGTGGTTGCCTTGTGCGAACGGGCGGTGGACGCTTTCGGTGAGGTGGATGCCGCGTTTCTCAATGCCGGCATCGGTACGGCAGGTGCCATCGTGGACCAGGATGTTGCCGAATTCGATCGCGTGATGGCCGTCAACTGCACGGGACTCATGCTCTGCCTGAAGCACCTTCTCGCGCCCATGTACCGGCGGGGTACGGGCGCTGTCGTTGCCAACCTGTCCGTGCATGCGCACCGCTCGATCCTGGAGGGCACGTCGGCGTATACGGCCTCCAAGCACGCGGCCTGGGCGATCACCAAGGTGGCGGCGATCGAGTCGGCGCGCCACGGCGTGCGGGTCAACGCGGTGTCTCCTGGCCCCATACACACCGACATGCTGGTGCGCTCCTCGGAGGTCTCGGGCGGAATCCAGGGATGGGCCGAGCGCTTGCCGATGCAGCGCGTGGGGCAGCCGTGCGAGGTGGCCGAAGCCGTGCTCTGGCTGTGCAGCCCGTCCGCATCCTTCGTGAATGGCGCGGCCATTGCGGTGGATGGCGGATTTCTCGCAGCCTGACCCGCAGTGGCAATGCAATGACCTGGATCGCCCTGGGCCTGCTGGCCGGCCTCGTTCTCGGGACCTACGATTTCCTGACCAAACTCGCCCTGAAGGAAAAGACCGTCCTGGAGGTGGTGTTCTGGTGTTCCGTGTTGGGAGCGTTGATCTGGCTGCCGTTCTTCTACATGCCCGCCCCCTGGAGCGAGACGTTTCGGTCGGCAGGGCTTGCGCCCCAAAGACTCTCGCCGCAGGCACAGATGGCCCTGCTGCCAAAGTCCTTGATGATGGTCGCCACGTGGATCCTTTCGTACTACTCCGTCAAGTCGCTGCCCTTGTCGATTTCCGCTGGCGTGCGGGCCAGCGGCCCGCTCTGGACGGCGCTGGGCGCCGTACTTTTGCTGTCCGAACGGCTGAACTGGTGGCAGTGGCTCGGCCTCGCGGTGTCGATGGGGTCGTACTACCTGTTTTCCCTCATCGGCCGTCGGGAAGGGATCAGTTTCCGGCGCAACCTCTGGGTGCTGTGCATGCTGGCAGCCACGCTGCTCTCGTCCGCCAACGCGCTCTACGACAAGCACATCCTGGCGACGCTGCAGATGGACCTCGCGGCCGTACAGGCGTACTCCGCGTTGCAGCGGGGCGCTATCGCGCTGCTGCTTCTGCCCTGGCTGTTCCGGGAGCTGGAGGTAGCCAGCCTGGTGCGCCGGAACTGGGCGGTTCCCGCCATCGCTTTCGCCTATGTGCTGGCCGAGTACATCTATCTGGCTGCCGTGCAGATGGAGGGAGCACTCATTTCCGTCATCTCGGTGCTTCGCAGAACCAACCTGGTCATGGTGTTCGCGCTGTCTGCGCTGTTCTTCCAGGAGCGGTTCATCCGGCAGAAGACCCTTGCCATCGCCGGCGTGCTGCTCGGCATCGTCCTGACCGTCGTGCACTGAACGATGGGCTCAACCTTCGACCACCAGCGATCGGATCCATTCCATCACCGTGCTGCCGTGGCGGGAGATCACCGCCCGCTGGGAGGCCAGCAGGAAGTAGGACTGCTCGGAAGGCAGAGAAGTGTCGGAAACACGCACCAGGCTTCCGTCCTGCAGCAGTTCCTTGACGAGCGAGCGGCGGCCCAGGGCGATGCCCTGGAGGTTCAGCGCCGCGTCCAGCATGAAGCCGGTGTCCGAGTAGGTAAGGTTGCGCTGGGCGGCCGAGATCCGAAGGCCGGCAGCCTTCAGCCAGGGGTCCCACGGTTGCCGGCTGTGCGACAGGATGTCCGCGCGCCTGAAGACCTCGGCCACGCTTCGGTGGCCCAGCTGCTGCAGGTAGCGGGGAGCGGCCACCGGAAACCATTCGTCCTCCAGCAACCGTTCGCAGTGGAATGCTTCCGGCGTATCGCGGGAGAACCGGATCGCGATGTCCGCCTCGCCCTGGGTGATGTTCACCGTGCGGGTCGTTGGCAGGATGGCGATGGAGATCGTCGGGTGGGTGCGATGGAACTCCGTCAGCGCAGGCACCAACCGGAAACGCGCGAAAGAAGGCAGTGCAGTGATGCGGACGACGTCGCGCTCATGGGCGAAACCGCTGAACGCGGCTTCCAGCAGATCGAGCGACGTCTTCATCTGCTGGTGCAGATAGGCACCTTCCGGACTGAGAGACACCACGCGCGTGGTCCGGTTGAACAGCGTCGCGCCCAGGTGCTTTTCGAGCGCGCGGATGCGGTGGCTGATGGCGCTGTAGGAAATGTTCAGGTCGTCGGCGGCCTGGTTGAAGCTCTGCCGGCGGGCGACCGCATCGAAGGCCACGATCAGATGGATGGGAGGGATGTTCCGCATGAATGAAGGCAAGCTGGATCCAACGGCGCTGCACCGGATCGGCATCGATGTCGGCGGCACGAAGATCGAAGGCATCGTACTTGACGCCGGCGGACAGGAATGTGAGCGATTGCGCTGCGCCACGCCGGTGCAGGAGGGCTATGAACCGGTCGTCGAATCCATCGCCAGGCTGTATGAATCCCTGGCGGAGCGCGTGGGCCAGGGCAAGCACACGCTCGGGATCGGCACGCCAGGGTCCATTTCGCCCGCCACGCAGCTTCTGCGCAATTGCAATGCCACGGGACTCAACGGGCGCCCGTTGCACCGGGACCTGGAGGCGCGCATCGGCAGGCCATTCGCAATGGCCAACGATGCCAATTGTTTTGCGCTGGCGGAAAGCCGAATGGGGGCGGCCGCTCAGAGCCAGGAGGTGCTGGGAATCGTGCTCGGCACCGGTGTCGGTGCGGGCTTGGTCGTGCACGGGCGGCTCGTGGAGGGACGCAACGGCATCGCGGGTGAGTGGGGGCACATGGTGCTGGACCCCCAGGGGCCAGCCTGCTATTGCGGGCGCAGAGGGTGTGTGGAGCGTTATCTGAGTGGTCCTGCGTTGGAGCAGGCCTACCGCCAGGCGACGGGCACGGACATGGACGCTGCCCGGATCGTGGACCGGGCCCGTGCCGGCGAAGGCGCCGCGGCCGCCGTGTTCGACCGGTTCCTCGATCGGTTCGCCGAAGCGCTGGCGAATGTCGTCGCCGTGCTGGATCCGCAAGCCATCGTGATCGGTGGAGGGCTGGCCAGTATCGATGAGCTCTATACGGAAGGTGTGAGGCGGCTGCTCGAGCGGGTCTTCTGCGATGCCTACACGACGCCGGTGCTGCGCAACCGGCTGGGGAACGCTGCCGGCGTGTTCGGCGCTGCGATGGTGGGAATCTGACATGCAGGTCACCGCGATCGGAGGCGCGACGATCGACGTCGTCGTTGCAGGCGCATCGCTCGGCAGCGGCACCAGTGCCAAGCAGGATGTCGAATCGATCACCATGGGGGTGGGTGGCGGTGCGGTGAATGCCAGCCTGGCCTGCCAAGCATGCGAGGCCCGGGTTCGCATCGTGTGCGCGGTGGGGGGCGACGCCGAAGGGGAGTGGCTGCGCTCCGCGCTTGCCAGGGAGGGCATCGATCTTTCGTTGGTCCAGTCCGTGGCGGGGCTGCCCACGGGAAGGGCGGTGATCCATCTCGGTGCCGATGCCGAAGCCCGGGTGTTTGCCCAGCGAGGGGCGAGCACAGGAGTTGCACCCGCACGCGCACTGGAGGCCATCGGACGGTCCGATCTGCTCTATGTCACGGCGTTGTCGGCGCAGGCCGAGGCGGAGTTCGATGGTGCTCTGGAGCGCCTGGCTGTCAGGCTCCCTCGTTTGGCAATCAATCCCGGCATGCGGCAGATCGAGTCGCGCAGCCCAGCACTGGAGCGGCTGATCATGCGTGCCGATCTGGTCAGCATGAACGAGCAGGAAGTTCGGCGGTGGGCTGTCCAGCGGGAGCGCCGCTTGCCCGATGACCCCCATGCCGATGGCTCGGCATGGATGGCGGCGATGCTGCCGCGGCAAGGGCAGTCGTTGCTGGTGACTCTGGGGTCGCGGGGCGCTGTGCTGTATGACGGCGGGCGCGTCCATCGCATCGAAGCCCGGAAAGTTTCCGTGCGCTCCACCCTTGGCGCGGGAGACGCTTTCGGCGCCACGTTCGCGTGCCGATGGGCGGCTGGCCAGCCCATCCGCGAGGCGCTGGAGGCAGCGCGGGCCTACTGTGTACAGGTGCTGCAGGTGCCTGCTGCCAACCTGGCGGGGCGGCCTCCAGCGGTGCCGTAGGGAGCACGCGGCCGGTCCGCTCCGGCAAGGGCCGACTACCCGGAGCTTTCCCGAAGAAGGTGCGCTTGCTGGATAGTTGACATCTAAACGATTGACTTCTAAAGTTGTTTCTAGTCCCACTCGGCGTCGGAGACCTTTCGCATGAAGATCGTTTGTATCGGTGGTGGCCCGGCGGGCCTGTATTTCGCGTTGCTCATGAAGCAGCAGGATCCTGGTCATGACATCACCGTGGTGGAACGCAACAAGCCCTATGACACCTTTGGCTGGGGCGTGGTGTTTTCCGATGCCACGATGGACAACATGCGTGCATGGGACAGCGAAACTGCCGAAGAAATCCAGGAAGCCTTCAACCATTGGGATGACATCGAGCTGCGCTTCAAGGGCCGCGCGATCCGCTCGGGCGGCCACGGGTTTGTGGGAATCGGCCGGAAGAAGCTGCTGAACATCCTGCAGGCGCGCTGCGAGCGCCTGGGGGTGAAACTGGTGTTCGATACCGAGGTGGCATCGGACGAGGATTTTCCGGATGCCGATCTGATCATTGCCAGCGACGGTGTCAATTCACGCATCAGGACGCGGTATGCCGAGGGCTTCCAGCCCGACATCGTCACACGTCCCAACCGGTACATCTGGCTGGGCACGCACAAGCTGTTCGATGCCTTCACCTTCGATTTCCAGCGCACGGAACATGGCTGGTTTCAGGCGCATATCTACAAATTCGACGACCAGACCACGACCTTCATCGTCGAATGCCCGGAGGCGGTCTGGAAGGCCCATGGCCTGGACCAGGCGGACCAGGACCAGTCTGTCGCGTTCTGCGAGCGGGTTTTCGCAGAGAGCCTGCAGGGTGCGCCGCTCATGGCCAACGCGCGCCATCTGCGCGGATCCGCATGGCTCAATTTCCAACGGGTGGTTTGCGCGCAATGGTGGCTGGAGAACCGCGCGGGAGCCCACGTGGTGCTCATGGGCGATGCCGTGCATACGGCGCATTTCGCCATCGGATCGGGAACCAAGCTCGCCATCGAAGATGCCATTGAACTCGCGCGGCAGTTCAAGCAGACGGGGGGCCGCCGGGAGGATATCCCTGGCGTGCTGGCGGCCTACCAGGAACTGCGGCGTATCGAGACACTGCGCATTCAGAATGCCGCCTGGAATGCGATGGAATGGTTCGAAGTGTGCGGCGAGCGCTATTGCGACCAGTTGGAGCCCGAGCAGTTCATGTACTCGATGCTCACGCGCAGCCAGCGCATCAGCCATGAAAACCTGCGCTTGCGCGACAGCGCCTGGCTCGAAGGTTACGAGCACTGGTTCGCGCAACGTGCGGGTGTGGAAGCTACGCAGGGCGGCAAGCCTCCGCCACCGATGTTCACGCCTTACACCGTGCGGGGCGTGACCTTGAAGAACCGCATCGTGGTTTCGCCCATGGCACAGTATTCCGCGAAAGACGGCCTGGTCGGCGACTACCACCTCGTGCACCTGGGTGCGCGCGCCATGGGCGGCGCAGCATTGGTGTTCGCCGAAATGGCCTGTGTGAGCGCCGACGGGCGCATCACGCCCGGCTGCCCAGGGCTTTACCGGCCTGAGCATACCGCCGCTTTCCGGCGCATTGCAGAGTGGATCCATGCCCATACGGACGCAAAGTTCGGCATCCAGATCGGCCACGCAGGCGCGAAAGCATCTACCCGCATTGCGTGGGAAGGCATCGATCAACCGCTGGCAGAGGGCAACTGGCCGATCGTTTCCGCATCGCCCCAGCAGTATCTGGAAGGTGTGAGCCAGGTCGCCCGGGAAATGTCCCGTGCCGACATGGAAACGATCCAGGCGCAATTCGTGCAGGCGGCAAGGGCCGCGGCGGACGCCGGCGCCGATTGGCTCGAACTCCACTGTGCGCACGGCTACCTGTTGTCGAGCTTCATTTCGCCGCTGACCAACCGGCGTACCGACGCGTACGGCGGCTCGCTGGAGAACCGCTTGCGCTATCCCCTGGAAGTGTTCGCGGCGGTGCGCTCCGTGTGGCCACAGGACAAACCCCTGTCCGTGCGCATTTCCGCACATGACTGGGTGGAAGGTGGTATGACCCCGCAGGATGCCGTGGAGGTTGCGCGTGCCTTCAGGGCGGCAGGCGCCGACATGATCGACTGCTCCTCTGGCCAGGTGAGCAAGCGCGAGAAACCGGTGTATGGCCGCATGTTCCAGACGCCGTTTTCGGACCGCATCCGGCAGGAGGCGGAGATTCCCACCATCGCTGTCGGGGCGATCAGCGAGGCAGACCATGCCAACAGCATCCTGGCGGCAGGGCGGGCGGATCTGTGTGCGATCGCCCGTCCGCATCTGGCCAATCCGGCGTGGACGCTGACCGAAGCGGCCCGTATCGGCTACAAGGGCGTGCATTGGCCGCCGCAGTACCGATCGGGCAAGCAGCAGCTGGAGTCGCATTTCGAGCGTGAGAAGGCAATGCAGGCGGAAAGGGGTTGACGCATGGACTCTTCCCCAACCATAAGCCATGCCTTGGTCACGGGCGGGAGCCGTGGCATCGGTGCCGCCATCGCGCTCCGCCTCGTGCGTGAGGGAATGCATGTGACAGTACTGGGACGGGACCTGCAGGCCTCACTGGCGTTTTGCGGGGCCGATGGGGACCGGTTGCAGGGTGTTTCGGCCGATGTGGCCAACGCGCAGCAGGTTGCCCAGGCATTCGACGAGGCGCGTTCGCGCTTCGGGCCGGTGCAGGTACTCGTCAACAACGCGGGGCAGGCGGAAAGCGCGCCGTTCCTCAAAACCGATGCCGCACTGTGGCAGCGCATGCTGGATGTGAACCTCACGGGCACGATGCTCTGCACCCAGGCGGCTCTGCCGGGAATGCTGTCCGCCGGGTGGGGGCGCATCGTCAATGTCGCGAGCACGGCAGGGCAGGTGGGCTATGCGTATGTGGCCGCCTATTGCGCTGCCAAGCATGGGGTGATCGGCCTTACCCGCGCTCTGGCACTGGAGGTGGCCGCCAAGGGGGTGACAGTCAATGCCGTGTGCCCGGGCTATACCGATACCGACATCGTCCGCCAGAGCGTGGCGCGCATCGTCGCCAAGACCGGCCGCAGCGCGGAAGAAGCGCAGGAGGGGTTCGTCCGCAGCAATCCGCAGGGCCGCCTCGTGGCGCCCGGCGAGGTGGCCGACGCCGTTGCCTGGCTGTGCACCGATGGTGCGCGCGCCGTGAACGGGCAATCGCTTTCCATCAGTGGCGGCGAGGTCATGTAACCGCAGAAAGAACAAGGAGCACATCCCCATGGCAACCCGATCCCAGAGCTTCCGGCTCGTGCAGTCGCTCGGCGACGAGCACATCGGCCTGGAGGCTCGCGCCCAGGCAGAAGACCACCTGGACACCAAGATCTGGCTGCGGTTGCTGGCGTGCAGCACGCAGATCGAGCAGCAGATCCGGCAGTGGCTGCGCACGCGATTCGACACGACATTGCCGCGTTTCGACTACTTGGCGCAGCTCGATCGGCACCCGGATGGACTGCGGATGAACGTGCTGTCGCGCTACCTCATGGTCACGGGCGGCAACGTGACCGGCCTGACCGACCAACTGGTCAAGGAAGGGTTGGTCGAGCGCAACGAGGACCAGGAAGACCGGCGTTCCTGGCGTGTACGGCTCACGGAAAAAGGACGGGCCGAGTTCACCGTCATGGCGCAGGAACATGAGCACTGGCTCGCCGGGCTCTTTGCCGGTTTGCCTGGCACGAGCAAGGAAGCCCTTTATGAACATCTTGGCCATCTGCGCGTGCATCTGGTGCAGAGCCAGCTTGAGCCCGGCAGCCCCACAGCCGAGACCCCGATGAAAAAGAAGCCCACGCCATGACAGAACACCGCATCGACCCCCAGCTTCTCGCCGGCAACCGTCGGCCGCTTTCGGGCTACCAAGCCCGGCATTTCCTGTGGCAGGTAGAAGACGGTGTGGCCACCATCACGCTCGATCGGCCGGAGCGCAAGAACCCGTTGACCTTCGACAGCTACGCTGAGCTACGGGAGCTCTTTCACCAGCTCCGCTGGGCGGACGATGTCCGTGCCGTCGTGTTGACTGGCGCTGGCGGCAATTTCTGCTCCGGTGGAGATGTGCACGAAATCATCGGCCCACTCATCCAGCTGCGCGTTCCTGAACTGCTCATGTTCACCCGCATGACGGGGGACCTGGTGAAGACCATGCGCGCCTGCCCGCAGCCCATCGTGGCAGCCGTGGACGGGATATGCGCGGGGGCCGGCGCCATCATGGCCATGGCGTCCGACCTGCGTCTCGGCACCTCTCGCAGCAAAACCGCCTTCCTGTTCAACCGCGTGGGTCTGGCTGGCTGCGACATGGGAGCGTGCGCGATGCTGCCGCGAATCGTCGGACAGGGACGTGCGAGCGAATTGCTCTACACCGGGCGCAGCCTGGGAGGAGAGGTGGGCGAACGGTGGGGATTTTTCAACCGTCTTTCTTCTCCGGAGACGCTGTTGGCCGATGCGCAGGCCTTGGCGGGCCAATTGGCCGAGGGGCCGAGTTTTGCCAACGGCATCACGAAGACCATGTTGCACCAGGAGTGGGCCATGACGATCGATCAGGCCATTGAGTCCGAGGCCCAGGCCCAGGCGATCTGCATGCTGACGGAAGACTTCTCGCGGGCCTATCACGCGTTCGTCGCCAAGCAGAAGCCGCGTTTCGAAGGGAACTGAAATGGCTGACATGACCTACCTCGACTGGCCGTTCTTCGAGCCCAGGCATGCCGAACTCGCTCGGCGCCTGGACGCCTGGGCCGGTGCGCACCTGTCGGCTGACCACGGTGCCGATGTGGACTCGGAATGCCGTGCGCTGGTGCGGGCATTGGGCGAGGGGGGGTGGCTGCAGCATGCCGTGGGCGAGTCGGCCCGTGCAATCGACACCCGTGCCCTGTGCCTCATCCGCGAGACGTTGGCACGCCATTCGGGCCTGGCGGATTTTGCCTTTGCCATGCAGGGGCTGGGCAGCGGAGCGATCAGCCTGCACGGCACACCCGAGCAGCGTGCCCGCTATCTCGCTCCGGTGGCGCGCGGGGAGGCGATCGCTGCATTCGCACTGTCAGAGCCCGAGGCGGGATCCGACGTGGCCGCCATGGCGTGTTCCGCCCGTGCCGATGGCAACGGCTACGTCCTCGATGGCGAGAAGACTTGGATATCCAATGGCGGCATCGCCGACTTCTATGTGGTGTTTGCGCGCACCGGCGAGGCTCCGGGTTCCCGCGGCATCAGTGCGTTCATCGTCGACGCAGGCACGCCCGGCCTTGAGATCGCAGAGCGCATCGACGTCATCGCACCGCATCCGCTCGCCCGGCTGAGATTTTCCCGCTGCCGCGTTCCTGCCGCGCAGCGGGTGGGCTTGCCAGCGGAAGGGTTCAAGGTAGCCATGCGTACGCTGGATGTGTTCCGCACTTCGGTAGCCGCTGCAGCCCTGGGCTTCGCGCGAAGGGCGCTGGATGAAGCACTCGCACGGGCCACCACGCGCAAGATGTTCGGCGGAGTGCTGGCCGACTTCCAGCTTACGCAAGCGAAGCTGGCACAGATGGCCACGGCTGTCGACAGTGCGGCGCTGCTCACCTACCGCGCAGCGTGGTTGCGCGACCAGGGCGCGAATGTGACCCGGGAGGCTGCGATGGCCAAGATGACCGCGACAGAAAACGCGCAACAGGTCATCGACTCGGCCGTGCAGATGTTCGGCGGCCTCGGCGTGGTGAGCGGGCAGTCGGTTGAAAAACTCTACCGTGAGATCCGTGCGCTGCGCATCTACGAGGGTGCGACGGAGGTGCAGCAACTCATCATTGCGCGCGAATTGCTCAGGGCCGCGGCCTGAAGTCCGTGCGCCGATCAGCAAGGGAATACGACATGCACGCCAGCGCCCATGTAGACACCTTCGCACGCGACAGGCTGCCGCCCTCCGCGCAGCAGCCGGACTACCTTTTCGATCTGCCCGGGCTGCAGTTCGAAGAGCGGCTCAACTGTGCCGATCCGTTGCTGGACGTGCACGTGCGCGAGGGACGTGGTGCGCGCATCTGTATTCGCGCCCCCGGCTTGGCGTGGACCTATGCCGATCTGCAGGAGAAGGCCCAGCGCATTGCCAACGTGCTGGTGAACGAAATGGGATTGCGGCCCGGCAACCGGGTGCTGCTGCGAGCACCGAACAATCCGATGCTCGCCGCATGCTGGTTCGCCGTGATGAAGGCCGGCGGAATCGCCGTAGCGACCATGCCGCTGCTGCGGGCCAAGGAACTGAAGGACATCATTGAGATCGGGCAGGTCACGCACGCACTCTGCGACGCGGTGTTGAGCGAAGAGTTGCAAATCGCCGGTCAGGCAGCCGGCTCGCATCTGGCCGAGGTGCGCTATTTCCACAGCGAAGGGCCGGACGGGCTGGAAGCGGCCATGGAACTCGCTTCGCCGCGCTTCGACAATGTCGACACGGCGTCCGACGATTGCTGCCTCCTGGGCTTCACTTCGGGAACGACGGGTGTGCCCAAGGCAACCATGCATTACCACCGCGATTTGCTGGCGATTTGCGTCTGCTGGCCGCGCCATGTGCTCAAGGCCGGCGCGGAGGACGTTTTCATTGGCAGCCCGCCGCTCGCTTTCACTTTCGGTCTGGGGGGAATGCTGCTGTTCCCGCTCCATATCGGCGCCTCGACGGTGCTGCTGGAGAAGGCCGGGCCACCGCAACTGCTGCAGGGCATCCAGGATTTTCAGGCAACTGTGCTTTTCACGGCGCCCACCTCCTACCGGGCGCTGGCCGCCGAGGGCGCTTTGCTACGGAGCACGCCGCTGCGCAAGTGCGTCTCTGCCGGAGAGGCGTTGCCGGCTTCCACGCGGGCACTGTGGAAAGAGGCCACCGGCATCGAACTGATCGATGGTATCGGCGCCACCGAGATGTTGCACATCTTCATCTCGCACGACGAGGCCGATGTACGGCCCGGCGCCACCGGGAAGCCCGTGCCGGGTTACCGGGCCAAGGTGGTGGATGAAGCAGGACGTGAGGTGCCTCCGGGTACCGTTGGCCGACTGGCCGTGCAGGGCCCCACCGGTTGCCGCTATCTTGCCGACGAGCGCCAGAAAGCGTATGTGCAGAATGGGTGGAACCTCACCGGCGATGCCTATGTGATGGATGCCGATGGCTATTTTTTCTATCAGGCACGAACGGACGACATGATCGTCTCCGCTGGCTACAACATCGCAGCCCCCGAGGTGGAAGAGGCGCTCATGGTCCACCACGCCGTCGCGGAATGCGCCGTGATCGGCGTGGACGATGCGCAGCGTGGCCAGATCGTGAAGGCCTTCGTGGTGTTGCGGCCAGGGCATCCGGCAGACGAATCCATGGCAGTGCAACTGCAGGATTTCGTCAAGCAAACTGTCGCGCCTTACAAGTATCCGCGCGCCATCGAATTCATCGAGCGGCTTCCACGCACGCAGACGGGCAAGCTGCAGCGCTTTAAGCTACACGCACCCAAGTGAGTCCGGCACGCTGCCGCCTCTGTTCCGAAACCCTCTCACTGCCATCGACCCAGGAGCCACCCATGAGATCCTTTCTGCGCTCGCCGCACCGTAACGTGTCCGTTGCCGCTCTGGCTGCCGCTGTGCTGCTGGGCGGTGCTGCGCAGGCCGCAGACAAGGTGAAGATCGGCCTGCTGACCACGCTCTCGGGCCCGGGGTCGGGGCTGGGCATCGATATTCGCGACGGCTTCCAGTTGGCCGTGAAGCAAGCCGGAGGCCAATTGGGCGGCTTGCCTGCCGAAGTGACCGTGGCGGACGATCAGCAGAGCCCGGATGCAGCCAAGCAGACCGCCGATCGGCTGCTCAAGCGCGAGCGCGTGGACTTCATGACGGGCATCGTCTTCTCGAACGTCATGCTGGCGGTGGGGCCTCCGGTGTTCCAGTCCAGAACTTTCTACATCAGCGCCAATGCAGGTCCGTCGCAATATGCGGGCGCGCAGTGCAATCCGTTCTTCTTCAGCGCGTCCTACCAGAACGACAGCATGCACGAGGCCGTCGGCAAGACCGTGCAGGACAGGGGCTTCAAGAAGGTGGCCTTGATCGCACCGAACTATCCTGCAGGCAAGGATGCACTGGCCGGGTTCAAGCGTTTTTACAAGGGTGAGGTGGCCCTGGAGACCTACACCCCTCTGAACCAGCTCGACTACGGGGCCGAGCTGTCCAAGATCCGGGCATCCGGCGCCGATGCGGTCTTTGCCTTCCTGCCCGGTGGTTTGGGCGTCAACTTCGTCAAGCAGTTCACGGGAGCGGGGCTGGGCAAGGAAATGAAGCTGTTTGCTCCTGGCTTCTCTGCCGATGAAGATGTGATCCGCGCGGTGGGGGATGCCATGGTCGGGATTTTCAATAGCTCCCAATGGGCGCATGACATGGACAACGCGGCCAACAAGCGCTTCGTTGCCGACTTCCAGAAGGAATACGGACGCTTGCCCACGCTCTACGCGGCCCAGGGATATGACGCGGCACGCCTCATCGGAGGCGCAGTGCAGCGCGTCGGCGGCAAGCTGGAAGACAAGGCTGGGCTGCGCAAGGCTCTGGAGGCCGCGCCTTTCGAGTCCGTCCGCGGCTCTTTCCGTTTCAATACCAACCATTACCCGATCCAGAACTACTACCTGCGTGAAGTCGTGAAGGATGGCCAGGGCCGGGTAACGAACAAAACAGTCGGCCGCGTTTTCGAAGGGCATGCCGACGCCTATGCCGGTGAATGCCGCATGCCCTCCTGACAACAGCCGCTCGAGCACATGACGGGGATTCTCTTTCTCGAGCAGTTGCTCAACGGCTTGCAGTTCGGACTGATGCTGTTCCTGCTGGCGGCAGGCCTGACGCTGATCTTCGGCATCATGGACATGATCAACCTCGCCCACGGCTCGCTCTACATGGTCGGTGCCTACCTGATCGCCACCATTGCAGCGGCATCGGGATCGTTCTGGATCGGGCTCGCCGGGGGAACCCTGGCCACTGCGGCCGTGGGCGTGCTGCTGGAGATCAGCGTGCTGCGCCGCCTCTACCGCCGCGACCATCTTTCGCAGGTCCTGGGGACATTCGCCATCCTGCTCATGGCGAACGAGGCCGTTCGCATGCTGTGGGGGTCTCAGCCGCTGGCGTTGAACCCGCCGCATTCGCTCGCCGGGCCGGTGGAGCTGCTGCCCGGTTTCTACTATCCGGCCTACCGGCTATTCATCATCGGCGTGGGGCTGGGGGTGGCGCTGCTGCTGTATGTGCTGGTCACCCGCACCCGGGTTGGCATGCAGGTGCGCGCGGGGGCCTCCAATCGGGAAATGGCGCTGGCCATGGGGACGAATGTCCGCCGCCTTTTCACCGCACTGTTCGCATTGGGGGCTGCACTGTGTGCCATTGCGGGAGGCATGCTCGGGCCCCTGCTGGCGGTGCAGGTGGGCATGGGCGAGAGCATCCTGATCCTTGCGTTTGTCGTGATCGTGATCGGCGGGATCGGGTCGATCCGAGGCGCTTTGCTGGGGGCAATGCTGGTCGGCCTAGTCGACACAGCCGGCCGCACGCTGGTCCCGATGCTCATCGAGGGGTTGTTCGGGGCCGCCGCAGCAGCCGGTGCGGGCCCCGCAGTGGCCTCGATACTGATTTACGTGCTGATGGCCGCGGTGCTTTTCTGGAAGCCGCGTGGCTTGTTCCCTTCCCATGGCTGAGGTCACGATGCCTACTTCCTCCGCGCCTGCATCCCCCAGCCTGCTGGATCATCCCCTGCATGCGCGCTGGAGCGTTCCCCTGCTGGTATCGCTCGCGTTGTTCCCTGTTCTCGCCCAGGCCCTGGGGGAGCCTTTCTACATCGGCGTGGCGAGCCGCATCCTGATCTTCGCCCTGGCGGCGACGAGCCTGAACCTGATCCTAGGCTTTGGCGGAATGGTCAGCTTCGGCCATGCCGCGTTCGTCGGCGTGGGGGCCTATGCCGTGGGCATCCTCATGCAGGAAGGCGTCGCCTCTGCCTGGGTTGCCTGGCCGGCAGCCATGGTTGCGGGGGGGCTCTTCGCTCTGTTCATCGGGCTCATCAGCCTTCGCACCCAAGGGGTGTACTTCATCATGATCACCCTGGCCTTTGCGCAGATGCTGTTCTATCTGATGGTTTCGCTCAAGGCTTACGGAGGCGAGGACGGCCTTTCCTTGCCTTCGCGTTCGCAGATCGGCGCATGGCTCGATGTGTCGGACGATGCATGCTTCTACTACGTCGTTCTGGCGCTGTGCGTGCTGGTTTTCCTGCTGCTGGCCCGTTTGCTCAATGCACGATTCGGCCATGTGCTCCAGGGCATCCGCGAGAACGAGACGCGCATGGCGGCGCTGGGCTTTCCTGTCTACCGACACAAACTGGCGGCCTTCACGCTGGCTGGCGCGATCGGTGGCCTAGCCGGCGCGCTCCTGGCAAATCAGGCGAATTTCGTCAGTCCCGCGCTGTTGCAATGGAACCAGTCGGGCATGCTCATGGTCATGGTGATCCTGGGCGGAGTGGGGCGTCTGTACGGCGGTTTCGTCGGAGCGGCGGTGTTCCTTTTGATCGAGGAGGTGCTGGCCGCACACACGATGCACTGGCAGTTCGGCCTGGGTGCCGTGCTGTTGTTGGTGGTGCTCGTGGCGCCCAATGGGCTGCTCAGCCTCTGGCGTGCAAAGGCGCGGCAGCCATGAACGGGCGCGTGATTTTGCGGACCGAGAAGCTGGTCCGGCGCTTCGGAGGCCTTCTCGCGACCGACCATGCGGACCTGGCGGTCCTGCAGGGCGAGGTCCACGCGCTGATCGGCCCCAACGGCGCCGGCAAGACCACCCTGATCCACCAGCTTTCGGGAACGCTGGCCCCGACGAGCGGGCACATCCATTTCGATGGTGGCGACATCACCCGCCTGCCGATCCACGCGCGCGTGCATCGCGGTCTGGTGCGCTCCTACCAGATCACCAGCGTGTTTCCGCGGCTCTCGGTGCTGGACAACCTCTCGCTCGCTGTGCAGGCGCGTGGCGCAAGCGGCTTCCAGGGACTCTTGCGGCCAGCACGTGCCGAGCGCGGCCGCTATGCCGCGGCGGAAGCAGTGGCCGACCGGGTCGGCCTGCTGGCCCAGGTCCAGCAGTTGGCCGGCGCACTCTCGCATGGGCAGCAGCGCCAGCTCGAAGTCGGGCTGGCGCTTGCGCTGCAACCCCGCCTGCTGCTGCTCGATGAACCCATGGCGGGTATGGGGCCGGAGGAGTCCGAGCGCATGGTCGGCCTGCTGCAGGGATTGCGCGGGCAGGTGACCCTCTTGCTGGTCGAGCACGACATGGATGCCGTTTTCCGTTTGGCAGATCGCATTTCAGCCCTGGTATCGGGCAAGGTGATCGCCACCGGAACGCCGCAGGAAATCCGGCAGCACCCAGCGGTGCAGCGTGCCTACCTAGGCGACGAACTGGAGGATGCACCATGAGTGCCTTGCTGGAAGCCGATGGGCTGGAGGCCGCATATGGAAGCAGCCAGGTGCTGTTCGGAATCGCCCTGGAGATCATGCCGGGCGAGGTGGCTACCTTGCTGGGGCGCAATGGCATGGGAAAGACGACCACGGTGCGGGCGTTGCTCGGGCTTGCGGGGTTGCGGAGCGGGACCGTGCGTTTCCGCGGCGAACGCATAGAAGGGAGGGCGCCAGACCGTATCGCCCGCATGGGTTTGGCGGTCGTACCCGAAGGACGGCAGATCTTTCCCAACCTGACAGTGCGGGAGAACCTGCTGGCCTTCGCCGCGCGCCGCAATGCCAGTGCGGAGCCGTGGACGCTGGAACGTGTCCATGCGCTGTTTCCTCGACTCGCAGAGCGCGCCTCGCACATGGGCAACCAGCTTTCAGGGGGCGAGCAACAGATGCTTGCGATCGGACGGGCCCTCATGACCAACCCGCATCTGCTGATTCTGGACGAAGCCACCGAGGGGCTGGCTCCGCTGATCCGCGAGGAGATCTGGCGCTGCCTGGACACGCTGCGTGCCCAGGGCCAGACGATCCTTGTCATCGATAAGTATGTGCGCCGGCTGGTCCGGCTGGCGGATCGCCACACCATCATCGAGCGCGGCCGTGTGGTCTGGCACGGCGATTCCGAATCGCTGGCCGCCGATCCTGCGCTCTGGCAACGCTATATCGGAGTCTGACCGATGGATGCCCGCCTTCCCCCGCCCCGGTCAACCGATGAAGTAGCAGCACCGGATTTCGTGCGTCTGCGCCAGGTCCGCTTTTCCCATTGCGATCCCGCGGGCATCGTGTTCTTTCCGCAGTACCTGATTCTTTTTCACCAACTGGTGGAGGACTGGTTCAACGAAGGGCTGGGCATCTCCTACGCCGACATGCTGGGCCCGCGGGGAATCGGGCTTCCGATCGTCCGGCTGGAGTGCGACTTCCGTGCCGTGAGCCGCATGGGCGATCTTCTGTCGCTGGAGCTTTCCCTAGAGCGAATCGGGGGACGGTCGCTCACGCTGGCCTTTGCAGCCCGTACAGAAGATGAATTGCGCGTCGCGTCGCGGCAGGTGCTGGTCTTCACCAGCCTGCAGACGCACCGTGCCATGGATGTGCCTGCCGATGTGCGGGCCGTGCTGGGAGCGCCTCGCGCCACCACGGCACAAAGTCCCTTTTTGACCGATTAGGAGAATCGAATGCAAGTCCTTCTTCCCCCCGGCTGGCCTCGGCCCAAGGGCTATTCCAACGGAGTCACGGCGCAGGGGCGGATGGTGTTCGTCGCAGGAATGATCGGCTGGGATACCCAAGGGATCTTCCATACCGATGACCTGGCTGGCCAGGTGAGGCAGGCGCTGCAGAACATCGTCGCAGTCCTGAAGGAGGGCGGCGCCCGTCCGGAGCACATCGTGCGCATGACCTGGTACGTGACGGACAAGAGAGACTACATCGCCTCGCTCCAGCAGATCGGCAAGGATTTCCGGGAAATCATCGGGAGCTTCAACGCCGCGATGACGGCGGTGGAAGTGTCGGCCCTGATCGAGGACCGTGCCAAGGTCGAGATCGAGGTCACAGCCGTCGTGCCGGATTGACAGGCCTGCCATGGCATTGCGACTTCCCCATGGCTTTGCGAGCCTGCAAGAGATCGATGACGCCTATGACCCGCTCAAGCGGGCCATTGACGCATCGGCGTCCAATCGACAGTTCTCGGAGCGCAGCGAAGCGGCACGGCGTGCGCTGCCTTATCTGCCGGCAATTTCTTATGGCCCGACGGTCGCGGAAACCTTGGACATCTTTCCCGCGGCGGAATCTGGAGCCCCGGTTTTCCTCTTCATCCACGGAGGCTACTGGCGCGCGCGCAGCGCGCGTGATTTCAGCTGCGTGGCTGCGGGGCCGCACTCCCTGGGCTTCACCACCGTGGTCATCGACTATGCGCTGTGTCCGGCGGTATCGCTCGACGAGATCGTGCGGCAAGCCAGGGCTGCTGCGGCCTGGGTGCTGAGGCACATCGGTGGCCACGGCGGAGATCCGCAACGCGTGGTGATCGGAGGACACTCCGCAGGCGGGCACCTCGGAGCAATGCTGCTGGCAACGGATTGGGTGGGTGACTACGGCCTTCCCGCCGATCCGTTCGCGGGTGCTGTCCTGGTCAGCGGGCTCTATGACATCGCCCCTCTCCGATACAGCTATCTGCAGCCCGCGATTCAGCTCGATGAAGGCGCCGTGCAACGCAACTCCCCGATCAGCCACGTCCGCTCCTGTGCGACGCCATTGGTGCTGTCGTGGGGCGAGGCCGAGCAGGAAGCGTTCGCCCGGCAGTCGCTGGAATTCCGAGCCGCCTGGGAAGAGGCCGGCAACGCGGCCGAACTGGCGCCACAGCCTGGCGCCGACCACTTTTCGGCCGTGCAGGCCTTCGAGGATCCCGGCAGCACGCTGTGCCAGACGCTCCTTCAGATGGGTAAACCACCGACCCCGTGACACTGAACTGCCGCGCTTGGTGCCCGGTTCACAACCGCCGCAGCCGCTGCAGCGCCTCACGCAGGGTGCTGTCCTGCTTGGCAAAGCAGAACCGCACCACCCGCTGGTCGAACCCATCCCCATAAAAAGCCGATAGCGGGATGGCCGCCACGCCGATTTCGCGAGTGAGCCACTGGCAGAAATCCGCGTCGCCCAAGTCGCTGACCTCCGAGATGTCTACGCATTGGAAATAGCTGCCGGTACTGGGCAAAAGGCGGAGCCGGGAGCCTTCGAGGCCTTGCCGGAACAGGTCGCGCTTTGCCTGGTAAAACGCAGGCAACTGCAGGTAGTGCGCCGGCTCACCGAGGTAGCTTGCAAGCCCGTACTGCATGGGAGTGTTCACCGTGAACACGTTGAACTGATGGACCTTGCGGAACTCGGCCGTGAGCGGCGCGGGCGCCGCCACGGTACCCACTTTCCACCCCGTCACATGGAAGGTCTTACCGAAGCTGGAGATGAGGAACGCACGGGCAGCAAGGCCAGGGAATCGCGCGACGCTCTGGTGCGCTGCACCATCGAACACCATGTGTTCGTAGACCTCGTCGCTGATCACCAGCACATCCGTGGGGGCCAGCAAGGCTTCCAGGGCCTGCATATCGTCTGCGTTCCAGACCGTGGCGCTCGGGTTGTGCGGCGTGTTCAGGATGATCGCGCGTGTCCGGGGCGTGATGGCTGCCGCGATCCGTGCGAAGTCGGGGCGGAACGTGCCGGGCACGAGCGGCACACGCACGGCCCTGCCTCCGGCCAGCTCCACGTTGGGCACATAGCTGTCGTAGCACGGATCCAGGACGATGACCTCGTCACCCGCGTGCACGATGGCCAGGATCGCTGTGAGAATGGCCTGCGTTGCCCCCGCCGTGACGGTGATCTCTCCGTCGGGAGAATAGGCGCGGCCGTGCAAAGCCTCAATCTTCCGCGCCACGGCATGCCGCAGCGCGGCGACGCCAGGCATCGGTGGATACTGGTTGTGGCCGGCACGCATGGCATCGTTCACCGCATCGACCAGCGCCGGGTCGCAGTTGAAATCCGGGAAGCCCTGGCCCAGATTGACGGCGCCATGCTCTGCAGCCAGTGCGGACATCACGGAGAAAATCGTGGTACCCACATGGGGTAGCTTGCTGGGAAAGGCGGGCGTGCGCGCAGCGGCTGGAGTCGTCATGGAAGCGTCGAAGAATGGGGAAAAATGCGCCGGCACGGCCAGCGGACGGATCAGAGTTCGTAATCGTTCACGTGGCCGGACATGGCGCGTGCGATCAGTTCCCGGTTCAGCCTGTCGCTCAGCAGTTCCGCAAACCGGTAGACGAAGTTGCGCAGGTAGGCGCCGCGCTTGAAGGCCACGCGCGCCACGCTCTGCCCGAAAAGATGGCCCACGGGCCGCACCACCAAATCGCCCAGAGGGTCGTCCCGCATGGCCATTTCGGCCACGATGCCCACGCCCAGGCCCAGGCGCACATAGGTCTTGATCACGTCGGAATCGATGGCTTCCAGCACGATGCGTGGTTGCAGCTTGCGCGCTGCGAACGCCTGGTCGATCTTGCCGCGACCAGTAAACGAAGGGTGGTACGTGATGAGCGATTCATGCGCGATGTCGTCCACGCTGACCCGCTCTTTTTGGGCCAGGGGGTGGCCGGTGGGCATCACCAGAACGTGCTGCCATTCATAGCAGGGCAGGGTCACGAGATCTGGATAGTCCGCGAGAGATTCGGTCGCCATGCCGATTTCAGCCACTTCGTCGATCACCATCCGCGCCACCTCGTGCGGGGTGGCCTGGTGCAGGCTGACGTTCACCTTGGGGTACGCGTCGCGGAGCTTGGCAACGGGAACGGGCAGGACGTAACGGGCCTGCGTATGGGTGGTGGCAATGCTCAGGGTGCCGCTGTCCTGCGCACTGAACTGCTCGCCGATGCGCTTGAGATTGCCCACTTCGCGCATGATCAGCTCGATGCTTTTGAGCACATGCTGGCCTGGTTCGGTGATGCGCTTGAGCCGCTTGCCGTGTCGCGCAAAGATGTCGACCCCCAGTTCCTCCTCCAGCTCGATGATGGCTTTGGACACGCCTGGCTGAGAGGTGTGGAGTGCCTTGGCGGCCTCGGTGAGGTTGAGATTGCGGCGCGCGGCTTCCTGGACGAAGCGGAACTGGTGCAGGTTCATATCTGATTGCTGCTAAAGATTATTCTCATTATGCTGCAATCGTCTAAAGCTTTTGCGCCACTGTCCTCGGCAGCGAAAAGCGAATCTTCAACTTTCGCTGGCGATGGCTGCCATGAGCGCCGTCATGCGGGGATCTTCGCCAATGGCGCCCTGGACCGTGATGCTCAGGTGGGGATGCTCGGCGCGCAATGCATGCACCAGGAGTGGGAGGTCCTCCCGCGCATGCTTGCCCGTTCCGAGGAACATCGGCACCACCGAGAGCTGTCGGACCCCGCGGGCCGCCATTTCGCGAGCCACTGCCAGCAGGTCTGGCTCGATCAGTTCCAGATAGGCGCAGCGGACCTCGACATCGGGGTTCTGCAGCCGCAGGCGCGTTTCCACCGCCTCGATCGGAGCACGCCAGAGCGGGTCCCGCGAGCCGTGGGCAAACAGAACCACTCCGCGCCGCGTGCCATTGGCGCCAGTCGGCGAATCGGCTGGGGTCGTCTCGGTGCCGACCATGTCAACGCCTCAGGACCAGCCAGCCGAAGGCCGCCAACGACAGCAGGGAATAGATGATGCCTGGCGCGGCGGCCGTGAGCCACGGCGACCAGTTCTGCAGATTGCCGGCGTACCCGAACACGTTGTTGAGCAGGAAGAAACTGATGCCCGCCATCACGCCGCCGAAGACATAGCCTGCAATGCCGCCTGAGCGGAAATGCAGATAGGCGAAGGGCAGTGAGAGCACCACCATCACCAGGCAGCTCAGCGGGTAGAAGACCTTGCGCCAGAACTCGATTTCGTACTTCTGCGCGGACTGCCCGTTCGACTCCAGATGCCGGATGTACTGGAAGAGATCGATGGTGGCCATGCGGTCGGGTTTCAGCAGCGAGGCTGAAACCATGTCACTGCTGATGTGGGTCGGCCAGTGGAAACTGGCTTCCTGCAGGCGCTCGACACTCGCTTGCGCTTCACCGCGGCGCAGAAAGACGCTGCGTTTCACATCGCGCAGTTCCCAGCCCTTTGGGCCGAATTCGCCCGAGGCGGCCTGGATGGTGGACGCCACGCGGCCGTCGCCGTCGAATTCGAAAACGCGCACGTTGCGCATGCCGCCGTCGGGGCTCAAGGCCCGCACGTTCACGGCCACGGAATGCTCGCCTTGGCGCTCCTTGAGCCATGCCCCGGTGGCACCCGACGTCAACTGGCCCAGGTGCCGGGCCTTGACGAGCTGGGCCAGGCGGTCTGTTGCCGGGGCCATGTAGTCGCCCACCGCGAAGGTCAACAGCACGAAGGCGCAGCCGAGCACCAGCAGCGTGCGCAAAGCGCGCCACGGTCCCAGGCCACTGGTGCGCATGATGGTGAACTCCGAGCTTTGGGCAAACCGCGCCATCACGAAAATGGTGCCGATGAGCACGGTGATCGGCAGCAATTCGTACAGATGGCTCGGGATGCTGAGCGCGACAAACAGGAGCGCGTGCGATACCTGGTAGCCGTCCACGCCAGTCCGCCCGACCCAGCGCAATTCATCCACCATGTCGAAGAAGAAGAACAGTGCCAGGAACCCGAGCGTGACGAAAGCCACGGCCGCCACAGCCTCGCGATAGATGAGCCGCCGGATCGTTTTCATGCCTGCGCCCTCGTACGCTGCCACAGCATCTGTGGCGACCATCGGTTGTGCCGCGCGGCCAGCAGCAGCAGGCCCAGCACCAGCGTGCCGCCATGCAGCAGCAGCATGAAGGTTCCAAGGCCCAGACGGCCCGAGCCGACCCAACTCTGCCCGAGCGTCATCAGGTTGTAGTAGACGACGAACGAGAACAGTGCGAACACCAGGCTCGTGCTGCGCGCGGCCCGCGGATTGGCGCTGGCCACCGCCAGGCCCATGATGACGAAATTCAAGGCGGCGAATGCCAGGCCGAATCGCCAGCCGATCTCCGCACGGAAGGCGGGATCGCTGGAGGCGAACAGTTCCCGCGTGGAGCGGGTCTTGACGGCCACGTCATCGGAGGGGCCGAGCCCTGCGGAGCCGACACGCGTGCCGTACTCGGAGAATTCGCTGACTTTGAGCCCGGGCTTGTCCACCGTGGTTTCCAGCCGCTGGCCGTCGCTGAGCAGGGCCATGCGCTGTTCGCCCCGGGTTTCCAGTCTCGCGCTGCGGGCGGACGTGACGATCTCGCGGCCCCGTTCCGTGGACGCGATGAATACGTTGGTGGCCTGCTGCTGGTCGGGTGTTTCCCGGTCGATGAAGAACACGCGGCTGCCATTGGCCGATTCCTGGAATTCACCGGGCGCGATGCGGTCGACATCGCCGCGCTGCTCGTACTGCACCTTGAGTTCCTGGATCTGCTGATTGGCCCAGGGCCAGATCAACAGGGCGAGCGTGGCGATGGCCAGCATCACCGGCCAGGCGAACCGCAGCAGCGGCGCCAGCAGATGAAGCATCCCGCGCCCGCTTGCGAACCAGATGACCATCTCGCTGTCGCGGTACATGCGCGAAAGCGTGCCGACCACGGCAACGAACAGGCTCAGGGTGAGGATGGTGGGCAATTGGCCGAGCACGGTGAAGCCCATGACGAGCATCACGTCGGACGGATTGACACTGCCGCGCGATGCCTGGCCAAGCGTGCGGATCAGCATCATGGTCATGACCACGGTGACCAGTACCACCAGGGTCGCGCCGAAGCTGCGCGCCAGCTCCTTGCGAATGGATGAATCGAATAACATTGGCTCGAAGGAAAACGCCGATTATGAACTTCGATCTGAAGACCCTGGCCCTGGCGGCCGCCACCACCGAGAAATGCGATCTGCTCGCCGTGCTGGTGCCCGATGGCTTCAAACCCTCGGGCGATGCGCTCTCTGCCATCGTGGCCCATGCCACCCGTCAGGGGGACTTCGAGTCCAAGCCGGGCAAGAGCCTGTCGCTCTACCAGGCCCCGGCCGTGGCAGCGCGCCGCGTGGTGCTGCTGGGCGCCGGCGATGGCAGTCCGCGGGCGGTCCGGCAGGCGTTGCTGGGCGCCGCGGCGGTCTGGAAAGCCCCGCAGGTCAAACGGGCCACCGTGTGCCTGAGCGCCTTGGCGGATGCGGATGCGGCCGCTTGTGCCGCCGTGCAGGCCGTGTCGGAGGCGAGCTATCTGTACACGGCAACCAAATCCAAGGCCGAGCCCCGTGCGCTCTCGCGCGTGGTGATCGGTGTGCAGGACGCCACTGCGGCGAAAGCAGGCTTCGCCCGCGGCGTGGCATTGGCCCTGGGTATCGAGTACGCCCGCGAATGGGCCAATCGCCCTGGCAACCATGCGACGCCCACGCTGCTGGCAGGCGCGGCCAAGGCGCTGGCAAAGCATGCGTCCATACAGGTCAAGGTCCATGGCCCGGCCGAAGTGGCCAAGCTGGGAATGGGCGCTTTTCTCGCGGTCGCGAAGGGGTCCGAGGAGCCGTTGCGGTTCATCGAATTGCGGTACCAGGGCGCGGGCCGCGCCGACGCTCCCGTGGCGCTGATCGGCAAGGGCATCACATTCGACACCGGCGGCATTTCGATCAAGCCGGCGGCCGAAATGGACGAGATGAAGTTCGACATGGGAGGCGCCGCCAGCGTGCTGGGCGTGTTCCGTGCCCTGGCCGAACTCAAGCCGGCGATCAATGTCGTGGGCCTCATCCCTGCCTGCGAGAACATGCCTGACGGCCGTGCCGTGAAGCCCGGCGACGTGGTGACGAGCCTGAGTGGCCAGACCATCGAAGTGCTCAATACCGATGCGGAAGGCCGTCTGGTGCTTTGCGATGCGCTGGCCTATGCCGCGCGGTTCAAGCCCGTGGCGATGGTGGATATCGCCACGCTGACCGGTGCGTGTGTCGTGGCCCTTGGCGGCGTTCGCAGCGGCCTTTTCGCCAACGACGAGGCCTTGGCCGGCCGCCTGCAGGCTGCCGGCGAGTCGGCGCTGGATCCCTGCTGGCGCCTGCCCCTCGACGACGAATACGCCGATGGGCTCAAGAGCCATTTCGCCGACATGGGCAACGTGGCCGGGCGGGCAGGGGGGGCGATCACCGCAGCCAAGTTCCTGCAGAAGTTCGTTGGCAACCAGCCGTGGGCCCATCTGGACATTGCAGGTACGGCCTGGAAAGGCGGCGCCGCCAAAGGTGCAACAGGGCGGCCGGTGGGGTTGCTCGTGCAGTTCCTGCTCGATTCCATCCCTGCGGCGCCTGCGGTGCGTGCCCGCTCGGGTAGCGGTGCTGCGGCTGCCAAACCCCGGCGCGTGCAGCGTGCGGCCTGACACCCGGGCAATGCGCTTGATGGCCTGCTGCACGGCATGACCGAGATCGCCTTCCATTTCAATGCGCCGGACAAGCTGGCCTACGCGTGCCGGTTCGCACGCAAGGCATTGCGCAGCGAAGCGTCGTTGGTGATCACCGCCCCCGCTGCGGTACTGGAAGCGCTCGATCGCGCGCTTTGGGCGATGGGCCCCCAGGACTTTGTGGCGCACTGCCGTCAGGAAGACGACGCGGAGTTGCGCGAGGCATCGCCGGTGGTTCTGGCGCAGGACCCGAGGGCCGCAGGCCCGGCGGACGTGCTGCTGAACCTGGGGGCTTCGGTGCCTGCGGGTTTCGAGCGTTTCGGTCGGTTGGTGGAGGTGGTCAGCTCCGTGGACGAAGCCGATCGGGCGGGTGCCCGCGATCGGTGGCGGCACTACACGCAGCGCGGCTACGCCATCGTGCGGCACGACCTCGTGCTGAAAGGGGGCTGACCGTGGCGACCCCACCTCCCAAGGCGCCTCCCAGATTCGTGCCTACGCTCACCGATGTGGTGCAGATTCCTGCGGGGCCCGAGCCGGCAGACGCGGCGGTCGTCCCCGAACGGGGAGCCGCGCCGGCTGCTTCGCCGGTGCCCGTGCCTGCGCCTGCGCCTGCGCAGGCAGCGCCCCTGCCGCATCCTTCCGTCGGGGTGCCGGGTGCCCTGCAACCCGTGCCTCCTCCTGCGGCACCCGCGCCGACAGGGCCGGCGATGGCGGTCGCTCCGGCCGATTTCTCGGGCATCGAGGAAGTCGTCATCCACCGCATCATCCAGCGCGTGGACGTGGTGCTCGACCAGCGCCTGAGAGAGGCCATCGCCACCGTGGTGCAGGAACAGACCCGTTCCATGGTGCCGCGGCTGCGCGAAGAGGTGGAGTCCGTCGTGCGCCACGCGGTGTATGAGGCTGTGGCCGAAGAGCTGGCGACCTTGCCCGGCAGTGCTTCGCGCTGAGGGTTGGGGGTCTACAGGGTATTCCCCTGTGGTTTTCGGTCACATGTACTCGCAACTCCCGGTGCCCTGGCCCACAAATTGCGATATGTTTCCGGCGCTGAGGGAAAAGAAGGTACTCAGCGATCACCCTTATTGGAGATTCATATGCAATTGAAGTTGAAACTGACCGTGGTTGCCGCTATCGCGGCTGTTGCCGGTGTCGCCTCTGCACAAGAACAGGTGGTGAAGATCGGCCACGTGGGACCGGTTTCTGGCCCCCAGGCTCACTACGGCAAGGACAACGAAAATGGTGCGCGCATGGCCATCGAGGAGTTGAATGCCCAAGGGGTCACGATCGCCGGCAAGAAGATCAAGTTCGAACTGCAGGCTGAAGACGATGCCGCCGATCCCAAGCAGGGCACGGCTGCTGCGCAGAAGCTGTGCGACGCCAAGGTCGCCGGCGTGGTGGGCCACCTGAACTCCGGCACCACGATCCCTGCATCGAAGGTGTACAACGACTGCGGCATTCCGCACGTCACCGGCGCCGCCACCAACCCCAACCTGACCAAGCCCGGCTACAAGACGACGTTCCGCATCATCGCGAACGACAACGCGCTGGGTGCGGGCCTGGCGGCCTATGCGTCCGACACGCTGAAGCTCAAGTCCGTCGCCATCATCGACGACCGTACGGCCTATGGCCAGGGCGTGGCCGACGTCTTCAAGAAGACGGCCGCCACGAAGGGCATCAAGGTGGTGGACGAGCAGTTCACGACCGACAAGGCCACCGACTTCATGGCCATCCTGACGTCGATCAAGGCCAAGAATCCTGACGCCATCTTCTTCGGCGGCATGGATCCCCAGGCCGGCCCGATGCTGCGCCAGATGGAACAGCTCGGCCTGGCCAACGTGAAGTACTTTGGTGGCGACGGCATCTGTACCGCCGAAGTGGCCAAGCTGGCTGCCGGCGCCAAGACGCTGGCCAACGTGGTCTGCGCAGAAGGCGGCGCTTCGCTGGCCAAGATGCCCGGCGGCACGGCCTGGAGAGCCAAGTACGACGCCAAGTACCCCGGCCAGTTCCAGGTGTACAGCCCCTACACCTACGACGCCACCATGCTGCTGGTCGATGCCATGAAGCGTGCCAATTCGTGGGATCCCAAGGTGTACATCCCCGAACTGCAGAAGTCCAACTACAAGGGCGTGACGGCCAACATCGCCTTCGAATCCAACGGCGAACTGAAGAACCCCGCCATCACGCTGTACGTGTACAAGGACGGCAAGAAGACGCCTCTGAACTGAGATCGTCTTTCCCTGAACCAGAAGGCCTTTGCATGCGGAGGCCTTTTTTCATGGGAGGAAAGAACGGACAACGACGACGGCAGGGCACTCGCTCCTCGACCTGCCGGCGCTGCTCCGCTCAGCGGCGCACCTGCAGCGCGCCCGGGTTGACGATGTTCGTCGGCGTGCCGCGGATGTAGTTCACCACGTTGTCGAAGGCCGCCCCGAAGTACAGCTCGTAGCTATCCTGTTCCACGTAGCCGATGTGCGGTGTGCAGATGCAGTTCTCCAGACGGAGCAGCGCGTGCCCCTGGAGGATGGGCTCGCTTTCGAAGACATCCACCGCCGCCATGCCGGGGCGCCCGCGGTTCAATGCCGCGATCAGCGCGTCGGGCTCGATGAGTTCGGCGCGCGAGGTGTTCACCAGCAGCGCGTTGGGTTTCATGGTGGAGAGGTCTTCCAGCCGCACGATCCCGCGGGTCTCGTCGTTCAAGCGCAGGTGGAGCGAGACCACGTCGCATTGCGAGAAGAATTCCTCCCGCGTGGTGGCAACCTGCAGGCCGTCGCTCAGCGCCTGCGCGCGCGAGGCTTCCCGGCCCCACACGCGCACGTTCATGCCGAAGGCACGGCCGTAGCCCGCGACGATCTGGCCGATCCGCCCATAGCCCCAGATGCCGAGCGTCTTGCCGCGCAGCACGGTGCCAACCCCGAAATTCGGCGGCATCGAGGCGGAGCGCAGCCCCGATTGCTGCCAGGCGCCGTGCTTCAGGTTGGCGATGTACTGCGGCAGCCGCCGCATGGCCGCCATGATGAGCGCCCAGGTGAGTTCTGCCGGCGCCACGGGCGAGCCCACGCCCTCGGCCACCGCGATGCCGCGCTCGGTGCAGGCCGCCACGTCCACGTGCGGGCCCACCTTGCCGGTCTGCGCGATCATTTTCAGCCGGGGGAGCTTTTCGACCAGCTGGCGCGTCAGCTGGGTGCGCTCACGGATGAGCACGATGATGTCGGCGTCCTTGAGCCGGACCGACAGCTGGCCCAGGCCTTTGACGGTGTTCGTGTAGACCTTGGCGGAGTAGGGATCGAGCCGCGCGGCGCAATGGAGCTTGCGCACGGCGTCCTGGTAGTCGTCGAGGATGACAATGTTCATGGGATCCAGGGCCGCAGTCCGCACCGCGTGCGCATGCATCGGGTGGGGCCTGCGATAAAAGCGATGGGTGTGCAAGGGCGTGCGCCGCGCCGTCCGGTCGTGCGGATGGCGGTGGGCGCACGCCGGCGAAGCCGCCATTGTCGTTCATGGTGGAGCTGCATGGCGGCATGGTTGCCGTGGAAGCGGTCCTCGGGGGACATGCCGTTACAAAAACACCGTGCTTCGATACCTGGGGCCTGCAGGCGAGGCGCCCTGGGGGCCGGCAGAGCCGCAGCCGCGCCGCTGGGGCCGGCACAGCGTCGCGTGGGCGACCGGCGATTGGGGCCATCCCCAATACGGGGACGCCGCACGCGCCGCAGGATGTACGTTTCGCACCGTTGCGCGGAACTCCGCCGCTATCCCCCATGCCTGCACACCACGCCCACTGGCCCCGGCGCCTGCCGCACTCCCTCACGCCTCCGTCGACTTCCCTCTGGAACAACCTGGCCGTCAGTGCCCAGCGTTATCCGCACAAGCCGGCGGTCGTGTTCTTCGGCGAGGTGCTGACCTACCGTGCGCTCGCCGAGGCCGCAGAGCGGCTGGCGGGCCGGCTGTACGCGCTGGGCGTGCGCAAGGGCGACCGCGTGCTGCTGTGCATGCAGAACTGCCCGCAGCTCGTGATCGCGCATTTCGCCATCCTGCGGGCCAACGCGGTGGTGGTGCCGGTCAATCCGATGAACCGGGCCGAAGAACTCAAGCACTACATCACCGACCCCGATGCACGGGTGGCGATCACGACGGCCGACCTCGCGCCCGAACTGGCCTCGGCCAGCAACGCCCTGCCGCCCGCGCAGCGCCTGGCGCACCTCGTGGCTTCGCAGTTCTCGGACACCTTTGATCCCCGGTCGCCGGAGGCCCGCGCCATGCCGGCAGCGTGGCAGGACTGGCTTTGCACCGAACGGACGCTGCCCGCGCTGGACGGTGGCGAGGTGCATTCCTGGCGCAGCGCACTCGGCGGCGAACCGACGCCGCCCGCGCTCGACGTGGGCCCCGAGGACCTGGCCGTGCTGCCCTACACGAGCGGCACCACCGGCTTGCCCAAGGGGTGCATGCACCCGCACCGCAGCGTGATGCACAACGCCGTCGCCAGCAGCCTCTGGGGCACCGCCACGTCCGAGAGCGTGACCCTGGCGGTGGTGCCGATGTTCCACATCACCGGGATGGTGAGCATGATGCATTCGTCGATCTACGCGGGTGCCACGCTGGTCATGATGCCGCGCTGGGACCGCGATCTGGCCGGCCGCCTCATCTCGCAGTACCGCGTCACCAACTGGACCAACATTCCCACGATGGTGATCGATCTGCTCGCGAGCCCGCATTTCGGCGAGTACGACCTCTCCAGCCTGGTCTATATCGGCGGGGGCGGGGCCGCCATGCCGCAGGCGGTCGCGCAGCGGCTGCTGGAACAGTTCGGACTGCGCTACACCGAGGGGTACGGCCTCACCGAGACGGCCGCGCCCTCGCATACCAACCCTCCGGACCGGCCCAAGCAGCAGTGCCTGGGCGTTCCGTTCATCAGCACCGAATCCCGTGTGATCGACCCGGACACACTGCAGGAGGTGCCCGTGGGCGAGCAGGGCGAGATCGTGATCCACGGCCCGGGCGTGTTCAGTGGCTACTGGAAACTGCCCAACCCGACGGCGTACGCCTTCATCGAGCTGGACGGCAAGCGCTTCTTCCGCTCCGGCGACCTGGGGCGCATGGACGAAGAGGGCTACTTCTTCCTCACCGACCGGCTCAAGCGCATGATCAACGCGAGCGGCTTCAAGGTCTGGCCGGCCGAGGTCGAGGCGCTCATGTTCCGCCATCCGGCCATCCAGGAGGCCTGCGTCATCGCCGCGCGCGACAGCTACCGCGGGGAGACCGTGAAGGCCGTGGTGGTGCTGCGGCCCGCGGAGCGCGGCCATGTGTCGCAGGAGGACATCATCGCGTGGTGCCGGGAGAACATGGCCGTGTACAAGGCGCCGCGGGTGGTGCAGTTCGCGGACGCGCTGCCCAAGAGCGGCAGCGGCAAGGTGATGTGGCGCCAGCTGCAGGAGGCCGAGCCCGCCGCCTGACCACCGCCGCAGCGCACCGGCGCAGGCGGCCCCTCGCAGGGCCGCGCTGTCCGTGTCAGTGGCCCATGGCCGGCTGCACCGGCACGCTGCGCCCGCGGTGGGCCGATACCAGCGTCTGCAGGTCGCGTTCGAGCAGTGCCGGGTCTCCCAGTTGCAGCTCGATCACGCGGCGCAGGTGGGTGACGCTGTCGAGATCGATCGTGTGGCCTTGCAGGCCCGCGCAGGCGCCGTCCAGGTGTGCGAGTTCTCCGGACATCGCGATCTGCTCCGGTCCCGTCATGAGCGGGATGGACAGTGCGCATGGCGTGCCCTGCGGCAGGGCAAGGTCCGGCGGCAGCTCCAGCAGGGCCCCCTGCAGGGAGACGTCCAGCACGCGCACCTCGAAGGTGCCGTGGCCGCTCACGGCCAGGCGGGCCGGCGCATCGAAGGCAACGCGGACGTAGTGGCGGCGTTCATGGGACATGGATTCTCCTGGGTGGCTGCGGCCCGGATGCTACTGCAGGTGCCGGGGGGGGCTGCAAAAGCGGAACCTGGCGACAAAACCCGGCCGCTGCGCGTGTTTCCTTGATGCCGGTGAAATGCGGGCGCGGCCGGCGGAGTTAAGCTCCCGGGCCTATGGCGCACATCACCTTTCCTCCTCCCTACCTGCCGCCCGATCAGGTCGCCGCGCACCTGCGCAGCACGGGCTACGCCGTGCTGCGTCCCGAGGACACGGCGGCCTGGATCGGCTGCCCGGCCGCCGACCTCGAAGCCCTGCATGCCGACTGGCAGGCGCTGCCGCCCGACGAGTTCCTCAAGGACGGGGGCCGCTACCGCCGGCGGCGGCATGCCTGCTTCGTGTCCGACGGGCAGGGCAGCGACGTGCACCCGGTGCCGCACCGCGCGCACTGGCAGCCGCTGGAGTACAACGCGCTGCACGGCGGCATGGAGCGGTGGTTCGCGCCCATGCAGGAGTCCACCACGGCGCGGCCTGCGTGGCGCAGCTTGCTGGCGGCGCTGGCGCGCGTTTCGCAGGAGGCGCTGGCCCAGCGCCCCGAGCGCTGGTTCCTGGAGGCGCACCAGTTCCGCATCGACACCACGGACGGCATCGGCCGCCCGACGCCCGAGGGCGCGCACCGCGATGGCGTGGACCTCGTGGCCGTGTTCCTGGTGGGCCGGCAGGGCATCAAGGGTGGCGAGACCCGCATCTTCGAGGCGGCCGGGCCGAGCGGACACCGCTTCACGCTCAGCGAGCCCTGGTCGCTCATGCTGCTGGACGACGCGCGCATGATCCACGAGACCACGCCGATCCAGCCGCTGGGCGACGGCCCCGGCTTCCGCGACACGCTGGTGGTCACCTGCCGGCGCGGCGGTTTCCAGCAGGAAGCCGCAGCAACCCCAGCCGCTTGATGCGAATCAACCCGGCCCCGCCGGGTTGCGGCACACTGGTTCCATCCGGGCACGGCACGCCGAGTCGCCCGGGTGCGCTCTCGTTCCCATAACCAACGAAAGGAGAAGTTCCATGTTCAAGCACATCCTGATTCCGGTGGACGGCTCGCCGACTTCCATGACCGCCGTGACCAAGGCCGCGGGGCTGGCGAAGGCCTTCGGGGCCCAGGTGACCGCCGTCTACGTGGTGGACCCCTATCCGTTCACCGGGGTGGGCGCGGATTTCGCCTACGGCCAGTCGCAGTACATGAACGCCGCCACGTCGGAAGCCAACACCGCGCTGGACGCGACCCGCAAGGCCCTCGAGGAAGCCGGCGTGGCCGTGACCACCGTGATCGGTGAAGGCCATGCCGTGCACGACGGCATCCTGCGCGCGCTGGAGACCACCGGCGCCGACCTGATCGTGATGGGATCGCACGGCCGGCGCGGCCTGGAAAAGCTGGTGCTGGGCAGCGTCACGCAGCGCGTGCTGGGCGTGGTGCACATCCCGGTGCTGGTGGTGCGCGACTGACGCGGCCGCAGCGACCTTCGCCACGAAAAAGCGGCTCCGAAGGAGCCGCTTTTTTTCTGTCAGCCGATGGGCACCGGCCTCACTCGATCTTGGCGCCCGAGGCTTCCACGATGCCTTTCCACTTGGCGTAGTCGGTCTTGAGCAGCGTGGAGAACTGTGCAGTGCCCATGGTTTCGGGTTCGGCACCCTGGGCCTGGATGGCGGCGCGCATCTCGGGTTGGGCGATGAGCTTGTTGACCTCGGTATTGACCGTCGCCACCACGTTCGCAGGCGTGCCGGCCGGGGCGAAGATGCCGTACCAGGAACTCACGTCGAAGCCCTTGTAGCCCGACTCCGCCACCGTGGGCACGTCCGGCAAAGAGGACGAGCGCTTGATCGACGTGACGGCCAGCGGGCGCAGCTTGCCGGACTTGATCTGGCCCATGGCCGAGGGCACGGAGGACACCAGCAGGTCCACGTTGCCGGCCAGCGCGTCCATGAGCGCAGGGTTGGAGCCCTTGTAGGGAATGTGGCTCAGCTTGATGCCGGCAGCCTTCTCGAACAAATCGCCGGCCAGGTGGATGGTGGTGCCGTTGCCGGGCGAGCCGTAGGTGATCTTGCCGGGTTCCGCGCGGGCGGCGGCGACCACGTCGGCCAGGGTCTTGAAGCGCGAGTTGGCGCCGGTGGCGATGATCACCGGCGTGTAGGCCACGTGGGCGATGGCCACGAGGTCCTTCGTGGGATCCCACGGCAGGTTCTTGTAGAGGTAGGGCGCCACCACGAGGTTGTCCTTCTGGCCCATCACGAGGTCGTAGCCCGTGGGCGCGGCCTTGACGGCCTCGGTGATGCCGATGGTGCCGCCCGCGCCTGCGCGGTTGTCGGGCACGACGGTCCAGTGCAGGGTCTCGGTGAGTTTGGTCGCGACGAGGCGAGAGAGGATGTCGGTGCCGCCTCCGGGCGGGAAGGGCACGATCAGGCGCACGGGCTTGGTGGGGTAGGCACCGGCCGGCGCGGGGGCAGCGGCGGGAGCGGTCTGGGCCGTGGCGGCGCCCAAGGAGAGCGCGAGGGCGGTGAACGAGATCAGTGAGCGGATCATGGGATGGGTGTCTCCGAAAGGGAAATGCGCGCGATGGCGGCCATTCTTGGTGCGGCGGCGGGGTGCGCGCAACCGGGCAAGCGCTAGGCGCGGTGGAATCTGCACGATTGCCGCCCGGGATGGCGGTCGTGCCGCCCAGTCAGTGCATCAGGGCTGGCGCACGTCGGCCACGGGCAGGTCGCCGAAGTCGGCGCGCGCGAGCCAGGCGAGCACGCGCGCGGCGGCGTCGTCGGGCGAGGTCAATGCGCCATCCGTTTTGAGGCTGGCGAAGTTCTGCAGGTCGGGGAAGGCGGCCGGGTCGGCGGCGCGCAGATGGACCTGCATGTCGGTGTCGATCACACCGGGAGCCAGCGAGCATACCCTGGCGCCGCCGGGCTGCTGCGCCTCGTCCAGCGCCACGCAGCGCGTGAAATGGTCCATGCCCGCCTTCGCGGCGCAATAGGCCGATTGCGAGGCCATCGCGCGGCGCCCCAGGCCCGAGGAAATGTTGAGCACCTTGCGCGGCACGGCCCAGCCGCGGGTGGCGGACAGGAAGGCGCCGGTGAGCTGCATGGGGGCCTCCAGTCCGACCCGCAGGGCATGCGCGAGGTCTTCCGGGTCGCTGTCGGCGAGCGGCGCGATGTGCGGCACCACGCCCGCGTTGTTGATGAGCGTGGCGCTGGCATAGCGGCCTGCCGGCTGGGCCGCAAGCCAGGCGCGGAGCCGGCCGGCGGCCTGCGCGCCTTCGGCCAGGTCCTGCTCCCACTGCTCCAGCGGGGAGCCGGTGCGCTGCGCGATGGCGGCCAGCGCATCGCTCGGGCGGCGCGACAGCGTGACCAGCGCGTGGCCGCTCTCCAGCAGTTGCTGCGCCATGGCGAAGCCCATACCGCGCGAGGCGCCGGTGAGCAGGGTGAGGGGGCGGGCCGGGGTGGGGGAGGGGGAAGTGCCTTGCATGGTGCCGGCGATGGTAATGCGGCGCACCGTGCCCTAGCGCGCCGATCACCTGTTTGCTATTGAATTAATAGCAAACTATTGAAGGAATCCGGCGGCATGGAGGGCCTTTGGCTTGAAGTCGGGTGCCCGGCCCTCAGAACGGGGGCGGCGAATCGAATTGCAGGGGTGCGCCCGTGCGCGGGTGGGCGAAGGCGAGGTGCGCGGCGTGCAGCAGCAGCCGGGGAGCGCGGGCCTGCACGGCAGCGGGCGCATAGAGAGCGTCGCCCAGGATGGGATGGCCGATGGCAGCCATGTGCACGCGCAGCTGGTGCGTGCGGCCGGTGACGGGCTCCAGCAGCACCCGCGCGCCGCTGCCCGGATCGGCCGGCAGCGGCGCGCCGCCTTCCGGTGGCGCGGCGCGCCAGCGCGTGAGGCTGGGCTTGCCCAGGGCGGCATCCACGATGCGCAGCGGCCGGCGCTCCCAGTCGGCCGCGATGGGCAGGTCGATCTCCTGCCAGGGCGCGTCCGGGTCGGCCTCCGGCAGGCCGCTGCCGGCATCCACCACGGCCACGTACCGCTTGTGCACCTGCCGCGCGGCGAACGCATTGCCGAGCGCGCGCTGGGCCCCGGCGTGCAGCGCCATCACCACGAGGCCCGAGGTGGCCTGGTCGAGCCGGTGCACCACGCAGGCGCCGGGCCAGTGCTGCGCCGCCCGTGCGCTCAGGCAATCCTGCTTGCCGGGGCCGCGGCCGGGCACGCAGAGCAGGCCGGAGGGCTTGGCCAGCACGATCAGGTCATCGTCGGCAAAAAGGCATTCGGGCGCCGGCGCGGTCGGCGGGCTCCCGGGCGCGGCCGGGTCTGCGTGCAAGGACGGGTTCACGCCTGCTCGCCGTGCACTAGCCGGTGCACGGTGGCGCACAGTTCGTCCACGTCGTTGGGCTTGTGGATCAGCGCGCTGGCACCTTCGGCCAGCGCCTCGCGTTCGATCTCGGTGGTGACGTGGCCCGAGGCCAGCGCCACGGGCAGGTCCGCGCGGATGCGCTTGGATTCGCGCACCAGGTCCACGCCGCAGTAGCCGGGCATGTTGTAGTCGGTCACCACGAGGTCGTAGGCCTGCGGGTCGGCGCGCAGCGCCTCGGTGGCCTCGTGCGGATCGGTGAAGCCGCTCACCCGGTAGCCACGGCGCTTGAGCAGCCGCTGCACCAGGAAGACCAGCGCCTGGTCGTCGTCCACGTACATCACGTGGCGCTGCCGCTCGGTGGGGGCGTCCGCGGGAGGCGGGGCCACGGCGGCACCGGGCGCCGCGGCCGCCTGGGGCGGTGCCCCGGCGGGCGCCTGCGGCGGATCGGCCTCCTCGGCGACCGGGAAATACAGCGTGAACCGGCTGCCTTCGCCCGGTGTGCTCTGCACGTCCACCGCGCCGCCGTGCGTGCGCATCACGCCGTGCACCACGGCCAGGCCCAGGCCGGTGCCCTGGCCCACGGGTTTGGTGGTGAAGAACGGCTCGAAGATGCGCTGCTGCGTGGCCGCGTCCATGCCGGGGCCGTTGTCGATCACGCTGATCACCACATACTGGCCCGCCGGCAGCGCCAGGCGTTCGCACAGCCGTTGTTCCGGCTGCAGGGCCGACGCCTGCACGTGCACGGTGCCGCGGGATTCACCGATGGCGTGGATGGCGTTGGTGCAGAGGTTGAGCAGCGCCTGCTCGACCTGCGTGGCATCGGCCAGCATCGCAGGCAGGGGCGCGTCGATCTGCAGCCGCAGCTCGATGGCGGGCGGCAGCGTCACGCGCAGCAGGCGCTCGGTGTCGTGCACGGCCTCGGAGACCGGCACGGCGGTGCGCTTGGGGGGCTCGTTGCGGCTGAAGGTGAGGATCTGGCGCACGAGGTCGCGCGCGCGCCGGCCGGCCTTCTCGATCTCGTGCAGGCTCTCCAGCGCGGGCGCCCCGGCCGGGCAGTCGGCCTTGGCCAGCTCGACATTGCCCAGGATGGCGCCCAGGATGTTGTTGAAGTCGTGGGCGATGCCGCCCGCCATGGTGCCCACGGCCTGCATCTTGTGCGATTCGCGCAGCTGCGCTTCCAGCTCGGTGCGGTGCGCCTCGGCCTTCTTGCGGCCCGTGAGGTCGCGCGCGAACACCGTGGTGGTTTCGCCCTCGGCATGGCGTTCGAACGACACGCTCACCTCGACGGCCAGTTCCTTGCCGCCGGCGGTGAGGGCGAGCATCTCGCCCAGCACGGCCTGCGTGGCCAGCTGCGCGAAGGCCAGCGCCTGCGCCGCGTCGGGCAGGAAGCGGTCGAGCGGGCTGCCCAGCGCGTCGGCCGCCGGGCACTGGAAGAGCGCCGCCGCGGTGGGGTTGAAGACGGTGATGCGCTGGTGCTGGTCCACGCAGATGATGGCGTCCAGCGCGGAGTTGATGACGGCCTCCAGCCGCCGTTCGCTGTCGTAGAGCTGCGCATTGCGCTGCTGCAGCGCCTCGGCGCTCTGCTGCAGTGCGCGGCGCTCGGCCACCAGCGGGCCCTGGTCCACCACCGCGCAGAGGAACTGCAGCTGCGGCGGGCCCCCGCCTTCCTGGGGTGCCTCGATGCGCGCGATGTAGAGGTCGCCCGTGATGGACGAGCCTGCGGAGCCGATGGGGAACACCACCTCGCTGGCCTCGCCGTGGCCGTGCTCCTGCGCCTCGGCGAAGGTGGCGCGCACGCGGTCGGCGTCGGCCGCGCTCACGAACGGCATGAGCGAGGTGAGCGGCCGGTCGGCCTCGCCGGGCTGGAACCAGCGGTGGGCCATCGAGTTGGCCTGCACCACCATGTCGTGCTGGTCGAGCACCATGAGGGCCAGCGGCACGCTGGCGAAGAGGGTTTCGAAGCGCTCGGACGCGCTTTCGGCGGCGGCCTGGCTGTAGCGCAGGACCTTGTTCTGCACTTCCAGCTCGGCCTGGTAGGCGCGCAGCTCGGCGATGAGTGCCGCCACGGGGCCCTGCGGGCCGGCGGGCCGCTCGGGAGGCCGGCCCGCCGCCCCGGCCGGGGCCGGGGGCAGCGCCGCGGCGGGCGCGGTGCCGTCGGCCGCGGTGCCGTCGGCTGCGGGGCGGGGCGGTCCGTCCGGGTCGGGCGGCAGGAGAAACGACAGATCGGGGCGGCTCATGGGCGGCTCGGGCGGCTCGGACGGTTCACGCCACGGCGGCGCACGGTGCGGCGGCGCCGCGGGAGTGTGGGCCAGTGTACGCCGCGGCCCACTGTGGCCGCCGTGCCCCCGCCTTCGCCGGTCGCAGGGGCATTTGGCGCCCGGCGCCGGGCGATCAGCGGCGCACGGAAACCAGTTCGACTTCGAACTGGAGCGTGGCGTTGGGCGGGATCACGCCGCCCGCGCCCGCCGCGCCGTAGGCGATGGACGGAGGGCAGGTCAGCTTGGCCTTGCCGCCCGGCTTCATGCGCTGCACGCCTTCGGTCCAGCAGGGGATCACGCGGTTCAGCGGGAACTCGGTGGGTTCGCCGCGCTTGTACGAGCTGTCGAATTCCTTGCCGTCGGCCAGGGTGCCGCGGTAATGCACCTTCACGGTGTCGGTCGCCTTGGGCGATTCGCCGCTGCCTTCCTTGAGCGATTCGTAGACGAGGCCGCTGGACGTGGTGACGGCAGGGGTCTGGGCGTAGGCGGCGCCGGCCAGGACGGCGCCGGCGAGCAGGGTGGTGATCAGGGCTTTCAAGATGCGGTGCTCCGGGAAAGAAAAGACGCGATGGTAGCCGCCTGCAGGGACGGGCGGTGGCCGGCCGGCCACCGCCGCTTTCGTCAGGCGAAGTCGCCCACGGGCACGCAGCTGCAGAACAGGTTGCGGTCGCCGTACACGTTGTCCACCCGGCCCACGGGCGACCAGTACTTGGACTGGCGCAGCGCCGCCACCGGAAACGCCGCGGTCTCGCGCGCATAGGGATGCGCCCAGTCGGCCGAGAGCAGGCTGTGCGCGGTGTGCGGCGCGTTCTTGAGCGGGTTGTCGCCCTGCGGCCAGTGGCCCTGCTCGATCTGCCGGATCTCTTCGCGGATGGCGATCATCGCGTCGATGAAGCGGTCCAGCTCGGCCAGCGTTTCGCTTTCGGTGGGCTCCACCATGAGCGTGTTCGCCACCGGGAAAGACAGCGTGGGCGCGTGGAACCCGTAGTCGATGAGGCGCTTGGCCACGTCTTCGGCCATCACGCCGCTGGTGTCCTTGAAGCCGCGCAGGTCCAGGATGCATTCGTGCGCGACGTGGCCATTGGCGCTCGCGTACAGCGTGGGGTAGTGGTCCTTCAGGCGCGCGCTGATGTAGTTGGCCGAGAGGATGGCCGTCTCGGTGGCGGCGCGCAGGCCGTCCGGGCCCATCATGCGGATGTACATCCAGCTGATCGGCAGCACCGCCGCGTTGCCGAGCGGGGCCGCGCTGACGGCCCCCGTGCCGCCCGCCACGCCGGCCGTCGCATGGCCCGGCAGGTAGGGCACGAGGTCTTCCACCACGCAGACCGGGCCCACGCCGGGGCCGCCGCCGCCGTGGGGAATGCAGAAGGTCTTGTGCAGGTTCAGGTGGCTCACGTCGCCGCCGAAGGCGCCGGGCGCGGCCACGCCGACCATGGCGTTCATGTTGGCGCCGTCCACGTACACGCGGCCGCCGTGCTGGTGCACGAGCGCGCACAGCTCCTTCACCTGGGTCTCGAACACGCCGTGCGTGCTGGGGTAGGTGATCATCACGCAGGCCAGCTTCTCGCCGTGCTGCTCGCACTTGGCGCGCAGATCCTGCAGATCGACGTTGCCGTTGGCGTCGCAGGCGGTCACCACCACCTGCATGCCCACCATCTGCGCGCTGGCCGGGTTGGTGCCGTGCGCGCTGCTCGGGATCAGGCAGATGTTGCGGTGGCCCTGGCCCTGCGCCGCATGGTAGGCGCGGATCGCCAGCAGGCCCGCGTACTCGCCCTGCGAGCCGGCATTGGGCTGCAGGCTGATGCCGGCGTAGCCGGTGGCTTCGCACAGCCACGCGCGCAACTGCTCGTCGAGCACGCGGTAGCCTTCCAACTGGTCGGCCGGTGCGAACGGGTGCACGTGCGCGAACTCGGGCCAGGTGATCGGGACCATCTCGCTCGTGGCGTTGAGCTTCATCGTGCAGCTGCCCAGCGGGATCATGCTGCGGTCGAGCGCGAGGTCCTTGTCCGAGAGCTGGCGGATGTAGCGCAGCATGCCGGTCTCGGAGTGGTGGGTGTTGAACACCGGGTGCGTGAGGAACGGGCTGGTGCGGCGCAGGGCGGCCGGGATGAGCGGCTCCACACCCGCCGCGAAATCTTCCACGCGCGGCAGGGCCTGGCCGTCGGCGGCGAACACCGACCAGAGCAGTTCGATGTCGGCGCGCGTGGTGGTTTCGTCGAGCGCGATGCAGAGGTAGTCGTCCCAGGCCACGCGCAGGTTGGCGCCGCGCTCCAGCGCGCGGGCGAGCAGCGCGCGGGTCTGCTCCTTCGTGTGCAGGCACAGCGTGTCGAACGCCGAGTCGTGGTGGCGCGCAGTGTGGCCCAGCGCCGCCAGCCCCTTCGAGAGGATCGCCGTGAAGCTCGCCACGCGCTGGGCGATGCGTGCCAGGCCCTCGGGGCCGTGGTAGACCGCGTACATGCTGGCGATCACTGCGGGCAGCACCTGCGCGGTGCAGATGTTGGAGGTGGCCTTCTCGCGGCGGATGTGCTGCTCGCGCGTCTGCAGCGCGAGGCGGTAGGCCGGCTGGCCGTGCGCATCCACGCTCACACCCACGAGGCGGCCCGGCAGCGAGCGCTTGAATTCGTCGCGGCAGGCCATGAAGGCGGCGTGCGGGCCGCCCGCGCCCATCGGCATGCCGAAGCGCTGCGTGTTGCCCACGACGATGTCCGCGCCCCATTCGCCGGGCGGCACCAGCAGCGTGAGCGCGAGCAGGTCGGCGCAGACGATGGCGGCGGCCTGCCTGGCATGGATCTTCTCGACATCGGCGCGCCAGTCGGCCAGCCAGCCGCTGCTCGCGGGGTACTGGATGACGGCCGCGAACAGCTCGCCGTCCAGCGCCGCATTCCATTCGGCCTCGGAGTTGGCGACCACCACCGCGATGCCCAGCGGCTCGGCGCGCGTGCGGATCACCTCGATGGTCTGCGGGTGCGTGTCGCCCGACACCACCAGCGTCTGGCTCTTCGACTTGACCGAGCGCTTGGCGAGCGTCATGGCCTCGGCGGCCGCCGTGGCTTCGTCCAGCATCGACGCGTTGGCGATCGGCATGCCCGTGAGGTCGCACACCATGGTCTGGAAGTTGACGAGCGCCTCCATGCGGCCCTGCGAGATCTCGGCCTGGTAGGGCGTGTAGGCGGTGTACCAGGCGGGGTTCTCGAGGATGTTGCGCAGGATCACGCCGGGTGTGTGCGTGCCGTAGTAGCCCTGGCCGATGAAGCTCTTCAGCACGCGGTTCTTCGAGGCGATGGCCTTCAGCTCGGCGAGCGCCGCGGCCTCGGTCGTGGCGGGCGGCAGCTGCATGGCGTCGGTGCGTGCGATGGAGGCCGGCACGATGCCGCCGACCAGCGCCGCGCGCGAAGCCTCGCCGATGACCGAGAGCATGCGCTCTTCGTCCGCCGCATCGATGCCGATGTGGCGGGGCTGGAATTCGGCGGCGTTTTCGAGGGCGGAAAGCGGCGCAAAGGTGGACGTCGTCGGCATGGGCAGGTCCCGGTCAGCGGGCGGGGAGGAAAAGGGGGAAACGGAAATGCAGGGCGGGCCGGCGGCACGCGGCGCCTGGCCGGGGCCGCGCGCCGCGCCGCCCGATCGCTCAGGCGTTCTTGGCGAAATCGGAGTAGGCGGTCTCGTCCATGAGCGCATCCAGCTGCGACGCATCGGACAGGCGCACCTTGAAGAACCAGCCGGCATCCAGCGGATCGGAGTTGGCCAGCGACGGATCGGCGCGCAGCGCCTCGTTCACTTCCACGATCTCGCCGGACACGGGCATGTACACGTCGGCGGCGGCCTTCACGGACTCGACCACGCCGGCCACTTCGCCCTGCGCGAAGGCCTTGCCCACTTCGGGCAGATCGACGAAGACCACGTCGCCCAGCGCATCCTGCGCATGGACGGTGATGCCGACGACGGCGGCGCCGGCATCGGCGGCGTTGATCCACTCGTGGTCACGGGAATACTGGACGGTCATGGGGATGGCTCCTGGAGAAAAGGGTGTCCGCCGCGGCGGACGGGACAGGGGGGACGAAACGGAAAACGAGATCCCTCGGAGGGACAGGCGACTTTAGCCGGGCGCCGCGGGCGGTCAGCCGCGGTGGTAGCGCGGCGGCAGGAAGGGCAGGGCGCAGACCTCCATCGGCACGGCCTTGCCGCGCACGATGGCATGCACCACGGTGCCGATCTCCGCGAACGCCGGGGCCACGTAGCCCATGGCGACGGGCTGGTTCACGCTGGGGCCCAGCAGGCCGCTGGTCACCTCGCCGATGGCCGCGCCCTCGGGGCTCTGCAGGGCGGTGTGCTCGCGCACCGGCACGCGCTCGCGGGCGACCAGGCCCACGCGGCGGCGTGCGAGGAGCGACGGCGTGTCGATCTGCGCCAGCACCTTCTCGGCGCCCGGAAAGCCCCCCGCGCGCGCGCCGCCCGTGCGGCGCACCTTCTGGATGGCCCAGTTCAGCCCGGCTTCGGGCGGCGTGGTGGTGGTGTCGATGTCGTTGCCGTAGAGGCACAGGCCCGCTTCGAGTCGGAGGGAATTGCGTGCGCCCAGGCCGATGGGCTTCACCTCGGGCTGCGCCAGCAGGGCGCGGGCCAGCGCCTCGGCCTGCGGGGCGGGCACGGAGATCTCGAAGCCGTCCTCGCCGGTGTAGCCGCTGCGCGTCACGAAGCAGTCGCAGCCGGCGATCTGGAAATGGCCGCCCGTCATGAACACCAGCGACGCGGTGTCCGGGGCCAGGCGGGCGAGCGCCGCCGCGGCCTGCGGGCCCTGCAGCGCCAGCAGCGCCTGGTCGGGCAGCGGGATCACCTCGCAGCGGTGCCCGATGCGCGCCTCGATGTGGGCGATGTCGCCCACCTTGCAGGCGCCGTTGACGATCACGAACAGGTCGTCGCCGCGGTTCACGAACATCAGGTCGTCGATGATGCCGCCGTCGTCGTTCAGCAGCAGGCCGTAGCGCTGCTTGCCCACGCCGAGGCCGATCGCATCCACCGGCACGATGGTCTCGAAGGCGGCTGCGGCCTCCGGGCCGACCAGGCGCAACTGGCCCATGTGGGAGACATCGAACAGCCCGGCGGCCTGGCGCGTGTGCAGGTGCTCGGCCATCAGGCCCGCGGGGTACTGCACCGGCATCGAATAGCCCGCGAAGGGCACCATGCGGGCGCCGAGTTCGAGGTGCAGCGCGTGGAGCGGCGTGGTGTGCAGGGCGGAGGAAGCTTCGGCGGACATGGGCGGGGCCTTTCAGGCAAGGGCAAACGACGCGCGCGGCGCCATGGTTGCGCCGCGCTGGGGTTGCCCGCTGTCCGCTTTACCTGAGAGATTCACACCGCCTGGCGCCATCACGTCGTGGCGGCGCAGCACGGGCTTGCTCCTTCGGTGGACCCGCACGGGGCGGGCCTCTCTCCAGCCGGGGAAACGCCCGCATCCCTGCGGGCGCCTTGCCAGTCCTTTTGCCTGAGCGTTCGGGGTGTCCCTGCGCCTTCGGCGGCGCCGGCGGCCCGTTGCGGGTGCGGCGCTCTCTCCTGACCGGGCGGATTCTAACGGCAGCGCGCGGCGCGCCAGCCGGCCGGGGCCAGGATTTCTGCCCGGTGCCAAGCGCCCCGGGCCGGCGGTAACCGGCCGGGGCCTTGTCATCTTCATGCGCCCCGGTGGGGGCGCCCTGTGGCAGAAAGTATGCCGGCCCACCGCCCGATGGATTTTTCGAATTTCCGAGCAATCAGTGCTTTTGAAGAAAATTCTTCTGCCGAAGCGGCTGATGCGTACAAAATCTTTCCATGGACCGCATCGACCGAAAAATCCTCTCCGTGCTGCAGGCCGACGCGCGCGCGAGCCTGCAGGAGATCGGCAACGCCGTGGGACTGAGCCCGTCGCCGTGCTGGGGCCGCATCCGCAAGATGGAGGAATCGGGTGTGATCGAGGGCTACACCGTGCGCCTCAATGCCCAGGCCCTGGACCTGGCCGACACCGTGCTCGTGCAGGTCACGCTCGACAGCCATTCCGACAACACGCTGGAGAAGTTCGGCGAGACGCTCGCGAGCATTCCGGAGGTGATCGAGGCGCACCTGGTTTCCGGCGACTACGACTACCTGCTGCGCGTGGTGGTGAAGGACACGCGCGACTACGAGCGCCTGCTGCGCGAGAAGCTCTACCGCATCAAGGGCATCCGCCACAGCCGATCGAGCTTCGTGCTGCGCACGCTGAAGAAAGCCGACCTGCCGCTGCGGACGGACTGAAGGCGCCGGCCTGCCCGGGGCGGTGGATCTGTGCAGGCATTGAGCAAAATATGCTCCATGCCGCCGGATTCATTCAATAGTTTGCTATGTAATCAATAGCATGCAGACCCTGGCGGCGGCCTGCCGTGGGGCGCCCTCAGCGCGGCGCAGGGTCCGGCGCGGAGGCGTCCGCCTGGGCCACCCACAGGATGCGGCGCACATCCACGCCCAGCGACCGGGCACGCGCCAGCAGGCGTTCACGCACCGCGCCGGGCAGCATGGGTGTGCGCGACAGGATCCAGAACGCATCCAGCCGGGGGCCGACCACCATGGCCCAGCGGTAGTCCTCGTCCAGGGCTTCCACGAAGTAGCCCGCATAGAAGGGCCCGAAGAAGGACACCTTGAGCGCGCCCGTGTCCGTGTCGCCCAGGAACCGGGCCCGCCCTTCCACCTCGTGCCAGCGCCGCTGCTCGGGGTCATAGCCCCGGTTCACCACGCGGATCGACCCGTCGCCACGGCGGCTGTAGTGCGCGCTGGTGCGTATCAGGCCGCGCTCGAAGCGCTGGTCGATGCGTGCCACCTCGTACCAGTGGCCCGCATAGCGGTCGACGTTGAAACCCTTCACCGGCCGCACGCCGGGCGGGGGCTGCACGTTGCTGCGCAGATACAGCGCCACGGCCGCTCCGGCAGCGGCAGCGGCCACGCCGACGGCCAGCGGGCCGGTGGCGGACATGCGGCGGTGGGTGGTGTAGCGCTGCAGTTCGGGACGGGGCATGGGACGGGGCTCCTGCTGAAGGCGAGTTACGCACAAAGACAGCAAGTCTGGCGAAGGCCCATGGCGTGGCCTGTAGGTGGCGAGCGCACAAGGCCGTGAGAACGCACGCGTTGCGGCGCGGCCAGCCGGTCGGAAGCCCGCCTGTACCGCGGGAGACTGGGGTGCCGGCGTGTCCACGCCGCAGCGGGCACACCGCATGCATTCATGTATGCATGCGGCGGGTTCCCGTCACATGCCCGAGTAGTTCGGCCCGCCGCCGCCTTCGGGCGTCACCCACACGATGTTCTGCGTGGGGTCCTTGATGTCGCAGGTCTTGCAGTGCACGCAGTTCTGCGCGTTGATCTGCAGCCGCTGCGCATTGCCGCCCTGGGTTTCGTCCGGCACGAACTCGTACACCGCCGCGGGGCAGTAGCGGGCCTCGGGGCCTGCGTATTTGGCCAGGTTGATGTTCACCGGCACGCTCGCGTCCTTGAGCGTCAGGTGCGCGGGCTGGTTCTCGGCGTGGTTGGTGTTGCTGATGAACACGCTGGAGAGCCGGTCGAAGGTGAGCTTGCCGTCGGGCTTCGGGTAGACGATGGGCTCGCATTCCGCGGCGGGCTTCAGGTAGGCGTGGTCGGGCTTGTCGCGGTGCAGCGTCCAGGGAATGTTGCCCTTGAGCACGAACTGCTCGATGCCGTTCATGAGCGTGGCCGTGGCCAGGCCCTTCTTGAACCAGGCCTTGAAGTTGCGCGCCTTGTTCAGCTCCGCATGCAGCCAGCTGTTCTCGAAGGCCTGCGGATAGGCCGTGAGTTCGTCGTGCTGGCGGCCGGCGCAGATGGCGTCGTAGGCGGCTTCGGCGGCGAGCATGCCGGTCTTGATGGCGGCATGGCTGCCCTTGATGCGACTCACGTTCAGGAAGCCCGCTTCGCAGCCCACCAGCGCACCGCCCGGGAACACGAACTTGGGCAGCGAGAGCAGGCCGCCGGCCGTGATGGCACGCGCGCCGTAGCCAATGCGCTTGGCGGGCTTGATGCCCTTGGCTTCGTCGCCTTCGAGGTAGTAGCGGATGTTGGGGTGGGTCTTCCAGCGCTGGAATTCCTCGAACGGGCTCAGGTAGGGGTTGGAGTAGTCCAGCCCCGTGATGAAGCCGAGCGTGACCTTGTTGTCGTCGGCGTGGTAGAGAAAAGAGCCGCCGTAGGTGTCGCTCTTCATGGGCCAGCCGGCCGTGTGCATCACGAAGCCGGGCTGGTGCCGCTGCGGGTCGATTTCCCACAGCTCCTTGATGCCGATGCCGTAGCTCTGCGGGTCGCGCCCTTCGTCGAGCTTGAAACGTGCGATGAGCTGCTTGCCCAGGTGGCCGCGCGAGCCTTCCGCGAAGACGGTGTACTTGGCGTGCAGCTCCATGCCGAGCTGAAAGTCGCCCGTGGGCTCGCCGTCCTTGCCCACGCCCATGTTGCCGGTGGCCACGCCCTTGACGGAGCCGTCCTCGTTGTAGAGCACTTCGGCCGCGGGAAAGCCGGGGAAGATCTCCACGCCGAGTTCTTCGGCCTGCGCGCTCAGCCAGCGCACCACGTTGCCGAGGCTGACGATGTAGTTGCCGTGGTTCTGGAAGCACGCGGGCAGCACGAAGTTGGGCGTGCGCCAGGAGGATTTCTCGCCCAGGAAGATCATCGCGTCTTCGGTGACGGGCTGGTGCAGCGGCGCGCCGCGTTCCTTCCAGTCGGGGAAGAGTTCGGTCAGCGCGCGCGGGTCCATGATGGCGCCCGACAGGATGTGCGCGCCGGGCTCGGAGCCCTTTTCCAGCACCACGACCGACACGTCCTGCCCGTTCTCGGCCGCCATCTGCTTGAGCCGGATGGCGGTGGAGAGGCCGCCCGGGCCGCCGCCGACCACGACCACGTCGTATTCCATGGCCTCTCGGGGGCCGTATTGGGCAAGGATTTCTTCTTTCGTCATGGGTTGTCTCGTCTCGGCGTTTGATAATCGAAAAGAGCGCAGCCGGGCCGTGGGGGGCCCGTGCGGGCGGTGTGCGCGGCCCATTGTATGCATCGGCCACGCCACAATCGAACGATCGTTCTTTTTTCTTTCCCCCCGGGAGACAGCTTCCAATGGCATACAGCATCGATTTGTCGGGCCGCGTGGCCCTGGTGACCGGCGCCTCCAGCGGCCTGGGCGAGCAGTTCGCCCGCACGCTGGCGCAGGCGGGTGCGGGCGTGGTGCTCGCCAGCCGGCGCCTGGAGAAACTCAAGGCGCTGCGCGCGCGCATCGAGGGCGAGGGGGGCGACGCGCTGGTGGTCGAGCTGGACGTGACCGACATCGGCTCCATCCGCGCCGCGGTGGCGCATGCGGAAACCAAGATGGGCTCCATCGACATCCTGGTGAACAACTCGGGCATCTCCACCACGCAGCGCCTGCAGGACGTGACGCCCGAGGATTTCGACGACATGTTCGGCACCAATGTGCGCGGCGCGTTCTTCGTGGCGCAGGAGGTCGGCAAGCGCATGCTGGCGCGCTCGCGTGGCGCGGCGCCGGGCACCTTCACGGGCGGGCGCATCATCAACATCGCCTCGGTCGCGGGCCTCAAGGTGCTGCCGCAGATCGGCGCCTACAGCATGACCAAGGCGGCCGTGGTGCACATGACCCGCGCCATGGCGCTCGAATGGGGCCGGTTCGGCATCAACGTGAACGCGCTCTGCCCGGGCTACATCGACACCGAGATCAACCACGACCACTGGCAGACCGACCAGGGCCGCAAGCTGCTGGACATGCTGCCGCGCAAGCGCGTGGGCCAGCCGCGCGATCTGGACGCGCTGATCGTGATGCTCGCCAGCGACCAGAGCCATTTCGTGAACGGTGCGGTGATCGCTGCCGACGACGGCTTCGCCATCTGATGCTCGCCGGCATCCTGGCAGGGCTCGCCGCGGGCGCGCTCTGGGGGCTGGTGTTCGTGGCGCCGCGCATCGCGGCGGGCTTCGCCTCGGTGGACCTCACCGCCGGGCGCTTCGTGGCCTATGGCGCGGTGGCCGTGGGCATGCTGCTCTGGGGCGCGTTGCGCAGCCGGGCGGGGATGCCGCAGCGCCTGCCCACGGCGCGGCAGGCCGGCGCGGCGCTGTGGCTGAGCGTGCTCGGCTTCACGGGCTACTACCTGCTGCTGGTGCTCGCGATCCGCGATGCGGGCGCGCCGCTGCCGGCGCTCATCATCGGCACCATTCCCGTGTGGGTGATGGTGCTCGGCAAGCCGCACGGGCTGCGGTGGGGGGCACTGGCGCCGGGGCTGCTGCTCACCGTGGCGGGCATCGTGCTCATGGCCTGGGCACCCCATGGCGAGGGTGCAGGGCAGGGGGCGGCGGGCTCGCCGCACTTCTGGCGGGGCGTCGGCATCGCCGGGGTGGCGCTGGTGTTCTGGACGGCATTCGCCATCTTCAACGCGCGCTGGCTGCAGCGCCATCCGGAAGTGCGTGCCACCGAATGGGCCAACTGGCTGGGCGTGGCGACGGGCCTGGGCGGCGTGCTGCTGTGGCTCGCGGCCGGCAGCCCGCTCGCGGAGATCGCGGCGCGGCCGGGCATCGGGGCCTTCATCGGCGTGTGCGTGGCCATCGGCTTCGGGTCGAGCTGGCTCGCCACCATCCTCTGGAACATCGCCAGCCAGCGGTTGCCCGCCAGCCTCTGCGGCCAGCTCATCGTGAGCGAGACGCTGTTCGCCATCGTGTATTCGTTCGCGCTCGAAGGGTTGTGGCCGGCGCCGCTGCAGTGGGGCGCGTGCGCGCTGTTCACGCTCGGCATCCTGGCGTCCATCAACGCCCACCGGTGACCGGACAAGCGTAATAAGTTGCACGGGCGTGCAACCAATTCCCGATCTTTCCATTTTTTTTGCTCCTGAAAAGATAGCTAAAAATTCAATGGATACGGCGGCATCTGGCGGATCGGCTCAAAGGTTGCAAATTCCACCCATCGGAAAATTTGATTGACGCCATAGCCGCAGCCCTCTTGCTGTCGAGTTGCCGCCGCCCGGATGATTCGCTCCGTTTTCAACCCCGGAGTGGAGCCGTCCCATGAAATTCCAGAACCTTTTCACCGCAGCCATCGTGCTGCAGGGCGCGATCGCGCCCGCGGCGTTCGCGCAGTCGGCGCTGACCCGCGACAACGGCGCGCCCGTTGGCGACAACCAGAACTCGCAGACGGCAGGGCCCGGCGGCCCGGCCCTGTTGCAGGACGTGCAGCTGATCCAGAAGCTGCAGCGCTTCGACCGCGAGCGCATCCCCGAGCGCGTGGTGCACGCGCGCGGCACGGGCGTGAAGGGCGAGTTCACGGCCTCGGAAGACATCTCGGCCCTCACCAAGGCCAAGCTGTTCCGGCCCGGCGAGCGCACCCCGGTGTTCGTGCGCTTCTCGTCCGTGGTCCACGGCAACCATTCGCCCGAGACGCTGCGCGACCCGCGCGGCTTCGCCACCAAGTTCTACACGAGCGAGGGCAACTGGGATCTGGTGGGCAACAACTTCCCCACCTTCTTCATCCGCGACGCGATCAAGTTCCCCGACATGGTCCACGCGTTCAAGCCCGATCCGCGCAGCAACCTCGACGACGACTCCCGCCGCTTCGACTTCTTCTCGCACGTGCCCGAGGCCACGCGCACGCTCACGCTGCTGTACTCGAACGAGGGCACGCCCACGGGCTACCGCTTCATGGACGGCAACGGCGTGCATGCGTACAAGTTCGTGAACGCGCAGAACCAGGTGCATTACGTCAAGTTCCACTGGAAGAGCCTGCAGGGCCTGAAGAACCTCGATCCCAAGCAGGTCGAGCAGGTCCAGGGCAAGGACTACAGCCACATGACCAACGACCTTGTCGGCGCCATCAAGAAGGGCGACTTCCCGAAGTGGGACCTGTACATCCAGGTGCTCAAGCCCGAAGACCTGGCCAAATTCGAGTTCGATCCGCTGGATGCCACCAAGATCTGGCCCGACGTGCCGGAGCGCAAGATCGGCCAGATGGTGCTGAACAAGAACGTGGACAACTTCTTCCAGGAGACCGAGCAGGTGGCAATGGCCCCCGCCAACCTCGTGCCCGGCATCGAGCCCTCCGAAGACCGCCTGCTGCAGGGCCGTGTCTTCTCGTACGCCGACACGCAGCTCTACCGCGTGGGCACCAACGTCCTGAGCCTGCCGGTGAACCGCCCCCGCGTGGCCGTGAACAACGGCAACCAGGACGGCTCGCTGAACTTCGGGCAGACGACGAGCGGCGTGAACTACGAGCCCAGCCGCCTGGAGCCGCGCCCGCAGGACGCCACGGCGCGCTACAGCCAGCTGCCGCTCGCGGGCACGACCCAGCAGGCGAAGATCGCGCGGGAGCAGAACTTCAAGCAGGCCGGTGACCTGTACCGCAGCTACGGCAAGAAAGAGCAGCAGGACCTGATCCAGAGCTTCGGCGAGTCGCTCGCGGGCGCGGATGCCGAGAGCAAGCACATCATCCTGTCGTTCCTCTACAAGGCGGACCCGGCCTACGGCACGGGCGTGGCCCGCGTGGCCAAGGGCGACATCGAGCGCGTGAAGCAGCTCGCGGCCGCGCTCAAGGACTGAGTTCGCGCCACGGCGCGGTGCAGCGGCAGGGCCGGGGCACCGCGCTTTTTCTTTCATGGCCTGCTGGCTACCGATGCCGGCGCGCGCGATGGTCCATCCGTCGGCGCGGCTCCTGGAGAACCCATCCCATGCGCAGCCCTTCATTGATTTCCCTGACTTGCCTGGGCCTTGCCGCCGCGCTGGCCGCGGGCAGCGTGGGCGCGGCGCCCCCTGCGGCCCCGGTGCGTGGTGCATCCGCTCCTGCAGAGGCCACCTCTTCCTATGCCGCTCCGCAGGCATCCGCATCCGCATCCGCATCCGCATCCGCATCCGCATCCGCGCCGGCGCCCGCGGATGCGTCCCGCCTGCAGTCGCAACTGCGCCAGTACCTCTTCGATGCCGCGCGGCAGGGGCGCGGCGACATGGTGGCGGAGTTCATCGCGGCGCGCTACGACCTGAACGTGCGCGACGCGCAGGGCTACACCGCGCTGATCCTGGCCGCCTACCACGGCCAGCGCGCGGTGGTGGACCAGTTGCTCGCCGCCGGTGCCGACCCCTGCGCGCAGGACCGGCGCGGCAACACGGCGCTGATGGGCGCCATCTTCAAGGGCGAGCTGGCGATCGCCCGGCGCCTGGTGCAGGCCGACTGCGCCCCCGACCAGCGCAACAACGCCGGCCAGACCGCCGCCATGTACGCCGCGCTGTTCCAGCGCACCGAGCTGCTGCAGGCCCTGGCCGCGCGGGGCGCCGACCTGAACGCGCGGGACGCGCGCGGCAATGGCGTCACGCAACTGCAGCGCGGTGAGTTCGCACCCACGCCTGCCCGGTGAGACGCCAGGCCGTCGGTAGAAGCGTTACAGGCAGGATGTCGCCGATTCCATTGAATAGTTTGCTATCAAAGTAATAGTGAGCTGGATGGCGGCCCAGCCGTTCACGGTGCGTTGCCGCCCACCACCCGCAGCCGGTCGGCGTTTGCCGCCAGCCAGTCGCCGGCCAGTGTGGCGGCGGCGGGCGCGGTGTGTTCCTGGTCCGGGTGGAAGTCCCGGCGCAGGTAGCGCAGCACCGCGGGCAGGCTGCGCCGGGCCACGCCGTCGCGGCCCCAGAAGAAGCCCAGGGCGCTCAGCCAGGTGCCGGGGCGCCACAGGCTGCCCTCGCTGCGCAGGTTGGTCGCGGTCTGCCGCAGGGCGTCCACCATGAACACGGCGCCCACGTACAGGTACCAGCGCACGCGCCAGGCGTTGCTGCCGCCCAGCGCGCGGTAGAGGTCGAAGGCCACGGCGCGGTGCTCGGTTTCCTCGGCGGCGTGCCAGCGCCACACGGTCTGCATCTGTGCATCCGCACCCTCCAGCCAGCGGGCATGGCGCAGGGTGCCGTCGGCCAGCAGCGCCGTGAAGTGCTCGTAGGCGCAGGTGATGGCCAGCGCGTGCAGGGGGTTGGCGGTGCGCCGGTGCAGCCGCGCGATGCGGGCGCGTGCCCGGTGCTGCCAGCGGTTGTCGAGCCCCTGCCGCTCCAGTTCGGCGTTGTAGAGCCCGTGGATGTGCCGGTGCGTGGCCTCTTGGCCGATGAATCCGCGCACGAGGGTCCGCAGCGCCGCATGGCCGGGCCGCTGGGGATCGAGCCGCTTCTGCGCGGCGCGCACGGAGTCGATGAAGAACTGTTCGCCCACGGGGAAGCTCATCGAGAGGGCATTGAAGAACTGCGTGCGGAAGGCGTCGCCGCCGTGCCAGCGGCGCGGGAAGCCGTTCGCCAGATCGACGGCGAGCTTGCGTACGGGGAGCGTGGCGTGGGCCTGTGCATGGGCCTGTGCATTGGCTTGGAAAAGGCCGTTGGCGTCGTGCAGGGGCATGGGGGTCTCCAGTAGGCCGGTAGCGCCGGGCGGCGGTGCGCCGCGGTTGCGGGGTACCGGGTTTCTGAGCATTATTCAGTTTTGGCCGCGGGGCGCTACTCGCCTCGGGCTCAGGTTTAGACCCCTCCGCCATGAAGCCCTCCAGACCCTCGGCCACCCCCGCCGGCATGCGGCGTCAGCCCACGCAGGAGCGCGCCCGCCAGACCATCGAGGCGATTTTCGGCGCCACTGCTCAGATTGTGGACAACGAAGGCGAGACGGCCCTCACCACCAACCGCGTGGCCCAGGTGGCGGGGGTGTCCATCGGCACGCTCTACCAGTATTTCCCGTCCAAGGAGGCCGTGCTGCTGGCCATGGTGGAGCGCGAGCGCAACCGCGTGCAGCAGGAGTTGCAGGGGATGCTCGACGACGGTGTGGCACGGCAGCGGCCCGTGCGCGAGGTGCTGGCCGAGGTGGTGCGGCTGCTGGTGTCGGCCTTCGGCACGGGCGGGCAGTCGCGCGTGCGGCGCAATCTGGTGCGCATGGGGTGGCGCGTGGACCAGCACGACCGCTTCACCGCGGCGCTGCGCGAGGGCGCGGAGCGCAACGCGATGGCGCTCGCGCGGCTGGTGGAGGCGGGCGACGGCTCGATCCGTCCGCCCACGCCCGCGATGATGTTCGTTGCCACGCGCGCCGTGATGGGCGCGATCCGCAGCGCCTCGCTGGAGAATTCGCCGCTGCTGGGCCAGCCGGCCTTCGAGGACGAACTGGTGCGAATGCTCTGGGGCGTGCTGCGCTCCGGCGATTGAGACGCATCGCGCAAGCGCCGGCGGCCTGGCGCGCAGGCCGCGGAGGCCCGTCCCGGCCCGGTGTCAGGTCACCGGCGCGGGGTTGAACAGCACGAGGGCGTTGGCGAGCTTCCACTGCTCGGCCCAGGTCTTCTTGCGGCCGCTGGCCACGTCCAGCATGAGGTGGAACAGCTCCCAGCCCGTGTCCTCGATGGTGGCCTCGCCGTCGGCGATGCGGCCGGCGTTCACGTCCATGAGGTCGTGCCAGCGCCGTGCGAGGTCGCTGCGCGTGGCCACCTTGATCACGGGCACTTCCGCCAGGCCGTAGGGCGTGCCCCGGCCGGTGGTGAACACGTGCAGGTTCATGCCCGCGGCCAGCTGCAGCGTGCCGCAGATGAAGTCGCTCGCGGGCGTGGCCGCATAGATCAGGCCCTTGCCCGTGAGCTTGTCGCCGGGCGAGAGCACGCCGGTGATCGGCGCGCTGCCGCTCTTGACGATCGAGCCCATGGCCTTCTCCACGATGTTGGAGAGCCCGCCTTTCTTGTTGCCCGGCGTGGTGTTGGCGCTGCGGTCCACGCGGCCCTGGTTCAGGTAGGCGTCGTACCAGGCCATCTCGCGGATCATGGCCTCGGCCACTTCGGGCGTGGCCGCGCGGGAGGTGAGCTGGTCGATGCCGTCGCGCACCTCGGTCACCTCCGAGAACATGACGGTGGCGCCCGCGCGCACCAGCAGGTCGGTGCAAAAGCCCACGGCCGGGTTGGCGGTGACGCCGCTGAAGGCGTCGCTGCCGCCGCACTGCACGCCCACCACCAGTTCGCTGGCGGGAACGGTCTCGCGGCGGCGCCGGTTCAGGCGCTGGAGGTGCTGCTCGGCCTGCCGCATGACCGACTCGACCATCGACATGAAGCCCACGTGCGCCTCGTCCTGCAGGCAGACCACGTCGAGCGGCGCCTCCTGCAGCGTGCGCTCGTCCACCAGCGGGATGCTGCCCGGCGGCAGCAGGCGCTCGGGCTGCAGCTTCTCGCAGCCCAGGCTGACCACCATCACCTCGCCGCCGAAGTTGGGGTTCAGGCTGATGTTGCGCAGCGTGCGGATGGGGATGACGGCGGCCGGCGCATCGATGGCGACGCCGCAGCCGTAGGTGTGGGCGAGCGCCACCACGTCGTCCACGTGGGGGTACTTGGGCAGCAATTCGGCCTTGATGCGCTGCACCGCGAAGTCGGTCACGCCGGCCACGCACTGCACGGTCTCGGTGATCGCCAGGATGTTGCGGGTGCCCACGGAGCCGTCGGCATTGCGGTAGCCCTCGAAGGTGTAGCCCGTGAGCGGCGCCGCCGGGGGCGGGCGCACGGTGGCGATCGGCAGGCCGTCCAGCTCGGGGGCGGTGGGCATGCGCATGACCTTCTCGTGCACCCAGCTGCCGCGCGGCAGGGCCTTGAGCGCATAGCCGATCACCACGTCGTAGCGGCGGATGGCCTCGCCCTCGGCCAGGTCGGCCAGCGCGACCTTGTGGCCCTGGGGCACGGTATCGACCAGGCGCAGGCCGTCGGCGAAGGTGGTGCCGGCGGGCAGGCCGCCGTCGTTGGCGACGATGGCCACGTTGTCGGCCGCGTGGATCCGGATGTAGAGCGGTGGGCGGGAGAGGGGCGGGTTCATGGTGGGGCGTTTTTCTGTGGGCGGATTCTCAGGGCGCGGTCACGGTCTCGCGCCGTTGGTGCATGCCAGGGTGTACGGCCCCGCCGTGGAGCGCCACAGGGGGTGTCGTTCCATCATGGTTTCAGTTCGATGCGCTCGATGTCCTGGACGATGAAGAGGTAGGCGAACACGGTCACGAGGGCGTTCAGCCCGACGAAGACCAGCGCGCCGCCGAAGGAATGCGTCGCCGCCAGGATGTACCCGATGACGATGGGCGTGACGATACCGGCAATGGCGCCGAAGGTGTTGAAGATGCTGCCGGCCAGGCCCATGACTTCCTTGGGCGCCACGTCGGCCATCACGGCCCAGCCGAAAGCGCCGAAGCCCTTGCCGAAGAAGGCCAGCGCCATGATCGCGACGATCATCCAGTCGGCGTTCACGTAGTTGCACAGGATCATGCTGACCGACATCAGCATGCCGATCACGATGGGGGTCTTGCGGGCCACGGTGAGCGAGACGCCGCGCCGCAGCAGCCAGTCGGAGAACAGGCCGCCCAGCACGCCGCCGGCAAAGCCGCAGATGGCCGGCAGCGAGACCATGAAGCCCGCCTTCAGGATGGACATGTGCCGCTCCTGCACCAGGTACACCGGGAACCAGGTGAGGAAGAAGTACGTGAGCACGTTGATCGAGAACTGCCCCAGGTAGATGCCCACGAGCATGCGGTGGGTGAGCAGCTGCCGGATGTGCGAGGCCGTGCGGCCGCGGGTCGCGGCGCCCGCCGCACGCACGGGCTGCTCGCCTTCGTGGATCAGGCCGCCGCCGGCCGCGATGTGGGCCAGCTCGGCCCGGTTCACGGCCGGGTGCCGCGCCGGGCTGCGCACGGTGCCCCACCAGGCGACCGCCAGCAGCATGCCCACGGCGCCCATCGACAAGTACACCCAGTGCCAGCCGAACCAGTGCGTCATGGCGGCCATGAGCGGCGTGAAGACGACCGCCGCGAAGTACTGGGCCGCGTTGAAGATGGCCGATGCGGTGCCGCGCTCCTGCGTGGGGAACCAGCTCGCCACCACCTTGGCGTTGGCCGGGAAGGCCGGTGCCTCGGCGATGCCCACGCAAAAGCGCATGGCGAACAGCGCCACCATGGCCGTGGCGGCGGTGGTCAGGACGCCGACGGTGGCCTGCAGCAGCGTGAACGCCGACCAGAAGAAGATGCTGGCCGCATACACCTTGCGCGCGCCGAAGCGGTCCAGCAGCCAGCCGCCGGGCACCTGCGCGAGCACGTACGCCCAGCTGAACGCCGAGAAGATGTAGCCCATCTGGATGGTGTCGAACCCGAACTCCCGGCCCATGGTGGGGCCGGTGATCGAGAGCGTGGCGCGGTCCGCGTAATTGAAGGTGGTGACGATGAAGACCATCGCCAGCACCCAGTAGCGCACGTGGGTGCGCGAGGCGTCGGGGATGGCCGCGGTGTCGGGGCCGGAGGCGGTGGCGGTGAGGGCTGAAGACATGGCGTAGGGGCGGAAATCAGGGGGCGGGGGCTCTGGCGTGGAGATGGGCGCGTGCGTCAGGCACGCTGCCCGAACTCGACCGATGCGCGCGTCCAGGCGCGCGCCTGGTCGCTCAGGCTCAGGCCCAGGCCGGGCCGCGCGGGCACGAGCATGCGGCCGCCCTGGATCTCCAGGCGCTCGTTGAACAGGGGCTCCAGCCAGTCGAAATGCTCCACCCAGGGCTCGGTGGCGTACACGGCACCCAGGTGCACGTGCAGTTCCATCGCGAAGTGCGGGCCGAGGCTGATGCCGGCCTGCTCGGCCTGCGCGGCGATCTTGAGGAACGGCGTGATGCCGCCCACGCGTGGCGCGTCGGGCATGAGGTAGTCGGCGGCGCGGTGGCGGATCAGCTCGCCGTGCTCGGCCGCGCTGGTCAGCATCTCGCCCGTGGCGATGGGGGTGTCGAACTGCGTGGCGAGCGCGGCGTGGCCCTCGAAGTCGTACGCATCGAGCGGCTCTTCGATCCACACGAGGTTGTACTGCTCGAAGATGCGGCACATGCGCTGCGCGGTGGGGCGGTCCCACTGCTGGTTGGCATCGACCATGATCGGCGCCGCATCGCCCAGGTGCCTGCGCACCGCCTCCACGCGCTGCACGTCGATCGTGCCGTCGGGCTGGCCCACCTTGAGCTTGATGCCGCCGATGCCGCGCCCGATCGACGCGCTGGCGTTGCGCAGCAACTGGTCCAGCGGCGTGTGCAGGAAGCCGCCCGAGGTGTTGTAGCAGCGCACCGAGTCGCGCTGCGAGCCCAGCAGCTTGGACAGCGACAGGCCCGCGCGGCGCGCCTTGAGGTCGTAGAGCGCAACATCGAACGCGCCGAGGGCCTGCACCGCCATGCCGCTGCGCCCCACCGAGGCGCCGGCCCAGCAGAGCTTGGTCCACAGGCGCGAGATGTCGCTCGGGTCTTCGCCGAGCAGCGCGGGCGCGACCTCCTGGGCATGGGCGTACTGGCCGGGGCCGCCCGCGCGCTTGGAATAGCTGAAGCCCAGCCCGCGGTGCCCGTCCTTCGACTCGATCTCCGCGAACAGCATGGCGATCTCGGTCATCGGCTTCTGGCGGCCGGTGAGCACCTTGGCATCGCTGATGGGGTTGGCCAGCGGCAGGTAGCAGGACGAGAGGCGGATCCAGGCGATGCTGTCGCTGGAGGTGGAAGCTGCGGCGGAAGAAGATGTCATGGGCGGTCGAGGGTGGGAGAAAGCTGGGCGGATGGGCCGGTGGGGCCGGGCCGGGGGGCGGTCAGTCGATCGTGATCTTTCCGGTCTCGATCACCTTCTTCCAGCGGGCGTATTCCTGCCGCTGGAAGGCCGCGAACTGCTCGGGCGTGTTGGCGACGATCTCGAAGCCGATCGACACGAAGGGCTCGCGCACCTTGGGGTCGTTCAGCGCTTCGGTGAACGCGGCATGGGCCTTCTCGCGCACGGCGGCGGGCAGGCCCTTGGGCGCGACGATGGCCTGCCACGAGGCGACCTCGACGTTCTTCACGCCCACCTCGGCCAGCGTGGGCACGTCGGGCAGCACGGGCGAGCGGCGCGGGCTGGTGACGGCCAGTGCCCGCATCTTTCCGCCCTTGATGTACTGCATCACCGCGTTGATGTTCTGGAACGACGCATCCACCTGCCCGCCGATCAGGTCGGTGTGCGCGGGCGCGCCGCCCTTATAGGGGATGTGCACGCCGCGCGTGCCCGTCTGCTGCCAGAACAGCTCGGCCGTCAGGTGGTCGCTGGAGCCGTTGCCGGCCGAGGCGAAGCTCATCGTGCCGGGGTGGGCCTTCTGGTGGGCAATGATGTCGGCCACGCTCTTGTGCGGGGAATTCGCCGGCACCACCAGCACGTTGGGCGACTGCACGGCCACGGTGATGAGGTCGAAATCCTTCAGCGGGTCGTAGGGCAGGCTCTTGAGCAGGTGCGGCACGATCACCAGCGGGCCGAGCGAGGTGACGAGGAACGTGGCGCCGTCGGGTGCGGCGCGCTGGGCGAAGGTGGCGCCGATCGTGCCGGTGGCGCCGGGCCGGTTGTCCACGAGGAACGACTGCTTGAATTTTTCCGTCAGGCGCGGCCCCACGGCCCGGGCCACCTGGTCGGTCGAGCCCCCGGGCGGGAAGGGCACCACCAGGGTGACGGTTTTCTCGGGCCAGTTCTGGGCGCAGGCCGCCAGGGCGGCGAGGCCGAACGAAAGCGCAGTCAGCATCTTCTTCATGGTTGTCTCCGTGTCGTTGTCTCGATTGATAACGTTGTCATTTTTCGGCGAAGCGCCACGAAGAAGCAAACTGTACGGCAGTGAAACCGCCAAAGCATCGCGCAAGGGCGCCCGCTGCTCCGTGTGGGTGGAATGATATCGTTGTCATTTCCAATGGCAATGGCGCGGGCATCAGGGATTACCCCAGGCCGGGCGCAGGCTGGAAGAACAGCGCCTGCGGGTTCTGCTACCGTCGCCCGGTGGCGGCGCACGGGGCGCCAGGGCGGCGCGGCTTCCCCGGCACGGCGCCCTCGACCGCGACGCGACCACTGCATCCATGACTGCTCCTTCTTCCTCATCCTTCTTCAAGGCGGCCACGCTGCACGACGTCGCGCGTGCCGCGGGCGTGTCGCCGATCACCGCGTCGCGCGCGCTGAGCAACCCCGGCATCGTCTCGGACCGGACCAAGGCGCGCGTGCAGGCCGCGGTCGAGGCGACGGGCTACATCCCCAACCTGCTGGCAGGGGGGCTCAAGTCCAAGCGCAGCCTCATGGTGGCGGGCATCGTGCCGGCGCTGTCGGTGTCGCAGTTCCTGCCCACGGTGCAGACGCTCACGACCGAACTGGCGGCCGGGGGCTACCAGTTGATCCTGGGCCAGACGGCCTACGACGCCGCGCGCGAGGAGGCCGTGCTGAACACCATGATCAGCCGCCAGCCCGACGGCATCGTGATGATGGGCCTCGTGCAATCCGAGAGGGCCCGCGAGCGCCTGCGCCGCTCGGGCATTCCGGTGATCGAGACGTGGGACCTGAGCGACCGCCCCGTCGATACGGTGATCGGCTTTTCGCACCTCAAGGTGGGCAGCGCCGTGGCGGGCTACTTCCTGGCGAAGGGGTGGCAGCGCGTCGGCATCGCCACCGGCAGCGACCACCGGGCCCTGCTGCGGCGCGAAGGCTTCGTGGCGGCCATGGGGCGCGAGATTCCCACGGCGGTGGTGCCCGCGCCCAGCAGCCTGGCGCTGGGCCGCAGTGCCCTTGCGGAACTGCTGCTCAAGGAGCCCGAGCTGCAGGCCGTGGCCTGCAGTTCCGACACGCTGGCGCACGGCGTGCTGGTGGAGGCGCGGGCACGGGGCCTGCGGGTGCCGGGCGACCTGGCGGTGTTCGGCTTCGGCAATGCCGAGTTCAGTGCCCACATGGAGCCATCGATCACCACCGTGCACGTCGATGGCCCCGAGATCGGCCGGCTGGCCGCCCGCATGATCCTCGACCGGCGCCAGGGCGCGGTGCCCGAGCGCACCATCCTGGACCTGGGTTTTCGGCTGATCGAACGGGGATCCACCGGCACGCAGTGACGCAGCGGCAGCGCGGCGCCGAAGGCCGTGCACGAGGCGCTGTGGCGCATGCCGCCGGAGGCTGCAGTGCCTGCTGCCCCGCCTCGGGCGACGGCCTGCACCCCCGCCCGGGGGCTGCGGGTTCAGCTCCCCGAAGGCACGGCCGCCTGCTGTGGATAGAAGATCGGCTGGCTCGGATCGCGGTGCCAGTCGTACTCGGCGGCCAGCGCTGCGGTCTCGGCCACTGCGCGGCCGGCAAGCCGCGAGACCAGGTGCCAGGCCATGTCGGTGCCCGCGGACACGCCGGCCGAGGTGACATGGCGGCCCGCATCCACCCAGCGCGAGGTGTTGTCCCAGAGCACCTTCGGGCCGAAGCCGGTGACCCAGCCGAACGCCTGGTGGTTCGTGGCGGCCGGCTGGCCATCCAGCACGCCCGATCGCGCCAGCAGGGCCGCGCCGGTGCAGACCGAGGTGAGCAGCGACACGTGCCCGTCCATCGCGCGCAGCCAGTCGAGCAGCGCGGGCAGTCGGCCCTCGTCCTCCATCAGCAGGTTCACGCCCTGGCCGCCGGGCACCATCAGCAGATCCAGCGGCTGCTCCAGCGCCTCGTCGCGGTACAGGTCGGGTGCCACGCGCGGGCCGTTGAAGCTCCGCACGGGCCCGGGTCCCGCACCTTCCTTGTGGCTTTTGCCTGCCGGCCTGCACTCGTTGGAAATCAGCACGATCTCGAAGGGGCAGGGGCCGGGCGGCTGGGTGTAGGAGGTCCCGATGAAGCGGGCGATGGAGAACGCCTCGATGAAGCCCCAGACATCGAGCGGCTCGAAGTCCGGAAACACCAGGATGCCGATGCGTTGCGTGCGTGGGAAGAGCGGTTCGGTGGCCATGGAGGGAATGCCTTGTAAAGGTGCGCTGGGCGCAGTGGAATGGGGATGCCGTCACGGACGTTCCCGGGCGGGAGCCGATCCGTGCAGGGGTTCGGTGGGAGCCGCGGTGCGGGCGGTGCTTGCGCGTCAGGGGCGGCGGACCGGCATCCGCTCGATGCCGAACTCGGCCCATTGCGCCTTGCGGCGCCGGTGCCTCTCCGCCATCGGGGCGCACGTCCAGGCACACGGGCTGCCCGGCCTTGAGCAGATGGCCGAAGCCCGCGACCGAAGCGGTTCGCTTCTTTTCTTCGCTCTGGATCCGCCCGCGCGGCTTCAGTGGTGGTGGCCCTTGCTCGCGCCGCCCGCGCCATCGGGCAGGGCCACGCGCACGAGCTGCATCATTCCCTGGTCCTCGTGGTCGAGGATGTGGCAATGCAGCACGTAGTCGCCGATGTAGCGCTGGTAGCGCGTGCGCACGATGAGCGTGTACTTGCCGTCCAGGTTCTTGTCGTTCTTGCTGTTCTTCACCCAGAGCGTGTCTTTCCAGACGCCCTTGAGCCCGGGGTACTGCGGGTCGGCCGTGTCGGTCGAGGGGTCGATGTCGGTGGCCCCGGGCAACGACACGTCCTTGCCGTTCGGGTCCAGGATCCGGACCACCTGGAACGGATTGACGTGGATGTGGAACGGGTGGCTCACGAAGTCCGACTGCAGCGTCCATTCATCGACACCGCCCAGGGTCAGCACGCGGTCGATGCGCCCGGGCTCGAACGGCCGGCCGTTCACCTGGAACTGGATCGGCTGCTGGCTCAGGTCGATGTTGAAGGCCAGCACCTGGGTGCCCGTGACCTCGCCGTCCTCGACGGTGGGGTGCGGCACGAAGCGGGTCAGCTTGAGGCCGTTGCGCAGGTCGGCGGCCACTTGCGACCGCACGTCCGCAGGCAGGTTGGTGGCCGCTGCGGCCGCCAGTTCCTGGGCGAGGTAGGCGGAGATGTCCTGCGGCACGGGGCCTCCAGGCGCGACGCCCTTCACCGTGGCGAGCAGCTGGCGCGACGGAGCACGCTGGCTTACGGTGGCGGACGCCGGTGCCGCGGCGTTGATCACGCAGTAGTCGCCCGCCTCCGGGAAGACCATGAGCGTGTCCCAGCGGTAGCCGGGCTGGTAGACGGTCTGCTTCGACGGCATGGCCGCCGCGGTCGTCAGGCCGTCCGCGGCGACGAGATGCTGGGGCAGCGGCGCACCCGTGCAGTTCTGTGCGATGTAGGCGTCCTGGTCTGCAGGCTTGAGCCCTTCGGCGGTCGGCGCGCCGGCGCGCATCTTGCGAAACTGCAGGTTGATGGTGTCGCGCACGCCGCCGTGGATCGCACGCCACCGCTCGATCTGGCCCGCCCGCGCATTCCGGAAGACGGGCAGCACTTCGCCGTTGATGCTGGTGTAGCGCCCCGACTTTTCCCAGGTGAGGGGGCCGAACTGGTCTACGTCGTTCGGGCTGACCGCCGCGTAGTGCTCGATGCCGCCCACGTCGCCCGGGTCGCACCGGTAGGTGCCGTCCGGATTGCGCTTGATGTTGTTGTTCTTGTCGCGGCAGGCGTACTGGATCTGCTGGAAGACCAGCACCCGTTCCTGGAACGACTGCCGTGGCGTCGAGCGCAGCAGCGTGTCCAGGTCGCCGTTCCTGTCGGGGGTGGGGGGGCGGTTGCCGCGGATGACGAGCGCGCCCGCCATGCCGCTGGCCACCTGCAGTGCCGTCGATCCGTGCCGGTGGGTGTGGTACCAGTAGGTGCCCGAGGGATGGTCGGACGGGATGTTGTACTCGTACTCGAAGCTCACGCCCGGGTTGATCGAGATGAGCACGTTGTCGCCGTTGCCCGCCGGGTTCACCCACAGCCCGTGGGTGTGCAGGTTGGTGCCGTTGAAGCAGTGTGGCGTGTTGACGCCCGCGGGCGCCTGGATGCAGCCGGGGTCGGGGGGCAGCTGGTTGTTGAGCCGCATGCGGATGGTGTCCCCGGGCCGCACTTCCAGCATGGGGGAGACGAACGGCGTCTTGGGGTTCACGCGCGAGCCCTGGTAGCTGCGCAGCCGGACCTTGTCGTTGCGCTGCGTGGCCGGGTTCCAGAGCGTGCCATCGGTGTAGACGACGTTCAGGTCGAGCGATGCCTCGTGCGAGGGCGACAGCGTGGCCGGGCCCAGGACGTTGGAGAACTGCCTGAGGCGCAACGTCTGGGCGCCGGGGCCGCCGGCCGCCTCCTGCAGCAGCACGGGCGGCGGGGCCTTGCGCCGGAGTTCCAGCAGCGGGGGGTTGTCGACTTCCCTGGGGTTGTCCGCCTGGGCTCGCGCAGGCGGTGCGGTGGTGCCGGCGAAGACGGCGGCGATGGCGACGGCGAGCGACGGCAGCGCCGCCCAGGTGCTGCGGAGCACGGGTTCCATGGATTTCCTCCCTCGATGTATGCGGTGTCTTGCGCCGGGCCTTCTGGGGGCCCTGTCGCGCGGCGTGAGTATGGATGAGCCGTGCCCATCCGGTCAACGGTCGTGGTCAGCGTTCGCGCGGCACCCGGCCCATCAGGTAGAACTCGGGGTTGGGTTGCATGCCCGCGAAACTCGCCATGCGGTTGGAGAGGCCGAAGAACGCCGTGATGGCCGCGATGTCCCAGATGTCCTCGTCGTCGAAGCCGTGCGCGTGCAGCGCGGTGAAGTCGGCGTCGTCGATCTCGTGCGAGCGCTGGCAGACCTTCATCGCGAAGTCCAGCATGGCGCGCTGGCGCGGGCTGATGTCGGCCTTGCGGTGGTTCACGGCCACCTGGTCGGCCACGAAGGGCTTCTTCTCGTAGATGCGCAGGATCGCGCCGTGCGCCACCACGCAGTAGAGGCACTGGTTGGCCGCGCTGGTGGCGGTCACGATCATCTCGCGCTCGCCCTTGGTGAGGGAGCCTTCCTCCTTGAGCATGAGCGCGTCGTGGTAGGCGAAGAAGGCGCGCCATTCGGCAGGGCGGCGCGCGAAGGCGACGAAGACATTGGGCACGAAGCCGGCCTTTTCCTGCACTTCGCGGATGCGGGCCTGGATGTCTTCGGGCAGCGTGTGGATTTCGGGGAGGGGGTAGCGGCTCACGGGCGTTGTCTCCTTTCGTCGTTGGAATGGGCGGTGCCGGAAAAACGGTATCACGGATGCCAGTGGCTCGCGCGCGTGGCCAGCGGCGCCGGCGTGGCGGCGCTGCCCGCGAGGGCATACGAGAGCTGGGTGGCTGCCGAGACCACGGTCTGCGCCAGGGACTCGAGCTTGTCCGGCGGCAGCCGCGAGGCGGGCCCCGAAATACACACCGAGCCGAGCAGCCGCCAGTGCAGCCCGAACACGGGGGCGGACACGGTGGCCACGCCCTGTTCGCGCTCGCCGATGGACCAGTGGTAGCCGCGCTGGCGGATCTGCTCGTAGTCCGCGCCGGGCGCGCCCGAGAACGCGAGGATCACGCGGCCCGGGGAGCCTTTGTCCAGCGGCAGCCCTTCGCCCATCCGCGCATGGTGGCGCAGCGCCTGCGGGCCCTCCACGCGCACGAGGCAGGTGCGGACGTCCCCTTCGCGCACATAGAAGGCCGCGCTCTCGCCGCTGGCCTGGGTGAGCGCGCGCAGGGCGGGCTCCAGCACGTTCTGCACGTCGAAGCCTGCCTGGTAGCGCGCACCCAGCCAGCCTGCCGCGGGGCCCAGCCGCCAGTCGCCGTCCTCCCGCTGCACCAGGTAGCCGGACTGCGCCAGCGTGCGCGCCAGCCGCAGCACGGTGGTCTTGTGCAGCGCGCAGCGGCGGCTCAGCTCGGCCAGCGACAGGTGCGATTCGCCCAGCGCGAAGGCGGCCAGCACCTGCAGGGCCCGCGTGACGGCGGTCACGCCACCATCGCGCCCTGCAACCGGCGGGTCGGGCGGCCGCGCCGGTGGCGGCGCGGATCGGCCGGTGGCGTCCACCGTGGAGGGCGGGGCTGGCGGAGGGCGGCGGTTGCTCATGGTGGTATGCGTTGTGTTGTGCGAAACGGCATTGTATGGAGCGAAACGTTTTTCTACAGTGCGTTCCAGGCCGGGCTGCACGCCACGGCGGCAAGAACACAACGACGGAGACAACGACATGCCTTTCCTGACGCACACGCGTTCCGCCCTTCCGCGCCTCGGCGCGCTGCTGATCGGCTGCGTGGCCGCAGCCACTTTTGCCACCGGCGCCGCCGCGCAGGCCGCATGGCCGGCCAAGCCGATCCGGCTCATCGTGCCCTTCCCGCCGGGCGGCGGCACCGACATGATCGCCCGCACCGTGGCGCAGAAACTGGCCGACCAGAACCGCTGGAACGTGGTGGTGGACAACCGCCCCGGCGCTGGCGGCAACCTGGGCGTGGACGCGGCCGCGAAGTCGGCGCCCGACGGCTATACCCTCGTGATGGGCCAGACGAGCAACCTCGCGATCAATCCTTCGCTCTATGCCAAGCTTCCGTACGACCCGCTGAAGGACCTCGTGCCCGTGGCGCTGGTGTCCTCTGCGCCGATCGTGATGGCCGCGCCCGCCAATTCGCCCTACAAGACCTTCGCCGACGTGGTGGCCGCCGCCAAGGCCAGGCCCGACGGCATTACGCTGGGCTATTCGGGCAACGGCACGGTGGCCCACCTGGCGGGCGAGCTGGCCGAGAACGCCGCCGGCATCAAGCTGCGCCACGTGCCCTACAAGGGCGCATCGCAGGCCATGACCGACCTGGTGGGCGGTCAGATCGATCTCTACATGTCGGCCGTGCCGACGCTGCTCGGCCAGGTGCGCAACGGCAAGCTGCGCGCGGTCATGATCACCTCGCTCAAGCGCTCCGACCAACTGCCGCAGACGCCCACGCTGGCCGAGTCCGGCTACAAGGATTTCGAGGCCGCTTCGTGGTTCGGCGTGCTGGCCCCTGCGGGCACGCCGGCACCCATCGTGCAACAGCTCAACAAGGCCATCAACCAGGCGCTGGCCCAGCCCGATGTGGCCGAGAAGCTGCGCTCCGAGGGCGGCGACGTGCTGGGCGGCACGCCCGAGAAGTTCGGCGCGCTGCTCAAGGCCGAAGTGCCCCGCTGGGCCAGGATCGTCAAGGACTCCGGCGCCAGCCTGGACTGACGGCAGCCCCCCCGCCATCCCTCGCTGCTCTCCGACGATGTCCGCTCTGCCACGCGACAGCTCCGCCGTGCCCGTGCGCTTTTCCGCCGGCACCGCCGCGCCGCGCACGCCGCTGCCGGCAGGGGCCTGCGACTGCCATGCGCACGTCTATGACGGCCGCTTCCCGGCCGCGCCGGGCGCCCGGCTGCGGCCGCCCGACGCCTCGGCGCAGGATCTGCGCGCGCTGCAGCGGCGCATCGGCACCGCGCGCACGGTGTTGGTCACGCCGTCCACCTACGGCACCGACAACCGCTGCATGCTCGAAGGGCTGGCCGCGCTCGGCGCAGCGGCGCGCGGCGTGGCCGTGATCGACGGCAGCGAGGGCGACGCCGAACTGCAGCGCCTGCACGCGGCCGGTGTGCGCGGCGTGCGGCTGAACCTCTCGCTCGGCGTCTCGGGCACGGCGCAGTCGCTGGCCCCGCTGGCCGAGCGCATCGCGCCGCTCGGCTGGCACCTGCAGTTGCTGATGGCGCCCGACCTGCTGGCCGCGCAGGCCGGCGTGCTGCGCGCGCTGCCGGTGCCGCTGGTGTTCGACCATTTCGGCCGCATCCCGCCCGCGCTCGCGGGGCGCCACCCAGCCCACGCCGTGTTGCTCGGCCTGCTGGAGCGCGGGCAGGCGTGGGTCAAGCTGTCCGGTGGCTACCTCGTGAGCGAGCACCGCTCCGTGGAAGACCCGGCACTCGACGCGCTGGCCGCCAGTTATCTGCGCTGCGCGCCCGGGCGCGTGCTGTGGGGCAGCGACTGGCCCCACGCCACGGCCACGGCCGGCGAGCAGCCCCTTCCGGACGACGCACGGCAGGTGGACCGCCTCGCCGACTGGGCGGCTGTCGCGGGCGGTGCCGCAACGCTGCGGCGCGTGCTGGTGGACAACCCGGCCGCGCTCTACGGCTTCGCGCCGCTTTCCCTTTCCTGAACCCTCTTCACCGAGAGACGAGACCATGGCTGCACCTGCCGCTTCCCCTTCTGCTTCCGGGCTCTCCCGCCGCGGGCTGATTGCCGCTGCCGGCGCCGCGCTGCTGGGCGCGGCGCCCACCGCTCCGGCGATGGCCCAGGGCGAGTGGCCCGCCGGCAAGGTCATCACCTGGGTGGTGCCGTACCCGCCGGGCGGCAGCACCGACGTGCTGGGCCGCAACATCGCGCAGCGCGTGGGCGCGGCCCTGGGCACCACGGTGATCGTGGACAACAAGGCCGGCGCCACGGGCACCATCGGCGCGGCCTTCGTGGCCAAGGCCGCGCCGGACGGCACCACGCTGCTGGGCACGTCCATCGGCCCGCAGGCGATCGCGCCGCACCTCATGGGCAAGCTGCCGTACGACCCCATCGCGGGCTTCGAGCCGGTGGCGATCCTCGGCACGATCCCGCACATCCTGGTCGTGGGCGCGAACCAGCCTTTCAGGGCGGTGGCCGACCTGCTGGCCGCGGCCAAGGCCGACCCGGGCAAGCTGGCTTTCGCCTCGGGCGGCAACGGCACGATCCTGCAGATGCAGGGCGCGCTGCTGCAGCAGAAGACCGGCGCCCGGTTCATCCACATCCCCTACAAGGGCGACACCCCGGCGCTGCAGGACACGCTGGCCGAGCAGGTGCAGTTCATGTTCGCGCCCGCCGCCGCCGCGCTGCCGCACGTGCAGTCGGGCAAGCTGCGCGCGCTCGCCGTCACCTCCGCGCAGCGCCTGAACGCGCTGCCCGCGGTGCCCACGATGGCCGAGGCGGGCGTGGCCGATTTCGTGGTCGAGCAGTGGCAGGCGGTCTTCGCGCCCGCCAGGACGCCGGCGCCCGTCGTGCAGCGCCTGAACCAGGAGATCAACCAGGCACTGAAGGACCCGGCCGTGGCCGCGCTGGCCGGCAAGCTCGGCATCACGCTGGTCGGCGGCACACCGCGGCAACTGGGCGACCTGCAGAAGGCCGATTCCGCCCAGTGGGCCCGGGTGATCCAGGCCGGAAACATCAAGGCCGACTGACGGCCCCGCCAATCCCTCCTGCCGGCACCGCAGGGATTCCCTTTTCCACCCGCAACGCAACGCACCACCATGAACGCACTTCCCGAAATCATCCGTGACATCGAGCGCGTGAGCGCCGACGTCGTCGCCCGGGCCGCTACCTTCCAGGCAGCCATCCTCGCCGACGTGGCCGGCCGCCGCGGCACCCTGCATGGCCGGGTCTCGCCCGTGCACCAGAGCATGAAGGTGGCGGGCCCGGCCTTCACCGTCGAGGTGCGCCCCGGCGACAACCTCATGGTCCACGCCGCCATCGCGCTCGCCCAGCCCGGCGACGTGCTGGTGATCGACGGCAAGGGCGACCGGACCGCGGCGCTCATGGGCACGCTGATGCTGAGCGCCTGCAAGAAGCGCGGGCTCGCCGGCGTGATCGTGGACGCGGCCATCCGCGACAAGCTGGAGATCCTGGAGCTGGACTTCCCGGTGTTCAGCGCCGGCTTCAATCCCGCCGGGCCCACCAAGTACGTGCCCGGCCGCATCAACCACCCGATCTCGGCCGGTGGCGCCGTGGTGAACCCGGGCGACCTGGTGGTGGGCGATGCCGACGGCGTGGTCGTGATCGAGCGTGCGAAGGCCCCGGCCATGCTGGCCCTGGCCGACCGGAAGGTGGCCGACGAGGCCGCCCGCATCGAGGCCATCGCCCGCGGCGACACGGCGTCCAAGTGGCTGCCCGCCGCGCTGCGCGCCGCCGGCATGCTCAAGGAAGGAGAGTCGCTGTGAGCGCCCCCGCCATCCTCGTGACCGGCGCCGACCTGGCCCGGCAGGCGCTGGACCTGCTCCAGGATTTCGAGGTCGTGTATGCCGGCAAGGCACCCACCGAGGCGGACCTCGTGGCGCTGTGCCGCCAGCACGACCCGGTGGCCATCATCGTGCGCTACGGCAAGGTGGGCGCGGCCACCATGGATGCCGCGCCGTCGCTCAAGGTGATCTCCAAGCACGGCAGCGGCACCGACACCATCGACAAGGCGGCCGCGAAGGCGCGGGGCATCGAAGTGGTGGCGGCGGTGGGAGCGAATGCCGCCGCCGTGGCCGAGCAGGCGCTGGCGCTGCTGCTGGCCTGCGCCAAGTCGGTAGTGGAACTGGACGCGCGCATGCACGCCGGCCACTGGGACAAGGCCACGCACAAGAGCCTGGAGCTGGGCGGGCGCACCGTGGGGCTGGTGGGCCTGGGCGCCATCGGCCTGCGCTTCGCGAAGATGGCCGATGCGCTCGGCATGCGCGTGATCGGCTTCGATCCTTTTGCGAAGAACCTGCCGGACTCCGTGCAGAGCGTGGACCTGGCCACGATCTGGCGCGAATCGGATGCGATCTCGCTGCACTGTCCGCTCACCGACGAGAACCGCGGCATGCTGAACGCCGGCACGCTGGCGCAGTGCAGGCGCGGCGTGATCGTGGTCAACACGGCGCGCGGCGGGCTGATCGACGAAGCCGCGCTGCTGGCGGCGGTGCGCTCGGGCCAGGTGATGGCGGCGGGCCTGGACAGTTTCGCGGTCGAGCCCATGGTCGCGGGCCACCCGTTCCAGGGCGAGAAACGCTTCATCCTGAGCCCCCACATCGGCGGCGTGACGGGCGATGCCTACGTGAACATGGGCGTGGGCGCCGCGAAGAACCTGCTCGACGTGCTCGGCCGCAGCCGCGCGGCCCTGCCCACGGCATGAGCCAGGCGCCGCGGGCTGCCCGATACAAGAAAAAAGGAGACACACAGAAATGTTCAAGCCATATCGCCTCCATGTCGCCGGAAAATGGACCTCGATAGCTATTGTTTTGATAGCAAGTGGCGCGGCTTTCGCACAGGCGGACGGCTATCCGGCCCGGCCCGTGCGCCTGGTGGTGGGCTTTGCCGCGGGCGGGCCGACCGACGTGGTGGCCCGCGCGTTCGCGGAGCAGGCCGGCCGCACGCTCGGCCAGCCCTTCGTGGTGGACAACAAGCCCGGCGCCAACACCATCCTCGCGGCGCAGGCCGTGGCCGGCGCACCGGCCGACGGCTACACGCTGCTGTTCGGCGCCATCAACCACACGATGATCCCGGCGCTCTACAGCACGCGCGTGAAGTTCGATGCCGTCAAATCCTTCCTGCCGCTGTGCACGGTGGCCACCAGCCCGACGGTGCTGGTCGTGGGGCCGTCGTTGCCCGTGCGTTCGCTGCCCGAATTCCTGGACCGGGCGCGCCAGGCGCCGGGGCGCACCACCGCCGGATCGGCCGGCGTGGGCAGCTCGGGCCATTTCGCCACCGAGATGTTCGCCCGGGCCAACGGGCTGCGGCTCAACCACGTGCCCTACAAGGGCGCCGCGCCCGTGGTCACCGACCTGATGGGCGGGCAGGTGGACAGCTCCTTCGCCACGTTGGGCTCGGTGCTGCCGCAGGTCCAGGGCGGCAAGCTCACGGCGCTGGCCGTGGCGTCGCCGCGGCGCTCGGCCCTGCTGCCCGGCGTGCCCACCTTCGCGCAGGCGGGCGGCAAGGATTTCTCCGCCGATGCGTGGTACGGCGTGCTGGCCCCTGCGGGCACGCCGCCCGCCATCGTGCAGACGCTGGAGCGCGCCGCCACGGCGTTCGCGCGCAGCGAAGCCACCGCCGAGAAGCTGCGCGGCCTGGGGATGGAAGCATCGCTGCGCTGCGGCGAGCCTTTCGTCCGGCAGGTGCGCGAAGAGACCGAGGCCCATACCCGCATCGCACGGGAACTCGGCCTGCAGGCCGACTGAACGACCGGGGCCCGCCCCGCATCGCCGAACCTTTTTTCCTGGAGACAGACAACCATGCGCACCCACCCCTTCAAGACCTTCGCCCGCGGACTGCTGGCCGCCGCCTGCGTACTGGCCGGCGCCGCGGCACACGCCGCGTTCCCCGAGCGCACGATCACCATCGTCGTGCCCTACGCGCCCGGCGGCGCGGCCGATGCGGTGGCGCGCGTGCTGGCGAGCGGCATGGGCACGAAGCTTGGCACCTCGGTGATCGTGGACAACAAACCCGGCGCGAGCGGCACGATCGGGGCGGCCTTCGTGGCCAAGGCGCCGGCGGACGGCTACACCATGCTCTACGACGCCACGCCGTATTCCATCAATCCGCACCTGTTCGCGAAGATGCCGTATGCGGCCAACGCCCTGCAGCCGCTGTCGCTGGTGCTGCTGGCGCCCAATGTGCTGATCGTCAAGGCCGATTCGCCCTTCAAGACGGTGAACGACCTCGTGGCGCGCGCCAAGGCGCAGCCCGGCAAGCTCAACTTCGCTTCCGGCGGCAGCGGCACGGTGCAGCGGCTGGCGGCCGAGCTGTTCCGCCAGCGCCTGCAGCTCGACATGGTGCACGTGCCCTACAAGAGCGGCGGCCCGGCAATCGCCGACGTGATGGGCGGGCAGGTGGATTTCATGTTCGGCACCATCGCGGCCACGTACCCGCTGGTGTCCGGCGGCAAGTTGCGGGCGCTGGCGATCTCCTCGCCCGAGCGCTCTGCGCGCCTGCCCGACGTGCCCACCGTGGCCGAGGCGGCCGTGCCCGGCTACGAGGCGTACGAATGGAACGGCGTGCTGCTGCCGGCCGGCACGCCCGCGCCCGTGGCGGCGCAGCTGCACAAGGCGCTGGCCGAAGTGCTGAACGAAGACGAGGTGAAGCAGCGCCTCTCCGACCTGGGCGCCCGGCCCATCGGGTCCACGCCCGCCGAGTTTGCCGAATTCCTCAAGAAGGAAGACGCCAAGTGGGGCGCCGTGGTGCGCCAGGGCGGCATCCAGCTCGACTGACCGCGGCATGGCTCCCGATCCGACCCGGGCACCGGTGCCGCATTCAGCGGGGATGAACCGGCCGGCGCGCGCGCTGCCGCCGCTGGCCTGCGACAGCCACATGCACGCCTTCGACGCGCGCTTCGCGCCGTCGCCGCACTGGCCGCGCACACCGCCCGACGCACCCGTGGCCGCCTACCGGCGGCTGCAGCGGCGACTGGGCACCGCGCGCGCGGTGGTCGTCACGCCGTCCACCTACGGCACCGACAACGCCTGCACCCTCGATGCGCTGGACCAGCTGGGCGACAGCGCGCGCGGCGTGGCCGTGGTGGGCGAGGGCGCCACCGATGCCGAGCTGGACCGCCTGCACGCCCGCCGCGTGCGGGGGCTGCGCGTGAATTTCGTTTCGCCCCAGTCCTGGGGCGAGACCACCCCGGCGATGCTGGCCACGCTGGCGCGCAAGGCGGCGCGGTTCGGCTGGCACCTCCAGGTCTTCGCCCACCCGGAGCAGATCGTGGCGCTCGCGCCCCTGCTGCGCACGCTGCCAGTGCCGCTCGTGATCGACCACCTGGGCCGCATCGATCCGGCCGGGGGCGCCTGCGGGCCCGCCTGGCGCGTGCTGCTCGGGCTGCTGGACGGCGGCAACACCTGGGTGAAGCTCTCGGGTGCCTACATGCGGTCCACCGTGCACGGCGCGGGCCGCTATGCCGACACCCTGCCGTTGGGCCGCGCGCTGGTGCAGGCCGCGCCCGAGCGGCTGGTGTGGGGCAGCGACTGGCCCCACACCACCGAGGCGCCCGGCACGGTGAACGATGCCGATCTGCTCGACCTGCTGCGCGATTGGGCCGGCTCGGACGCGGCGATGGATGGCATCCTCGTGCGCAACCCCGCGCGGCTCTACGGCTTCGATGCGCCCGACGCACCGCTGGGAGCCGCTTGACGCATCGCCCCGCAATCCCGCCCCAAGCAAAGAAAGCCGAGACTCCATGTTCCTGCTCGAAGCCCCGCAGATCCGCCCGCTGGAGCCCTTCACCTCCCTGCCCGAAGCCTACCGCCGCCGCGAGCGCAGCGAGTGGGCCGACGCCAACCGCGGCGGCACGGTCACCGACTCGTTCCTGGAGGGCCCGGTGTTCGATGGCGCCGGCAACCTCTACGTCGCCGACATTCCCTGGGGCCGCATCTTCCGCATCGACCCGCAGGGCGCATGGAGCCTGGTGGCGGAGTACGGCGGCGAACCCAACGGCATGAAGTTCCTCGATGCCGACACGCTGCTCATCGCCGATTACAAGAACGGCCTCGTGCGGCTGCACGTGCCCAGCGGCACCGTTACCCCGTTCCTGGAGCGGCGCAACAGCGAGCGTTTCAAGGGCGTGAACGACCTGACCTTCGACGCCGAAGGCAACCTCTACTTCACCGACCAGGGCCAGAGCGGCCTGCACGACCCGAGCGGCCGGCTCTACCGGCTGCGGCCGAGCGGCCAGCTCGACCTGCTGCTGGCCAACGTGCCCAGCCCCAACGGCGTGGCGCTCTCGCCCGACGGCCGCGTGCTGTACCTGGCCGCCACGCGCGGCAACTGCGTGTGGCGCGTGCCGCTGCTGCCGGACGGCAGCGTCGCCAAGGTGGGCCAGTTCTTCACCTCGTATGGCCCGAGCGGCCCGGACGGGCTGGCCGTGGACGCCGAGGGCCGCGTGCTCGTGGCCAACCCGGGCCTGGGCGTGGTGTGGGTGCTGAACGGCCGTGCCGAGCCGGTGGAGGTGCTGCGCGGCGTGCCCGGCAGCTCCACCACCAACCTGGCCTTCGGCGGCCCGGGACGGCGCGGGCTGTTCGTGACCGACTCCACCCACGGGCAGATCCTGCACGCCCCGATGTCCGCGGCGGGCCTGCCGGTCCACCGCGCCGCGCCGCTCTCCTGAGGTGCGGGCGGCGGCCGCGCCTGCCGCCATCGCCGGGGCGGAACTTCGGGTTTTTACCGAGCCGGAGGGCGCGCATGCATACACTTGACGCAACGCAAACGAAAGGTGACGCATGCACTTCGATATCGTGATCGTAGGGGGCGGGGCCGGCGGCCTGGAACTGGCGGCCCGGCTGGGGCGGGGCCTGGGCCAGCGCCTGGGCCGCGAGCGCATTCTGCTGGTGGACCGCAGCCCCTTCCACATCTGGAAGCCCACGCTGCACGAAGTGGCGGCCGGCACGCTCGATGCCCACCAGGAGGGCCTTTCGTACACGGTGCTCGCGCGGCGCAACCATTTCAGCTATTCGATGGGCGAGCTGGCAGCGCTGGACGGCGCCCGCAAGATGATCACGCTGTCGGAGATCCGCGATGCCGAGGGCGAGATCATCGTGCCGCAGCGCGTGGTCAGCTTCACGCGGCTGGTGCTGGCGATCGGCAGCGGCTCCAACTCCTTCGGCACGCCGGGCATCGAGCATGCCTACCTGCTGGAGAACGTGCGCGATGCGCAGCGCTTCCATGCCGACTGGCTGGCCGCCTGCGCGCGCGCCGCGTTCTCCGAGAGCCGCTCGCTGGGCGTGGCCATCGTGGGGGGCGGGGCCACCGGGGTGGAGCTGTCGGCGGAACTGCTGGAGGCCTACGCCGAGATCCAGGAGAGCCTGGGCAGCAGCCAGCGATTTCGCCTCGACATCACGCTGGTCGAAGGCGGCCCGCGCATCCTGGGCGGTTTGCCCGAGAAGATCTCCGCCCAGGCCGCCGTCGCCCTGCAGCGCAAGCAGGTGCAGGTCCGCACGGGCACGCGCGTGACAGAAATCCGCCGCGGCGAACTCGTCACGCCCGCAGGCAACGTGCCGGCCGAGATGATCGTCTGGGCGGCCGGCATCAAGGCCGCAGACACCAACGGCCGCATGGGACTGGCAGTGAACGGCCTCAACCAGTTCGTCGTGGACGACCGGCTGCGCACCTCGGTGCCGGGCATCTACGCCTTCGGCGACTGCGCCGCGTGCCCCTGGGTGGACGGCAAGCTGGTGCCCGCGCGTGCGCAGGCCGCGCACCAGCAGGCCGAATACCTGGCGCGCGTGCTCTCCGCGATGCTGCGCGAGCACGAGATCGCCGAGCCCTTCGCCTACCGCGACTTCGGCTCGCTGGTCTCGCTGGGCGACAACAAGGGCGTGGGCAACCTCATGGGCGGCCTGGCAGGGCGCAACTTCTTCGTCGAGGGCCTGATCGCGAAGTGGATGTACATGTCGCTGCACCTGAACCACCACCGCGCCATCCTCGGCGTGGGCAAGACGGCGGTGCTGGCCCTGGCGCGGCTGCTGCAGCAGCGCGTGTCCGGGCGCCTCAAGCTGCACTGAAGCGAAGGGGCGCGGGCGCTTGGGCCTGCCGCCCCGCGTGGCTCACTTGGGCGTATAGGTGATCCGCGTCACTTCGTACGTGGAAGGCTTGCCGTTGGAAGACGATGTTGCGATCTTGACGGTGCGCCCGCGGTACGGGCCATCGGCCACCACCCACAGCTGGAAGTTGGCCACGGCGTTGGCGACGGGGCCCACGGAGGTCACATCGTTGTTGAATTTGCAGACATTCAGCGTGCCCATCGCGGTCTGCAGCGTTTCGCGTCCGGTATAGGTGAACTGGTCGGTCACGGCCTCTCTGAAGGACGAGGCGGCGGTGCCGTTCTTGGGCGTGACGGTGGTCTGCCGGCTGTGGTCGCGGTTGACGGTCTGCCCGGGCTGCATGTCCAGCGGCGTGGACACCGGCGGATCGTAGACCTGGGTCAGCACCTGCGTGGACGTGTCGGAGACCACGCCGTAGGCCAGTTCACGGCCGTTCACCAGATCGCGGAACTCCCGGTTCTCGCCCAGCGAACCGGTGGATTTGGGGATGAACATCACCGGCTTCGCACCGGCAAAATCCTGCCGGCCGCCGGTCGTCCTGGTGCTGACGGTGGCGAGGTCGGGCTGGCCTTCCATCTTCGTGATGCCTTCTTCGACCAACTCGGTGCCTTCGTTGTAGTCGGCGGCGTTGTAGCAGTCGGCCGAGCTGCCGGCGGACGGCGCGGGCGAAGGCGCCGGGCTGGGCGCAGGAGAGGGCGCGGGCGACGGCGCAGGAGAGGGTGCGGGAGTCGAGGGATTGCCCGGCGTGGCGACCGCGTCACCGCCACCACCTCCGCCGCAGGCGGTCAGGGAGGCAGCGGCGAACGCGGCGAATGCGGCGAATGCCGCCGTGCGAAGGGAGTGGTGGGGAGTGGGCATGGGAGGTGGATGTCGGAATCGAAGCCGCGAACGGTATCTGCCGACGTCGGGGTGGCGTAACCCCACCCAGGGAGCCCAGGTGCAAGCAAGTGTTAGCGTTTGCTGCGCCGGCCTTCGCCGCGGTACCTACCCGGCCATGAGCTTCTGCACCAGGTCGGCCGCGGTCGATGCAGCGTACTTGCGCATCAGCCGGGCGCGGTAGATCTCCACCGTGCGGTGGCTGATGTCGAGTGCCCGGCCGATCTCCTTGGAGGTCAGCCCCTCCAGCAGGCGCGCGGCCACCTCGCGCTCGCGGCCCGTGAGTTCGGCCTTCACGGGCCGCTGCGAGCTGAGGTCTTCGAAGCTCCAGATGCCCGACTCGTGCGGCGCCTCGCGGTTCAGCGCCCGGCCCGAGACGTGGCACCAGAACACCTCGCCGTTCGCGCGCTTCATGATGCGGTTGTCGGCATAGTGGCCGCGGGCGTTCAGGATGGGTTCCATGCGCTTGCCCAGGCGCTCGTACTCGTCCGCGCTGGGGTACAGAATGCGGAACGACTGGCCGATCAGCAGTTCGCGCGATGCGCCGAACATCTCGCAGACATGGCGGTTGCAATCCACCATGGTGCGGTTGCGCGACAGCACGAGGCCCACGGGGGCCATGTCGAAGGCGAGGCGGTAATCGATGTCCATGCTCGGGGCAACTCTCTACGAAAAACTACCTATGAAGGTACGTAGTATCGTAGAGCGCGCCAGGCATCTGCGCGGTGGCCGGCCGGTGCGGCGCGAACGCCGTCACCGCCGGCCGCGATGGCCAGAAAATTCGTGAACCTTCCAACTGAGGAGACGGGTGTGAACAAGATATTTCCTTCCGCGGCTGCGGCGCTCAAGGGCGTCGTGGCGGACGGCCAGATGCTGGCCGTGGGCGGCTTCGGCCTGTGCGGCATTCCCGAGGCGCTCATCGATGCGTTGCGCGATTCCGGCGCCAGGGGGCTCACGGTGATCTCCAACAACGCCGGGGTCGACGGCTTCGGCCTGGGCAAGCTGCTGGAGACGCGGCAGATCCGGAAGATGATCTCGTCCTACGTGGGCGAGAACAAGGAATTCGAGCGCCAGTACCTCGCGGGCGAGCTGGAGCTGGAGTTCACGCCGCAGGGCACGCTGGCCGAGAAGCTGCGCGCCGGAGGCGCGGGCATCCCGGCCTTCTTCACCAAGACCGGCGTGGGCACCATGGTGGCCGAAGGCAAGGAACTGCGCGAGTTCGACGGCGAGACCTACGTGATGGAACGCTCGCTGGTGCCCGATGTGGCGCTGGTCAAGGCGCACCGCGCCGACAAGTCGGGCAACCTGCAGTTCCGCCTCACGGCGCGCAACTTCAACCCCGCGGCCGCCACGGCCGGCAAGGTCTGCATCGTGGAGGTCGAGGAGATCGTCGAGACCGGCGAGATCGCCCCCGACGACGTGCACCTGCCGGGCATCTACGTGCACCGCATCGTCCACAACCCGACCCCCGAAAAGCGCATCGAGAAGCGCACCGTGAGCGCCGCGGCGCCCGTGGACCCCGTCGCTGCCAAGGTGGAAGCGCAGGCCGTCATCGCCCAGGCGGCCGCCAGCAGCGAAGTGCCCGTGCCCACGGTGCCGGCCAACAAACATCAAGGAGCCTGAGACATGCCCTGGACCCAAGACCAGATGGCCGCGCGCGCGGCGCAGGAGCTGGAAGACGGCTTCTATGTGAACCTCGGTATCGGCATCCCGACGCTCGTGGCCAACCACACGGGCGACAAGGAGGTGTGGCTGCAGTCCGAGAACGGGATGCTGGGCATCGGCGCGTTCCCGACCGAAGACGCGGTGGACGCCGACCTGATCAACGCCGGCAAGCAGACGGTGACCACGATCCCGGGCTCGTCCATCTTCGGCAGCGACCAGTCGTTCGCGATGATCCGCGGCGGCAAGATCAACCTGTCGATCCTCGGCGCCATGCAGGTGAGCGAGAAGGGCGACCTCGCCAACTGGATGATCCCCGGCAAGATGGTCAAGGGCATGGGCGGCGCCATGGACCTGGTGGCCGGCGTCAAGCGCGTGATCGTGCTCATGGAGCATGTGGCCCGCAAGAAGGACGGCACCGAAGACCTGAAGATCCTGCCCGAGTGCACGTTGCCGCTGACGGGCGTGGCCGTGGTGGACCGCATCATCACGGACCTTGCCGTGCTGGACGTGATGCCGGGCGGCCTCCAGGTGGTCGAGCTGGCGCCCGACGTGAGCTTCGAGGCGCTGCAGGCCAAGACCGGCGTGACGCTGCTGCCGGCCTGATCCGCGGGGGCGCGGCGGGCGGTGCGAAAGCGCAACGGCGTGCCCCGGCGGACCGTGCGGAAAATGCATAAATGTCACCACAAGTAACGGGCGCGCTGCTATGCTGCCCGCACAATGCGCAGGTTTTGCCGGATTGCCGCGTCCGGCAGCGCCTGTGCACCGCTTCATAAAGGATCCGCCATGCTGTCCACTCCGTCCGCCGCGCACCACCGCTCGGGTGCCAACGCCGCCGCCAATCCGCCCGCCGAGTACCTGACGTTCCGCCTGGGCCAGGAGGAATACGGCATCGACATCCTGCGCGTGCAGGAAATCCGCTCCTACGAGCAGCCCACGCGCATGGCCCACGCCCCCGAGTTCATCAAGGGCGTGATCGATCTGCGCGGCGTGATCGTCCCCATCGTCGACCTGCGCCTGAAGCTGCATTGCGCCAGCGCCGAGTACACCGATTTCACCGTGGTCATCATCCTGAACGTGGGGGGCACCGTCCTCGGCGCGGTCGTGGATGCCGTGGCCGACGTGGTGGAACTCTCCCGCGATGCGATCCGCCCCGCGCCGCAGTTCCAGGGCCAGGTGGATTCCGCCTTCGTCACCGGCATCGCCACGCTGGGCGAGCGCATGCTCATCGTGATGGACATCGAATCGCTGCTGAGCAGCTCCGAAATGGGCCTGGTGCGCTCGGTCGCCACGCCCTGACGCGCCACTGCGCCGTCGGCACCCACGGGCCCGCAAGGGCCCGTTTGCTATTGAAAATATAGCAAACTATTCAATGGATCCGGCGGCATGGAGCATCAAACGCTTGAAGTCCGGCAGTGCGGGCTGCCGGCGGTGCGTCACTCGACCACGATGCCTGCTCGGTGCGCGAGTGCCCGGTAGCGGCCGATCTCTGAATCCATCTGCTGGCGGAAGGCCGCCGCGCCGATGGCGGCCGGCTCCATGCCCTGGGCGCGCAGCTGCGCCTGCAGCGCCGGGTCGGCGAGGGCGGCTTCCACCTCGCGCGCGAGCCGGGCGATGACGGGCTGCGGCGTGCGGGCCGGCGCGGCCAAGCCGTACCACGCATCGAAGGTGGCGTCCGGCCAGCGCAGCTCGGCCATGGTGGGCACCTCGGGCAGCAGGCTCGACCGCGACGCGCCCACGATGGCCAGCGCGCGCAGCTTGCCCGACCGGACATGCGGCGCCACGGCGGCCACCGTGTCGATGCCCAGCTCGATCTCTCCGCCGATCACCGCCAGGGTGCTCTGGCTGCTGCCCTTGTACGGCACGTCCTGCAGCTTCACGCCCGTGGCCAGCGCGAACAGCTCGCCCGCGAGGTGCGGGCCCGAGCCGGGGCCGAAGCTGGCGTAGCGGATACCGCCGGGCTGCGCCTTGGCCGCCTGCACCACGTCGGCCACCGACCGCCAGGGCTGCTCCGCCCGCACCACCAGCACGAGCGGCGTGCGCGCCACGATCAGGATGGGCGCGAGATCGCGCACCGGGTCATAGGGCATGCGGCTGCGCAGCGCCGGATTCACCGTATAGCTGGTGGAGCCCGACAGCAGCAGCGTGTAGCCGTCCGGCGCCGCCTTGGCGACGGCGTCGGTGCCGATCACGGTCGAGGCGCCGGGGCGGTTGTCGATCACCACGGGCTGGCGGAGGCGGTCTCCCAGGCGCTGCCCGAGGGCCCGCGCGACCAGGTCGGTACCGCCGCCGGGCGGGAACGGCACGACCAGCCGCACCGGCCTGGCGGGCCAGGCCTCTTCGGCGCGGGCGGTGCCCGTCCCGGCCGCCGCCGCTGCGGCAGCGCCGAGCACGAGGAGCGAGAACGCGCGGCGGCGCAGCGGTGCGGTCAGGGAGTGGGGAAGGCAGCGGTCGGTGTCCATGGCGTCGGGGTGGTGAGGGATCGGAGGATCGGAAAGATCGGTAAGAAAAGGCAGTCTTGGCGGCAGCTCAGGCCACCGCCGGCTCCCGGCGTTCGGCGCTGGCGCTCCCGTGGGCCCAGGGGGGCGGCGCATCGCCTCCGGATTCGCCCAGGTCCCAGTACAGGCCCGCCATGATGCCCAGGCCTTCGCGTGCCACCGATCCGAGCAGGTGCTCGTTGGGCGCATGCTGCGCGCAGGCCGGGTACGAGTGGGGCACCCACAGCGTGGGCAGGCCCAGCAGATCGGCGAACACGTCGTTGGGCAGCGAGCCTGCGAGGTTGGGCAGCACGTCGGGCGACTGGCCGCTGCTGCGCTCGATGGAGGCACGCGCCCAGTCCACCCACGGGTGGTCCGGGTCGAGCCGCGTGGCGGCGCCCGCGAGGGTGATGCCCACTTCCACGTCGGGGAAGCCCTGCGCATCCAGGTGTGCGCGCACGGTGGATTCGAGCGCCTGCCAGGGCGTGCCCACCACGAAGCGCAACTGGCAGTGCGCCACCGCTTCGCCGGGAATCGCGTTCACGGGGCGCTGCGGCTGGCCGGCGCCCAGGGCCAGCACTTCCAGCGTGTTCCAGCCCATCAGCCGCTCGGCGGCGGACAGCCCGGGCTCGCCCCATCCGGCCGACAGGGCCGGGTCGTTCGCGCCGCCCCCGATGGAGATCGAGGCCAGCGCCTGGCGCACGGCCGGCGAGACCGGCGGCGGGCGCAGCCCCTCGACGGTGATGCGCCCGCGCGCATCCACCATCGAGCCGACCGCATGGCAGATCCGCGTGGCGGGGTTGGCCAGCACGCCGCCCCAGTTGCCCGAGTGGTAGGCGCGCGGCCGCTCGCGCAGGCGCAGCGTGAAATTGACCGCGCCGCGCGATCCCAGGAACAGCGTGGGACGGCCGGCGCTCACGCGCGGGCCGTCGCTGGCCAGGAACAGGTCGGCGCGCAGGGCCTCCCGATATTCCGTGCAGACGGCATGCAGCCCAGGGGACGCAGCCTCTTCGCCCATCTCGATCAGCCACGTCATGTTGTAGCCCAGCCGGCCCTTGCGGGCTTCCAGCACCGCGGCGAGCGCGCCCAGGTTGATGCTGTGCTGCCCCTTGTTGTCGGCCGTGCCCCGGCCGTAGAGCCGGTCGCCGCGCGAGCGCAGCGACCACGGGCCCAGGCCCTCGTCCCAGAGCGCATCCTGGCCGCTGGTGACGTCGCCGTGGCCGTAGGCCAGCACCGTGGGCAGCGCGGGGTCTTCCACGCGCCGCGCGATCAGGAACGGTCCGGCGTGCGGCTGCGGATTGGGCACCACCGTGCCCTGGAAACCCAGTGCGGACAGGCGCGGCATCAATTCCTCGTGCAGGTAGGCCGCGAGCGACGGGGGCGCCTGTCCCATGTCGCTTTCGGTGCGCAACGCCACACGCCGCTGCAGGTCGGAGAAGAAGCGGCCGTCGTCGAAATAGGCGTGGGCCAGCGCAATGGCATCGGGGCGGTGCATGGTGTGTCCTTTCACGGTTGCGTTGCAAGTAAAAGGCCATCTTGCCGTTGCCGGAAGTGCCGATTTGGCATCAACCCATTGCCTTTTTGGCAATGCGTGAGAGCATGTGCGCTTCACGCCCCGGGCTTGGGTCCGGGTGCCGCGCTTCTTTTTTCCCCACCGCATCCGCCATGGCCCAGCCTTTTCTGCACAGCACTCCGGTGCGCTATTTCCTGGAGGTGGCCGGCAGCGGATCGGTCAACCAGGCCGCCGCGCGGCTGTTCGTCGCGCCCTCCGCGGTCAGCCGCCAGATCGCCAAGCTGGAGGACAGCTTCGGCACGGCGCTGTTCGAGCGGCAGGCGCGGGGCATGGCCCTCACGGCGGCGGGCCAGCGGCTCGCGGCGCACTTGCGGCATGCGGTGCTGGACGCCGAGCAGATGCTCGACCAGGTGCGCCAGCTCGGACAGGAAACCTCCGCGCGCGTGCGGGTGTGCTGCACGGAGGGCTTCGCCGCCGACTTCATGCCCGCCTTCATGCGGGATTTCTGGCGCGCCCAGCCGGACAGCCGGGTCGAGCTGATGGTGGGCGCACCGGATGCGGTGAGCCAGTGGCTGCTGCGCGGCGAGGCCGACATCGGCCTCAAGTACGCCGTGGCGCCGGAGCCGGGCCTGCGCGTGGAGCATTCCGCGCGCGCCCCGATCCTGGCCGCCATGTCGCCCGACCACCCGCTGGCCGGCGCCGAGCGCGTGGCGCTGGCGGAGGTGGTCCTCCATCCGTTGCTGGTCGGCAGCCCGGGCATGACGGCGCGGCAGCTGTTCGACCTGGCCTGCAATGCCCAGGGGCTGCGCTACCACCCGGTGTTCGTGAGCAATTTCTCTTCGGTGATGCTGCCGCTGCTGCGCAGCCCGCAGATCCTGCTGTCCGGGTTGCTCACCGTCGCGCACCGCGTGCGCGAGGGCACGGTGGTGGCCCGGCCCTTCGCAGAAGCCACCGTGCTCCGGCAGCGCCGGTTGCAGATCCTGTCGCTCGAAGGCCGGACGCTGTCCACGCCGCTGCGCGCCTGCGTGGATGCCCTGGAGCGTGCCATCGCGGAGGCCGGCGGGCACGGCTGAAAGGGGCTTGCAGCTACTTTGGCGCCGCGGGGCTGCCCGGTGCGCGGAACGGGCTGTGCTCGCCCAGTTCGCGCAGGTAGCCGTCCACGCCGCGCCCTTCGCGCTGCAGGAAGTCGTCCACGGCCGCGGCGAACCCCGGGTGGGCCAGCCAGTGCGCGCTGGTGGTGGCCACGGGCATCAGCGCGCGGGCCATCTTGTGCTCGCCCTGGGCTCCGCCCTCGAAGCGGCGCACGCCGTGTGCGATGCACCACGCCAGCGGCTGGTAGTAGCAGGCCTCGAAATGCAGGCAGTCCACACGCTCCAGTGCGCCCCAGTAGCGCCCGTAGGCCACGGCACCGGCAGGGCTGTCGCCGAGTGCGATCAGGCTGCCGGCGATCGGCGTGCCCTCGCGCTCCGCAATGAACAGCAGCCAGGCCTCGGGCATGTCCTGCGCCATGCGGTGGAAAAAATCGCGCGTGAGGTAGGGCGGGTTGCCGTGCTCCCAGTAGGTGCGCTCGTAGCAGCGGTAGAAGAAATCCCAATCCTGCGCCGCGATGTCCGTGCCGCGCGCCCAGCGGAACGCCACGCCGGCATCGGCCACGCGGCGGCGCTCCTGGCGGATCTTCTTGCGCTTGTCCTGCGCGAGCGTGGCCAGGAAATCGTCGAAGGTGCCGAAGGCGGCGCCGCTGCCCGGCGCGGCGTTCTGCCAGTGGAACTGCACCGTCTGCCGCAGCATCAGCCCCTCGGCGCGCGCGGCCTCCACGTCCTCGGGCGCCGTGAACAGCAGGTGCAGCGAAGACAGCCCCGCCTCTTCGCACCACTGCACCAGCGCCCGCACGAGTGCCGACCGCGCAGGCGCATCCACCGCCAGCAGCCGCGCACCCGGCACGGGCGTGAAGGGCACGGCGACGACCGCCTTCGGGTAGTACTCCACGCCGTGGCGCGCGTACGCATGGGCCCAGGCGTGGTCGAACACGTATTCCCCATAGGAGTGCGGCTTGGCATACACGGCGCAGGCCCCCACCAGCACGCCGTCCCGCCGCAGCGCGCAGAACACCGGCGTCCAGCCGGTCTCGGGCACCGCGCTGCCGCTGGCATGCAGGGCCGCCAGATAGGCATGCCGCATGAAAGGCGTCGGCTCGGCCTGGGCGGCGAGCAGGGCATCCCACTCGTGCGCCGCGACGCCGTCGGGCGACGGGTGCAATTGCAGCGTGTAGCGGCTGTCGGAAAAAGCCGGGGAGTCGTTGGAGGGGCTCAAGGCGTCGGTCCGTGGGGAGGGGCGTTCAGGGTCGCAGGGCCGGGCGGGTGGCAGGCCGTGCCGCCGATGATGGCGCAAAAGCGGAAGCCCGCGGGCCCGTGCGGGCGGGCCACAGGCGGCTCCCCGGGACGCCGGATCGGCGCCGGCCACCGCCAGCCATCCACTGCCCAAAAAAGCGGCATTGCAACAAATCTGTAATGAAAACAAGGGTTTACCCGCGCCCTACAGCGCAGGCCACGGCTTATCCACAGAGTTGTCCAGTGCGTGCGGGGATAACGCGGGGCTGCCCTGCGCGCTGAAAGCCGGATGACATAATCGCCGGAGTCCTTTCCTGCCGCTTTCCATGCCATTCGCCATCAGCATCGCGCAATTCAACTTCATCGTCGGCGATGTCCAGGGCAACGCCCAGAAGATCATCGCCGCCGCGCGCGATGCGCATGCGCAAGGCGCAGGCCTGCTGCTGACCCCCGAACTGGCCCTGTGCGGCTATGCGGCCGAAGACCTCTATCTGCGCCCGGCGTTCCTGGATGCCTGCGAGCAGGCGCTGGACTCGGTCGCCGAGGCCACGGCCGGCCTGGACGGCCTGGCCGTGGTGGTCGGCCACCCCTGGCGCCGCATCGTCGATGGACGGGAGTGCTGCCACAACGCCGCCAGCGTGCTGCGCGGCGGGCGCAACGAGCAGACCTACGCCAAGCAGGAGCTGCCCAACTACGCGGTGTTCGACGAGCGCCGCTACTTCACGCCCGGCAGCGGGCCCTGCGTGTTCGAGGTGCAGGGCGTGCGCATCGGCCTGCTCATCTGCGAGGACGCCTGGTTCCCCGGCCCCGCGCGCCAGGCCGCCGACGCGGGCGCCCAGCTGCTCGCCACGCTGAACGCCTCTCCCTTCCACCTGGGCAAGAGCGCGGAGCGCGAGCAGATCATGCGCGAGCGCGTGGCGGAAACCGGCCTGCCGCTGGTCTACGCGCACTTGGTGGGCGGGCAGGACGAAGTCGTCTTCGAGGGGCGCTCGTTCGCCCTGGACGCTGGCGGCTTCGTGAGCTTCCGCGCTCCGGGGTTCGAGGAAAAACTGCTCCATGCCGCCGTAAACATTGAAAATGATGCTATCAAAATAGTAGCAAATGTGGCGCCCATCCCAGCGCCGGAGTCCGACCTGTGGAGCGCGCTGGTCATGGGTGTGCGCGACTACGTCGGCAAGAACCGCTTTCCCGGCGCGCTGCTGGGGCTCTCCGGCGGCATCGATTCGGCGCTGGTGCTTGCCATCGCCGTCGATGCCCTCGGGGCGGACCGGGTCCGCGCGGTGATGATGCCCTCGCCCTACACCGCGGACATCAGCTGGATCGACGCGCGCGACATGGCCGAGCGCCTGGGCGTGCGTTACGACGAGATCGCCATCGCGCCCCCGTTCGACGCTTTCAAGGCGGCGCTCGCCCCCGAATTCGCCGGGCGTGCCGAAGATGCCACCGAGGAGAACCTGCAGGCGCGCATCCGCGGCACCCTGCTCATGGCGCTGTCGAACAAGTTCGGCGCCATCGTGCTGACCACCGGCAACAAGAGCGAAATGGCCACCGGCTACTGCACCCTCTATGGCGACATGGCCGGCGGCTTCGCGGTCATCAAGGACGTCGCGAAGACCGCCGTGTACGGCCTGGCCCGCTGGCGCAACGACAACGATCCGTTCGGCACCGGCGCAGCGCCGATTCCGGAACGCATCATCACCCGCCCGCCCAGTGCCGAACTGCGCCCCGACCAGAAAGACCAGGACAGCCTGCCGCCCTACGACGTGCTCGACGCCATCGTCGCCCGCTACATGGAAAACGACGAGCCGATCGAGTCCATCGTCGCCGCAGGGTACGCCGCCGCGGATGTCGAGCGCGTGACCCGGCTCATCCAGATCAACGAGTACAAGCGCCGCCAGGCCCCCGTCGGCATCCGCGTGACACCCCGCAGCTTCGGCAAGGACTGGCGCTACCCGATCACCAACCGTTTCCGGGCCTGAGACGGATTGGCCTTCTACCGCACAACATCGTCGGTCCGCCTCGCCGTGCTGCAGCACGGGCTGCGGCCTTTCGCATCGTTGCTCGGCCGGATGCCGAACCGTTTGGGAGCCCGGGGCAACCCTTCCGCCGCGGGAGCGGGCCATCGCCGTGATGGCCGCGCTTTCGCCGACACCACTTCCGAGGAGTTTCCGTCATGAAAATGATCACCGCCGTCATCAAGCCCTTCAAGCTCGAAGAAGTCCGCGAGGCCCTCGCCGAGTGCGGAGTCACGGGACTGACGGTCACGGAAGTCAAGGGCTTCGGCCGCCAGAAAGGCCACACCGAGCTGTACCGTGGCGCCGAGTACGTGGTGGACTTCCTGCCCAAGGTGAAGGTGGAAGTGGTCGTCAAGAGCGACGACGTGGACCGCTGCGTGGATGCGATCGTGAATGCGGCGCGCACCGGCAAGATCGGCGACGGCAAGATTTTCGTGACCGAAGTCGAACGCGTGGTGCGCATCCGCACGGGCGATCTCGACGACGCCGCGGTCTGATTCCGCGGACGGTCCACGTCGCTCCGCAGGCCGGCCGGGCCGCGCGGCACCGGCAGGCAGCGCTGCCGGTGTGCCCGCGTGTCAGATCACCGCGCGCAGCGGGGGCGTCTCCCGCCGGGTGCCGGCGGCCTCCACCAGGCCGCGCAGCAGTGCGGCGGCGTCGTTGCCCACCGACAGCAGGTCCATCTGCCAATCGCTCATCAGGCCGGACCGCACGCTGTGGTCCAGGAAGGCCAGCAGGCCGTCGTAGTAGGCGTCCACGTTGAGCAGCCCCAGCGGCTTGTCGTGGTAACCGAGCTGCCGCCACGTCCAGACCTCGAACAATTCCTCGAAGGTGCCGATCCCGCCGGGCAGGGCCAGGAACGCATCGCAGCGCTCTGCCATCAAGGCCTTGCGCTCGTGCATCGTGGTCACGATGTGCAATTCATCGCAGGCCCGGTTGGCCAGTTCCTTGTCGACCAGCGCCTGCGGAATCACGCCGACCACCCGGCCACCGGCGCGCCGGGTCGCCTCGGCCACGGTTCCCATCAAGCCGCTGCGGCCGCCGCCGTAGACGAGCTGACCGCCATGGCGGCCGATCCAATCGCCCACTGCCTCGGCCGCATCGGCGAAAGCAGGGTTCTCGCCATGGCGCGAGCCCAGGTACACACAGATCGAAAAAGCAGGGTCGGTCATCCAGAAAACCTTTGAAACAATGCCGCGCCCCAGACGCCTGCGCACAGCAGCAGGCTCAGCAGCACGGCGGCGCTGCCCATGTCCTTGGCCCGCTTCGACAGCGCATGCCATTCCGGCCCGATGCGGTCGATCGCGGCCTCCACGGCCGAATTGAGCAGTTCGGTGACCAGCACCAGCACCACCGTGGCGATCAGCAACGCCATCTCCAGCCAGTTGCGGCCCACCCAGGCCGACAGCGGCAGCAGCACGGCGGCAAGGGTGGCTTCCAGGCGGAAGGCCTTCTCGGACCAGCCGGCCGCCAGTCCGTTCCAGGAATGGGCTGCGGCATGCCGCAACCTGTGCAGGCCTCGGCGGGACTTGTGGGGATTGTTGAAAATCGGCGCGGTCATGAAGGTAGGCCGTTGAAACATTCTGCCCCCCCATGCGTGACGCTGCCGAGACAGGTGGACACAGAGAGCGGGCGGGGCGGAAGAGGAAGGAGAAGAGGGGGAGCCGGCCCGGGTTCAGGCCTGCACCAGGCGGGTACCCGCCCACGCGTCGTGCCAGAACTGCCGCTGCGGATGGAAGCGGCTGAGCAAGGCCCACACCGCCACCCAGCCGAGGGTGAGCACCGTGATCTCCCCAGCGCCCAGACCCAGCCGACCGACGATGGCCAGCGGAGGCAGGAACCACATCCAGCTGAGTACGTAGCGCCACAGCGCGCGCAGCTGCGTCACGGGCGCTCCCGACTTGTCCCGCAGCCGGATATGCCAGGTTTTCATGGCGAGGGTCTGGCCCTTCGCCCAGAACCAGGTGAAGTAAATACCGAAGACCACGAAGAGGAACCCCATGCGGATGGCGCGGTGGTCCAGCGCGTGGCGCGACTGGCTGAGCGAATCGAAGAGATAGCCCGCAATGAAGACGACCCCGAACATCAGGATGCCCTCATACAGCCAGCAGGCCATGCGGCGACGCAGCGAAGGCGTCTTGAAGTTCTGATGGGCCTCAGCGCCAGCGTCGCGAGGGCGTTCGGTGGCGGAGGCAGGGCCGTGGTGCGTCGTGGAAGGCATCCGGCGATTATTGCGGCGGATGTACCGGTTCGTTGTTCCGCGTCTCGGGCGCCGCCGCTGGCGGCTCGGAAGACAGCGGGGGGAGGGGGGCGGGCACCGCGATCGGCGCGGGCACCGGGAGGGTCTCCACCACCGACGGGGCGATGGTGGGTGCGCTGGCCGGGGGAGGGGGAACGAGCACGGGCAGCGCCTGCATCGGATGGGCCGCAGGCGGGGCCGGAATCTTGGGGGCGTTGGCGCGGTTGGCTGCGCTGGCCGCCGCGGGCACGCGGGCCAGCTTGCGCGTCGGTACGGGGCGGATCGCCGTGGCGGCGCCGGTCGGCTTGGGGGCCGCACGCGCTGCCAGCTGTTTTTTCTCTTCCTCGCTCAGGGCCAGATACGCTTCCCATTGCGCACGTTTGTCGTCGACCGCCAGCTTGTTGGTGAGCGCATAGTTGAGCCGCGCCTGGCTGCGTTGCTGGCCGCTCAGGTTGGCCCAGTCGGTGATGCGTGCCAGGAGCTTTTCCTGTTCGTGGGGCGACAGGCTGGGAAACGTTGCCGCCAACGTGAGCCAATGGCGCTTCTGCGCTTCACTCATGGTGGGCCAGCGCTCGACCAAGGGGCGGAGGGCGTGCTTCTGCGCCACCGTGAGACTGCTCCAGGCCGGGCCTGTTCCGGCGCCGTCGGGGTCAGGGGTTGCTGGTCGGGTCTCCTGGCCACGTGCCGTGTGCTTGCTGGCGAGAGCCTCGGCAGGCACCGGGGTGCCGGGGGCCATGCCCGCCTGCCTCCAGGCCTGCCAGCCCACGGCCGAGAGCACGCCCAGCAATGCAAAAGCCAGCACGGCGGCTGGCATCAGTCGAGAGGCGGCGAGCGGGGCAGTGGGCATGCAGAGAGGTGTCAGCGGTTTGGCGCCTGTGCGGAAGTCTTGAGAAACTGCAGGAAGCCCGGGTCGGCATAGGCCGATGGAGGAAGATCGTCGGTCAGCAAGGCAGCATCCACCTCGGCCACTTCGTTCACGCCCTTTTCGTCCTGGGCGACATTGATGACGACCAGACCGACCAGCAGGGCAGTCAGCGGAATGGCTGATACCAGTGCGCGCCACCAGTTCCCGCCCTCGCCACCCCAACCGAGAGAGGCGCTGCTTCCGCGCCCCAGAACGGTCGTTGCTGCCGCAGCCTGCCGTACCGGCACGGCCGCCACCTTCTTGCGGCGTGCAAGGGCCTGGACGCGCGCTGCGCGCAGCCGCTCCGAAAAATCGTACGGCATCTCGGCCGTTCCCTCGGACAGGCGCGCGGTGACGCGCCGTGCAAAACGCTCTGCAGCAGCCTCGCGGGTGGACAGTGTCTGGGGATTGGAGTTCATAGTTCGATTCCTTTGGCCTTCAGTGCTTTGCTGAGGGTCTGAACAGCGCGGAAACAATGCGTCTTGACGCTGCCTTCTGAGCAACCCATAGCCGCAGCCGTTTCAGCAACATCCATTTCTTCCCAGTAACGCATCAAAAACGCCTCCCGTTGACGAGGTGGCAACTCCTGGATTTCTGCTTCGATATCCCGAAAAACCTGGGCACGGCGCGCCAGGTCTTCGGTGCTCTGCGTGGTTTGCGAATTTTCCGGGCCCGAATAGGCTTCGAGGAGGTCAAAGTCGTCGCCATCGTCGCCCGGCCCCTCGAAATCGCTCATGCTGGAAAAAAGCGCATTTCTGGTCTTCTGCCGGCGGAACCAATCCAATGTGCAATTGGAAAGAATGCGCTGAAACAGCATCGGCAACTCGGCCGGCGGCTTGTCCCCGTAATGCTCGGCCAGTTTGAGCATGCTGTCTTGCACGATGTCCAATGCGGCTTCCTCATTGCGGACGTGGTAGAGCGAGCGCTTGAAGGCACGCTTTTCCACGCTTTTGAGAAAGTCGGACAGTTCTTGTTCGGTCGCCAAGAGATGTAGAGGCCCATGAGGGCGGAGAAAGCCGCGTACGGCGCAGGGCAGACAATCTGCAGATGCCGCGCATTATTGCATCGGCGCGATGTTTTTTGGATTCTGCACTCTGCTTGTCGAGCGGGGGTGCCATAATACGCGGTGCAATTCAAAAGGCAAACGGGTCCCGATCCGGCGCAGTCATCATCTCGCCCATGGCCGAGGCCTCAAGTTCCGAGTCGGCTCCACAAGGGTCGCAGCGAGGGGCACCCTAGGTTTTTCGTCAGAGAAATTCGCAAAGGTTGATCATGGAAATTTCCAAGGCCGAGCTTTCATCGGCAACCGCCGCCGCACAGGCCGCAAACTCCCCCTCCAGTGCATCCAACGCCCATCCCGATCTGATGGGGTCGGAAATCCTCATCAAGTCCTTGCAGGCTGAAGGGGTGCAATACATCTGGGGTTACCCAGGCGGGGCGGTGCTCTACATCTACGACGCGCTCTACAAGCAAGACACCATCCAGCACGTGCTGGTGCGGCACGAGCAGGCCGCGGTGCATGCAGCCGATGGCTATGCGAGAGCGACCGGCGATGTGGGCGTTGCGTTGGTGACTTCCGGCCCCGGCTTGACGAATGCCGTGACTGGCATTGCCACGGCTTACATGGATTCCATTCCGATGGTCATCGTCTCTGGCCAGGTGCCTACGCCTGCGATCGGGCTGGACGCTTTCCAGGAGTGCGATACCGTGGGTATCACCCGGCCGATCGTGAAGCACAACTTCCTCGTGAAGGACGCTCGCGATCTTGCCGCGACCATGAAAAAGGCCTTCCACATCGCTCGCACTGGCCGTCCGGGCCCGGTCGTGGTCGATATACCGAAGGACGTCTCTTTCAAGAAAGTGCCTTACCACGGCTATCCCCAGACTGTGGAGATGCGCTCCTACAATCCGGTCCGCAAAGGTCACGGTGGGCAGATCCGCAAGGCATTGCAGTTGCTCTTGGCTGCGAAGCGACCCTATATCTATACCGGTGGCGGGGTGCTGCTGGGGAATGCCACGCAAGAACTGCGAACCCTGGTGGACATGCTGGGGTATCCGGTCACGAACACTCTCATGGGGCTGGGCGCCTATCCTGCGAGTTCACCGAAATTCCTGGGCATGCTGGGCATGCACGGAACCATCGAAGCCAACAACGCGATGCAGAACTGCGATGTGCTGCTGGCGGTGGGCGCGCGTTTCGATGACCGCGTGATCGGCAATCCGAAGCATTTTGCCCAGAACGATCGCAAGATCATCCATGTCGATATCGACCCCTCCAGCATTTCGAAGCGCGTCAAGGTGGATGTTCCCATCGTGGGAGATGTCAAGGACGTGCTGACCGAACTGATCTCGATGATCCGGGAGTCTGCGCTTCGCCCTGATGCTGCGGCCCTGGCTTCGTGGTGGGACTCCATCGAAGGATGGCGCCGTCGGGATTGCCTCAAGTACGACCGGGGCAACCAAGAGGTCATCAAGCCGCAGTTCGTGGTCGAGACGCTGTGGAACATGACCAAGGATGCCGATACCTACGTCACCTCGGACGTTGGGCAGCACCAGATGTGGGCGGCACAGTATTACCGGTTCGATGAGCCGCGCCGCTGGATCAATTCTGGAGGTCTCGGAACCATGGGTGTGGGCATTCCCTATGCCATGGGCATCAAGCTGGCCAAGCCGGAGAGTGAGGTGTTCTGCATCACGGGCGAAGGCTCCGTGCAAATGAACATCCAGGAGCTTTCGACCTGCTTGCAGTACAACACTCCCATCAAGATCTGCTCGCTCAACAACCGCTATTTGGGAATGGTGAGGCAGTGGCAGGAGATTGAGTACTCTGGTCGCTACAGCCACAGCTACATGGACGCGCTTCCCAATTTCGTGAAGCTGGCGGAGGCTTACGGCCATGTCGGCCTGTTGATCGAGCGCCCCCAGGATGTGGAGCCCGCATTGCGTGAAGCCCGCAGGCTCAAGGACCGGACAGTTTTTCTGGACTTCCGCACGGACCCGACCGAAAACGTGTTTCCCATGGTGCAGGCCGGCAAGGGCATCACGGAAATGCTGTTGGGTTCTGAAGACCTTTAAGCCACGCCACGCTGTGCCGTGCCCGGGCCCTTGGTCCGGTTTCTGCCGCCGGTCCGGCGGTTATTTATTGACGAATCTATTGCATGCCGAGCCTGGGACTTACCGGTTTCAGGGGGAGGGCAGCGAAAAGAGGGATCTTTTTCATGAAGCACATCATTGCCGTTCTGCTCGAGAACGAGCCCGGAGCACTCTCGCGCGTAGTGGGGCTATTTTCCGCCCGCGGCTACAACATCGAGTCGCTCACCGTGGCCCCAACAGAGGACGCTTCGCTGTCCCGGATGACCATTCAGACCACGGGATCGGACGATGTCATCGAGCAGATCACCAAACACCTGAACCGGTTGATCGAGGTGGTCAAAGTGGTTGACCTCACCGAAGGTGCCTATACCGAACGGGAACTCATGATGGTCAAAGTCAGGGCCGTGGGTAAGGAGCGCGAAGAAATGAAGCGCATGGCCGATATCTTCCGCGGCCGGATCATCGACGTCACCGAGAAAAGCTACACCGTCGAATTGACGGGGGATCAATCGAAAAACGACGCATTCTTGCAGGCGATCGACCGAACCGCCATCCTCGAAACAGTGCGCACCGGTGCTTGCGGCATCGGACGTGGTGAACGCATCTTGCGGGTCTGACCACGGTCCCGTCTATCCATCTTTCCCGATAACCCAACAGATTCAACCTGGAGCCAAAATGAAAGTTTTCTACGACAAAGACTGTGACCTGAGCCTCATCAAGGGCAAGACCGTTGCCATCATCGGCTACGGAAGCCAAGGCCATGCCCACGCCCAGAACCTCAACGACAGCGGTGTGAAGGTCGTGGTCGGGCTGCGCAAGGGCGGAGCTTCCTGGGACAAGGTCGGCAAGGCAGGCTTGAAGGTCCTTGAAGTCAATGAAGCCGTCAAGGCCGCAGACGTGGTGATGATCCTGTTGCCAGATGAGCAGATCGCCGAGGTTTACAAGAACAACGTCGAACCAAACATCAAGCAAGGCGCATCACTGGCTTTTGCCCACGGCTTCAACGTTCACTACAACCAGGTCGTGCCGCGCAGCGACTTGGATGTCTGGATGGTAGCCCCCAAGGCACCTGGACACACCGTGCGCTCCACGTATGCGCAGGGCGGTGGTGTGCCGCACTTGGTGGCTGTGCACCAGGATCAATCCGGCAAGGCCCGTGATCTGGCCCTGTCTTATGCCATGGCCAATGGTGGCGGCAAGGCCGGCATCATCGAGACCAATTTCAAGGAAGAAACCGAAACCGATCTGTTCGGTGAACAGGCTGTTCTTTGCGGCGGCGCGGTCGAGCTGATCAAGATGGGGTTCGAAACGCTCGTCGAAGCGGGTTATGCGCCTGAGATGGCCTATTTCGAGTGCCTGCATGAACTCAAGCTCATCGTGGATCTGATCTACGAAGGCGGCATCGCCAACATGAACTACTCGATCTCGAACAACGCTGAGTTCGGCGAGTATGTGACGGGTCCGGAGGTCATCAATGCACAGTCGCGCGAAGCCATGCGCAATGCGCTCAAGCGCATTCAGAATGGCGACTACGCGAAGATGTTCATCCAGGAAGGTCGCCTGAATTACCCCAGCATGACGGCACGCCGCCGCAACACTGCAGACCATAAAATCGAGATCGTTGGCGCCCAATTGCGCGCGATGATGCCGTGGATTGCCAAGAACAAGCTGGTCGACCAGACGCGCAACTGATCTTTTTCCCGCCGTCGGCGGCTATGAGATCATGAAGAGGCCACCCGCAGGGTGGCCTTCTTTTTTGCGACTGTCAGGCGGCGCCCTCTAAACTGCCGCCTTTATTGCCTTGGGCAAACTTATCTTTATGAAATTCTTCGCTGGGCGCATGACCACCGGTAACTGGGAGTTGGCTTGATGCACGATGGCAAAAATGGTGCGGACCATCCAGGAGTAGTGATACGCAAGCGGCGCAAAGGTATCTACATACTGCCGAATCTTTTCACTTTGGCAGCGTTGTTTGGCGGGTTCTACTCCGTTGTGATGGCCATGAATGGTCGTTTCGACCTCGCGGCAGTCGGCGTCTTCTGCGCCATGGTGCTCGACAGTCTGGACGGACGAGTCGCGCGAATGACCAACACCCAAAGTGCCTTCGGAGAGCAGATGGATTCGCTGTCCGACATGGTGTCGTTCGGCGCTGCTCCTGCCTTGATCGCCTATGAGTGGTCATTGAATGGCTTGGGACGTTGGGGATGGATTGCCGCTTTTGTTTATTGCGCATGCGCGGCACTGCGTCTTGCGCGATTCAACGTCAATACGAGCGTGGTGGATAAGCGATATTTTCAGGGGTTGCCGTCACCTGCCGCTGCGGCGTTGGTGGCCGGATTCATCTGGCTGTTGACAGAGCTTGGGGTCCAGCGGGGTGTTGACGGATGGCTGACGTGGTCGCAAATCAGTTGGGTCATGTTCGGCTTCACGTTATACGCAGGACTCACCATGGTGACCAATGTGCCGTTTTACAGCTTCAAGGACATACACATGAAGCGAAGCGTGCCGTTTGCAACCATTGTTCTTATCGCACTGGGAATTGCAGTGATCAACATCCATCCTCCGACGGTACTTTTCGGGGTTTTCGTGCTGTACGGCCTGAGCGGCTATGGGGTGTACGCCTGGCGCAAGGCCAAAGGCCAGCACAGCAGTGTGATCAGCACTTCAACGGATGAGCCGGATGAGCGCGGTCTCCACAAATAGGGCTGGTGGATGCCTGAAATGCTTGTGCTAAATTTAACCGTTGTTCTGTAGTGTTGGCGCCCTTCACTTTGCGCCGATCAATGGAGTTGGACTGGTAGATGCAGTTTCCCGGATGGGCCCGCGTGCATGCAGCACCGGGCCTTTTTCTTGGAATCACTGTGTGATTATCAAGACGTACCGATACGAATATAGAAGGAGCACCCCATGGCTGACAAACTGATCATCTTTGATACCACCTTGCGCGATGGCGAACAGTCCCCTGGCGCTTCTATGACCAAGGACGAGAAAGTGCGTATCGCGCGCCAGCTCGAACGCCTCAAGGTGGACGTGATCGAGGCGGGTTTTGCCGCCAGCTCGAATGGGGATTTCGAGGCCATTCAATCGATCGCGCAAACTATCAAGGAATCGACGATCTGTTCGCTCTCCCGGGCCAATGATCGAGATATCAGTCGTGCTGCAGAGGCGCTGAAAAGCGCGCAGAGTGCGCGCATCCACACTTTCATTGCCACCAGCCCACTGCACATGGAGAAGAAGCTCCGCATGACGCCGGAGCAAGTGCTCGAGCAGGCGAAGCAATCGGTCCGATTTGCTCGAAATCTGGTGGGGGATATCGAATTCAGCCCGGAAGACGGATACCGCAGCGAGCCCGACTTCCTTTGCCGTGTGCTGGAAGCGGTTATCGCGGAAGGGGCCACCACGATCAACGTGCCAGACACGGTCGGTTATGCCATTCCCGAGCTTTATGGAAATTTCATCAAGACCTTGCGCGAGCGGATACCCAACAGCGACAAGGCGATCTGGTCGGTGCATTGCCATAACGACTTGGGCATGGCCGTGGCGAATTCGCTGGCGGGCGTGAAGATCGGCGGAGCGCGGCAGGTGGAGTGCACCATCAATGGATTGGGGGAGCGTGCCGGCAACTGTTCGCTGGAAGAAGTCGTCATGGCTGTCCGGACGCGCAAAGACTATTTCAATTTGGACTTGGGCATCGATACCCAACACATCGTCGCAGCCAGTCGCATGGTGAGCCAGACGACGGGTTTTGTGGTACAGCCGAACAAGGCGGTCGTGGGCGCCAATGCGTTTGCCCATGCGAGCGGCATCCACCAGGACGGTGTGCTCAAGGCCCGGGATACGTATGAAATCATGCGCGCAGAAGATGTCGGCTGGACCGCCAACAAAATCGTGCTGGGCAAATTGAGTGGGCGTAATGCTTTCAAACAGAGGCTTCAGGACCTCGGGGTGCAACTCGAGAGCGAAGCCGACGTGAACGCTGCATTCCTGCGGTTCAAAGAACTTGCCGACCGCAAGAGCGAGATCTTCGATGAGGACATCCTTGCCTTGGTGAGTGGCGACTCGACCGCAGGCGAAGGCGAGCGGTATGGCTTCGTGTCGCTGTCACAACGAAGCGAAACGGGGGAGCGTCCCCATGCCGCCATTGTCTTCACCGTCGACGGAAAGGAAGTCCATGGGGCGGCAGATGGCAACGGTCCCGTGGACGCTTCTCTCAAAGCCATTGAGGCACATGTATCGAGCGGCGCAGAGATGGTTCTTTACTCTGTCAATGCGATCAGCGGCTCGACGGAAAGCCAGGGCGAAGTGACGGTACGTTTGCAGAACAGCGGACGAGTCGTCAATGGAGTGGGTGCCGACCCTGACATCGTCGTGGCGTCAGCGAAAGCGTACCTCAGTGCGTTGAACAAATTACAAAGTAAAGCCGATCGGGTTGCTGCTCAGGGGTGAAACCCGAATTTATAATTCAGCTACTTCATTGGGAAGGTCGCGTAAGGTATTGATCTTGCGCGACTTTTTTTGCTTCAGTACACTGTCACACACTTTTTGCCGCTTGGAGCATCTGATGCAAGAACGCCGCCGCATTGTCCCCCGGCTCATCCATGCCATGGCCTTCTGCGCCCTGAGTGTGGCTTTGGCCATCCCCAGCGCACACGCGGCCGAGCGCAAGAAGACCACCGCCAAAAAGCCAGCAGCCTCGTCGGTGAGCGCCAAGCAGCGTCCGGCGGCGCGTTCCGCCAAAGCCGTGCCCCGCAAGGCAGTCACTCGCGTAAAAGCGACTCGGGTGATGTCCAGCAGTGCCAGGCTAGCCCCGCGGATGGCTGCCATTCCCGAGCGCCAGTCCTTCGGGCAAGTTGCCGGCCTGCACGCCGTGCAGGATCCGCTTGAATTGAAGTCCAGCGTGGCTCTGGTCATCGATCAGGAAACGCACGAGGTTCTCCTGAGCAAAAACGACCACGCTGTCCTCCCGATTGCGTCGTTGACCAAGCTGATGACAGGCCTGCTCGTGTCTCAGGCCAAGTTGCCGATGGATGAAACCATCACGATCACGCAAGACGATGTCGACACCGAGAAGTTCAGCAGTTCGCGGCTTGCCGTAGGCACGACCTTGACGCGGGGCGAGATGCTGCATTTGGCCTTGATGTCGAGCGAGAACCGGGCGGCCCATGCTCTCGGGCGCACTTTCCCTGGTGGCATGGACGCTTTTGTCGCCCAGATGAATGCCAAGGCCAAACTTCTCGGAATGACGGACACCCGTTATGTGGAGCCGACAGGTCTCTCTAGCCGCAACCAGTCCAGTGCCCGGGATCTGGCAACGTTGGTGAACATCGCGCATGCGGACCCTTTGCTTCGTGAACTGACCACCTCTCCCAGTTACGAAGTGGCAGTCGGCCGTCGCACGCTGCAATACAACAACACCAATCGTCTCGTGAAGAATCCCGCATGGGACATTGGCTTGCAGAAGACTGGCTACATTTCCGAAGCCGGTCGTTGCCTCGTCATGCAAACCCACATTGCCGGCCGGAAACTCATCATGGTGTTCCTGGATTCTGCTGGCAAGTTCAGCCGCCTCGGTGACGCCGAACGTGTCCGCAACTGGGTGGAAAAGTTACCCTCTCTGGGTTCTTCGGCTACTTTGCACGCGGTCGGTGCAGCCAAGCTGGAGTGATCGGGTTCGGTGGTGCTTCGCCACCGCCACACTTGGCGATGCGGGATACGAGCCGTATCGCTCTCCGCATGGCATTCGTTTCTTGATGCATTGACGCGCGCTCCTCTGTTCGATGCAGGTACGCGTTGCCCCGCAGAGCCGCCTATGTAAGCCGCTCAACTTCGTGACTTGTTTCGATCGGTTTGTGCGCGCGCGCTGCGTCAGCTCCGCAGATCTTTTCGGGCGTCCCCGGAGGCTCTGTCGTTGCTGTAGCCCAGCGCCACCGAAATTTCATTCGCGGTGGCTTGTAGTTTGGGCAACCAGTTTTCGTCCAGCCGATCGGCTGGCGCAGAAATGGACAGCCCCGCCACCAGTTGGGACTGGTCGTCATAGACGCCTGCCGCCATGCATCGGACGCCTAGCTCCAATTCTTCGTTATCGCGCGCAATGCCGTATTGCCTCGCGTTACCCAGTTCTCGCTCGAGAACCGGCAATTGCGTGATGCTGTTACGGGTATGGCCGGCCAGTCCGGTACGCATTGCGTAGGCGCGGACACGCTGCGGGTCATCGGCTGCGAGAAACAGCTTCCCGGTGGAGGTCAGATGGAGGGGGGCTCGGCCTCCGATGGCGCGCACCACCTGCATACCGGAGCGTTCGCTGTAGGCGCGCTCCACGTAGACGATCTCATCCCCTTGGCGCATGCTCAAATTGACGGGCTGCTGTGTGAGCTTGTGCAGGTTGCGCATTGGAAGCAGGGCTGCATCGCGAACACTCAATCGTGCCTTGACGAGATTTCCCAATTCCAGCAGCCGCATTCCCAGCCGATAGCTGCCCGACTCGGGGCGATCGACAAAGCGACCAATGGTGAGGTCGTTCAGGATGCGATGGGCCGTGGATGGATGCAGTCCGGTTTTCTCGCTGATTTCCTTCAGAGGAATCGCTTCTTCCCGCGAGGCCAGCACGTCGATGAGCGTGAACATGCGCTCCAAAACCTGCACGCTAGGTTTTGCGGCTGAGCCGGCATCGGTTTTTTTCATGATTTTTTGGCCTGGGCAATATCAAATAATTTTATCTTTTGAAAAGCCTGCTCTCTGGAATCGGCTTCATGTGCCGCATTGCCAGTGGCCATCGATCCGCAGTTCATGGGGATGGAAACGCGATTTGTAGTTCATCTTCGGGCTTTGCTCGATCCAATAGCCGAGGTAGACATGGGGCAGCCCCAGCGTACGGGCTTGCTCGATCTGCCACAGGACATTGAAAGTTCCGTAGCTGCAGCCCGGCTCCGGGTCGTAGAAGGTGTAGACCGCGGACAGTCCGTCGTCCAGGACATCCAGAATGGACACCATGCGCAACCTCCCGACCTCTCCGTTGTCGGCAGGGTCCCGGAACTCCACCAGCCGTGAGTTCACCCGGCTCTGCAGCAGGAACTGCGTGTACTGGTCGATGCTGTCGTGGTCCATGCCGCCGCCAGCGTGGCGGGCATTCTGGTAATGCAGGTACAGCTGGTAGTGTTCCGGCTCGTAGCACAGGCGGAGCACCCGTGTTTGCAGATGCTGGTGTTGCTTCCAGGCCCGTCGCTGGCTGCGGTCGGGTTCGAATGTCCGCGCAAGGACTCGCAACGGCGTACATGCCTGGCAACCGTCGCAGTAAGGCCGGTAGGTGAACATGCCGCTGCGCCGAAAACCGCGGGCCACCAGATCCGAGTACACATCATTCTGAATGAGGTGGCTGGGCGTGGCGACCTGCGAGCGCGCCTGCCGGTCCGGCAGATAGCTGCAGGGATACGGGGCCGTGGCGTAGAACTGCAGGGTCTGCAGCGGGAGGTCGTTGAGTTGCGTCATTCCAGGTGCGGCGATGGGGGCAGCAACGCGTCCCAGTATACGGACTCGAAACGCCATGCCAGGGGCGTTTCCTGGGTGGATCGCTCCAGGCTGCGCAGGAAATCCGCCCTGTCGATTTCCCTCGCGCCCAGCGATGCCAGATGGGCGGTGTTTTGCTGGCAGTCGATCCAGGAGACGCCCTGCAGTCGGCACAGGCACACGAGCGCTGCCAGGGCGATCTTTGAAGCATCGGTGGCGTGGGCGAACATCGATTCGCCGAAAACCGCCTTCCCGATGCCGATGCAGTACAGCCCGCCCAGCAGCTGTCCGTCTTGCCAGGTTTCGATGCTGTGGGCGTGGCCGGCCGCATGGAATGCGCAGTAGGCATCGATCATGTCTGGCACGATCCACGTGCCGCCCTGGCCATCCCGCGGAGTGTGCGCGCAGGCCTCGATGACGTTCTGAAAATCATGGTCCACGCGGATTTCACAGCCGGGCGTATCTCGGAATCGCTGCAGCGTGCGCCGAAGCGACCGGTGCAGCTTGAATTCGGCGACCGGAAGCACCATGCGGGGAGCGGGGCTCCACCAGAGGATGGGCTGGCCCGCGCTGAACCACGGGAATATGCCGCTGGAGTAGGCGCGCTGGAGGTGTTCCACATCCAGCGCGCCTCCCGCCGCCAACAGGCCCGGGGCGGGGTCGTCGATTCCCCAGGCCTGTTCGGCAGGAGGGAACGGGTCTTGGGGTTCGAGCCAGGCGAGCGGGGCAGGCAAGGGCATGGTCGCGAGAGGTGGTGCGATGAAAGTGGTGGTGGACTTTTGAAGAGGCGGGCCGCTGCTTGCAGCGCACTGAGCGGTCAGCCATTTTGCGGTACCGCGGCTGGGGCCTGGCGGACTCCCGGCGCATTCATGGGGGGCCGAAACGGTATGAATACTGCGGGCAAAACAAAAAGGCCACCCATTGGGTGGCCTTTGCAGTGTGGCTCCTCGACCTGGGCTCGAACCAGGGACCTACGGATTAACAGTCCGGCGCTCTACCGACTGAGCTATCGAGGAATATCTTGATTGAATGGAAACGGCTTTGTTCGGTTGCAAAGCTTGCTTGGAATACTGGCTCCTCGACCTGGGCTCGAACCAGGGACCTACGGATTAACAGTCCGGCGCTCTACCGACTGAGCTATCGAGGAACAAGACTTAGATTATATACACAAAAAAACGGGGTTCCGATCATCTGCCGTACCGACGGACCACAGACCTCATTCCGGGCGGCGCCACAGCCAGACGAGCACCCCCGCCATGCATGCGGACGCGCCAATGGCCACCCATCTAGGCGCCGAACTGATGGCCAGCACGGCGCCGCAGACGCCCATCATGGCGGTGGCGCTCCATTTCGCCCGGCGGCTGACTCGGCCGCCGTCGGTCCAGTTGCGCAGGATGGATCCGAAGAGCGGGTGGCGCCAGAGCCAGGCATGCAGGCGCGGGGAACTGCGGGCCGCGGCCCATCCGGCCATGAGCACGAACACGGTGGTGGGCAGCCCGGGCACGAAGATACCGACGATACCGAGCGCCAGGCTGAGCCCTGCGAACACCAGCAGCAGCCAACGCACGGGCGTCGGCAACGGCGCGTGCACGGGGGGCGGGGGCAAGGGGTCCGGAAGCGGCGCGGGCATGGCGTCGATTGTGCCTGCGGCGCTCCATGGCGATATGCTGCGCGACCCGATGTCCGGCCGGTGGCGATGTGCGTCGCCGGCGTCTTCATACCTACCAATGACGATCCACACGATTCTGAAAATGGGCGATCCGCGGCTGCTGCGCACGGCACAGCCCGTCGAGGCGTTCGGCACGCCCTCGCTCCTCGAGCTCATCGACGACCTCCGCGACACCATGCGGGCTGCGAATGGCGCCGGGCTGGCGGCGACGCAGATCGGCGTGGACCTGCAGGTGGTGATCTTCGGATCGAACGAGCGCAATCCGCGCTACCCGGACCGGCCGCTGGTGCCGCCGACCGTGCTCGTCAACCCGAAGATCGAGCCCATCGGGCCGGACGAGGAGGAGGACTGGGAAGGATGCCTTTCGGTGCCCGGGCTGCGCGGCGTGGTGCCGCGCTGGTCGCACATCCGCTACACCGGTTTCGACGAATTCGGCGTGCCCATCGACCGGACGGTGCAGGGCTTCCATGCGCGGGTGGTGCAGCATGAGTGCGACCACCTTTTCGGCACGCTGTACCCGATGCGCATCCGGGACTTCAGCCGGTTCGGCTTCACGGAAGTGCTCTTTCCCGAGATCGCGGACGGCGAAGACGACTGATTGCGCATGGATAAGGGTAAAAAGTGCTCCATGCCGCCGGATTCATTCAATAGTTTGCTATTAAAAATATAGCATTTGGCGGGCGCTCTATCCGGAAAGCGCTTCCAGCAGTTCGGTCTCGATCTGGATCTGCCGGGCGTTGTGCTGCAGCTCCGGCCCCTGGATCAGGAAGGTGTCTTCCACGCGTTCGCCCAGCGTGCTGACCTTGGCGAGCTGCACGCTGAGCTGGTGGCGCGAAAGAACGCGCGCCACGAGGTAGAGCAGGCCCGCACGGTCGCTGGCCGAGATGTGCAGGATCCAGCGCTGGGCCTTCTCGTCGGGACGCAGCGCGATGCGCGGCGTGATCGGGAAGCTCTTGACGCGGCGCGACACGCGCTTGCGGCCGGGTTCGGGGAGGGGGCCTCCTTCTTCGATCGCGCGCACCAGGTCGCTCTCGACCATGTGCGTGAGTTCTCGGTAGTGGCCGGCCTGTTCGGGCGCCACGATCTGGAAGGTGTCGAGCGCGTGGCCATTGCTGGCCGTGTGCACGCGCGCGTCGAGGATGCTGAAGCCCGCGCGGTCGAAGTAGCCGCAGATGCGCGCGAACAGGTCCGGCTGGTCCGGCGCGTAGACGGCCACCTGCAGGCCCTCTCCCGCGAGCGATTGGCGGGCCCGCACGACGGACCGCCCGGCACCGACGTGGCGGGCCAGGTGGCGCGCATGCCAGGCGATGTCCGAGGCTTCGTGCCGCATGAAATACCCGACGTCCAGCGTGTCCCAGAGCTTCTTGTGCGCCTCGAACGGCTGGGCGCTGAGCGCCAGCAGCACGAGGGCGTCGCGCTTGCGGGCCTCGACCTCGGCCGCGGCGTCCGGCGCCCGTCCACCCAGCGCGCGCAGGGTGGCGCGGTAGAGGTCTTCCAGCAGCTTGCCTTTCCAGGCGTTCCAGACCTTGGGGCTGGTGCCGCGGATGTCGGCCACGGTGAGCAGGTAGAGCGCCGTGAGCTTGCGTTCGCTGCCCACGCGGCGCGCGAAGGCGCCGATGACGTCCGGGTCGGACAGGTCCTGCTTCTGCGCTACCTGGCTCATGGCCAGGTGTTCGGCCACGAGGAATTCGACCAGCGCCGCGTCTTCGGGCGCCACGCCGTGCTGGCGGCAGAAGTGGCGCACTTCCTCGGCGCCGATGGTGGAATGGTCGCCGCCCCGGCCTTTGCCGATGTCGTGGAACAGGGCTGCCAGGTACAGCAGCCAGGGTTTGTCCCAGCCACCTGCCAGCTGCGAGCAGAACGGGTATTCGTGCGCATGCTCGGGCATGAAGAAGCGGCGTACGTTGCGCAGCACCATGAGGATGTGCTGGTCCACGGTGTAGACGTGGAACAGGTCGTGCTGCATCTGTCCCACGATGCGCCGGAAGGGCCACAAATAGCGGCCCAGCACCGACGTCTGGTTCATGAGGCGCATCGCGTGCGTGATGCCCACGGGCTGCTGCAGGATGCGCAGGAATTGCTGCCGGTTGACCGGGTCGCGGCGGAAGGCGCCGTCCATCACGCCGCGGGCGTTGTAGAGCGCGCGCAGCGTGCGTACCGAAAGATCTTTCAGCCCCTCCTCGGTCTCGTAGAGCAGGAAGGTCTCGAGGATGGCGTGCGGGTTGCGCTGGTAGAGGTCGTCGCTGGCCACCTCGACGAGGCCGGACTTGTCGAAGAAGCGTTCGTTGATCGGGCGCAGTTCGTGGGCCGGGGGGGCCAGCCGTTCCTCGATGTTGATCAGCAGGATCTGACTCAGCTGCGACACCGCCTTGGCAGCCCAGTAATAGCGGCGCATGAGGGTTTCGCTGGCGCGCAGGCGCAGCCGCCGGCCTTCGGCGGTCTGCGTGCGGTAGCCGAAGGATTCGGCCACGGCCGTCTGCAGGTCGAAGACCAGCCGGTCTTCGTGGCGGCCAGCGATGGCGTGCAGCCGCGCCCGGACGAGGAACAGCAGGGCCTCGTTGCGCTCGATCTGACGCACCTCGAACGCGGTGGCGAGCCCGTGCGCGGCGAGTTCCTTCCAGTTGCGGCCCAGGCCGGCGGCGCGCGCCACCCACAGCACCGTCTGCAGATCGCGCAGGCCGCCGGGAGATTCCTTGCAGTTGGGCTCCAGCGCATAGGGCGTGTTCTCGTACTTGTTGTGGCGCTGGCGCATTTCCAGCGTTTTGGCCACGAGGAAGGCCTCGGGGTCCATCTGCGCGTCGTAGCGCTGCTGGAAATCGGCGAACAGCGCGGCGCTGCCGACGATGCGGCGGGATTCCAGCAGTGATGTCTGCACCGTCACGTCGGCGGCGGCCTCGGTCAGGCATTCGGCCACCGTGCGCACGCTGGAGCCGATCTCCAGGCCTGCGTCCCAGCAACTGCCGATGAAGGCCTCGATGGCGGGGCGCAGGGGGCCGTCGCAGGCCGCCTGGCCGCCATCGGGCAGCAGCAGGAGCACGTCCACGTCGGAGTACGGAAACAGCTGGGCGCGGCCGTAGCCGCCCACGGCCACCAGCGCCAGCGTGTCCGGCAGGCCGGCGCGCTGCCACAGGTGGCGAAGCAGGTGGTCCGCCAGCGCCGAGAGCTTGCCCAGCAGGGTGCGCACCCCCCGCGTGGACGAGCCCGCCGATTGCAGGGCGGTCAGCAGCGCGGCCTTGTCCTGCCGGTAGGCGTCGCGCAGCGGCTGGAGTTCCGTGTGGGGTGGCGGCATGGCGTGCGGAGGGAGGGGCGAGAGGGGCGTGGACCGGTGCGAAGTCATGGACGCACCGCTAGCAAGAACCATGCTGCGCTGCCTCGTTGCACCGGGCCTGGCCCGGAAGGGGGCGGTGCAGGCAGGCGGCGCGGCCCGTGCCGCCTGCGCCGCCCTGGCCCGTCAGGTCTTGACGGCCGAAACGAAGGCCGGGAGGGCGGGCGATCCTTCCGACAGCGTGAGCACTTCGTAGCCGGTTTCGGTCACCAGCACCGTGTGCTCCCATTGGGCGGACAGGCTGTGGTCCTTGGTGACGATGGTCCAGCCGTCGTTGCCGTGTTCCTTGACCTCGCGGCGGCCGGCGTTGAGCATGGGCTCGATCGTGAAGGTCATGCCGGGCACGAGCTCTTCGAGGGTGCCGGGGCGGCCGTAGTGCAGCACCTGCGGTTCTTCGTGGAACTTCTTGCCGATGCCGTGGCCGCAGAACTCGCGCACCACCGAGAGGCCGTGGCCTTCCGCGAACTTCTGGATCGCATGGCCCACGTCGCCCAGGCGCGCGCCGGGTTTCACTTCCAGGATGCCCAGCCACATGGCCTCGAAGGTCAGCTGGCACAGGCGCCTGGCGGCGATGGAGACGTCGCCGATGAGGTACATGCGGCTGTTGTCGCCGTACCAGCCGTCCTTGGTGATGACGGTGACGTCCACATTCATGATGTCGCCCTTCTTGAGGGGCTTGTCGTTCGGGATGCCGTGGCAGACCACGTGGTTGAGCGACGTGCAGAGCGACTTGGGGTAGGGCGGGTAGCCGGGCGGCTGGTAGCCGACCGTGGCGGAGATGGTGCCCTGCTGCGCCATGCATTCGGCGGCGAGGCGGTCGACTTCGTTCGTGGTGAGGCCGGGCCGGATATGCGGCGTGATGTAGTCCAGCACTTCGGAAGCCAGGCGGCAGGCTTCGCGCATGCCGGCGATTTCCTCGGCGGACTTGATGGTGATGCTCATGGGGCCGGATTATCCCATCGGGGATCGCACACCCGTGCCGCGGGGCGATGTCAGCGGCGGCCAGGCGAAGCGCGCCGGCCCGGTAAAATGCCGGGCTGCGTCAACTGCGCCGCGACACCCGAGCGGGAGGCCCCATTCAGCGGCCTCGCCCAGCGGGCCGCGGCTCCCTCAGAGATCCATCTCCCGCCACAGGCCGCCAAAGTGACCCTGCACCTTACTTCGTTCGAAGGCAGCAATGCCCTCAGCCCCTTCCGCGTCCAGCAGCTCCTGCCCCGCCTGCAGGCCATCCACGACCGCATCGAAGGGGTTGCAGCCCGGTTCGTGCACCTGGTGGCCACCGATGCCGAGCCCACGCCCGCCGACCGCGAGCGCCTGGCGGCGCTGCTGACCTACGGCGACGCCTACGCAGGGCCCGTTGCCGGGCCGGCGATCGTGGTCACGCCGCGCATCGGCACCGTCTCGCCCTGGGCCTCCAAGGCCACCGACATCGCCCGCAATTGCGGCCTGCACGTGCGCCGCGTGGAGCGCATCACCGAATACCGCCTGGTACTGAAATCCGGCCTGCTGGGCGGCGTGCCCACGCTGACCGAGGCGCAGAAGCAGGCCGCGGCCGCACTGCTGCACGACCGCATGACCGAATCGGTGCTCTGGGACCGCGCCGGCGCGGCCGACCTGTTCACCGAACTGCCCGCCGCGCCGATGGAGTTCGTCGACGTGCTGGGCGGCGGCCGCGCCGCGCTGGAAGGCGCCAACAGCCGGTGGGGCCTGGCCCTGGCCGACGACGAGATCGATTACCTCGTCAACGCCTTCACGGCGCTGCGCCGCAATCCGACCGATGTCGAGCTGATGATGTTCGCGCAGGCCAACAGCGAGCACTGCCGCCACAAGATCTTCAATGCGCGGTTCACCATCGATGGCCAGGAGCAGGACAAGAGCCTGTTCGCCATGATCCGCAACACGCACCAGCTCGCGCCGCAGCACACGGTGGTCGCGTACTCGGACAACGCTTCCATCATGGAAGGCAGCGCGGTCGAGCGCTTCATCGCCCCATCGGCTCCATGCCGTGGAGAACAGAGCGTTCCCAGCTATCAAAAGAGTAGCGCAACGCACCATGTGCTCATGAAGGTGGAGACGCACAACCACCCGACGGCGATCTCGCCGTTCCCGGGGGCTTCCACCGGCGCGGGCGGAGAAATCCGCGACGAAGGCGCCACGGGCCGGGGATCGAAGCCCAAGGCGGGCATGACGGGTTTCACCGTGTCCAGGCTCTGGGGCGGCTGGAGCGACGCGCCGGGCGGCAAGCCCGAGCACATCGCCAGCCCGCTGCAGATCATGGTCGAGGGCCCGTTGGGCGGCGCTGCCTTCAACAACGAATTCGGCCGGCCCAACCTGCTGGGCTATTTCCGTGAGTACGAGCAGAACGTGGCCGGCGTGCAGCGCGGCTACCACAAGCCCATCATGATCGCGGGCGGCCTGGGCGTGATCGACGCGGGCCTGACGCAGAAGATCGAGTTCCCGCCCGGCACGCTGCTCATCCAGCTGGGCGGCCCCGGCATGCGCATCGGCATGGGCGGCGGCGCCGCCAGCTCGATGGCCACGGGGGCCAATGCGGCCGAACTGGATTTCGACTCCGTGCAGCGCGGCAACCCCGAGATCGAACGGCGTGCGCAGGAAGTCATCAACCACTGCTGGGCGCAGGGCGCGCAGAACCCGATCCTGGCCATCCACGACGTGGGTGCCGGCGGGCTGTCGAACGCCTTCCCCGAGCTGACCAACGACGCGGGCCGCGGCGCGCGCTTCGACCTGCGGGCCGTGCAACTGGAGGAGTCCGGCCTGGCGCCCAAGGAGATCTGGTCCAACGAGAGCCAGGAGCGCTACGTGCTGGCGATCGCGCCCGAATCGCTGGAGGTGTTCCGCGCCTTCTGCGAGCGCGAGCGTTGCCCCTTCGCGGTGATCGGCACCGCCACGGCCGAGCGCCAGCTCGTGCTCGAAGACACGGCCCTCGAAGGCGGTGACCAGAAGCTCCCGGTGGACATGCCGATGGATGTGCTCCTCGGCAAGCCGCCCAAGATGCACCGCGACGTGAAGACGGTGCGCCGCGAGGCTGCGCCCATCGACCTCACGGGCGTGCCGCTTGAAAAGGCCGTGATCGACGTGCTGGCGCATCCGACGGTGGCGTCCAAGCGGTTCCTCATCACCATCGGCGACCGCACGGTGGGCGGCCTCTCGCACCGCGACCAGATGGTGGGCCCCTGGCAGGTGCCCGTGGCCGATTGTGCCGTGACGCTGGCCGACTACCGAGGCTTCGCTGGCGAAGCGATGAGCATGGGCGAGCGCACGCCGCTGGCGGCCATCGACGCGCCGGCCTCCGGCCGCATGGCCGTCGCCGAGGCCATCACCAACCTGCTGGCCGCCCCCATCGAGCTGCCGCGCGTGAAGCTGTCGGCCAACTGGATGGCCGCCTGCGGCGAGCCCGGCGAGGACGCCGATCTCTACGCCACCGTGAAGGCCGTCGGCATGGAGCTGTGCCCGCAGCTGGGCATCAGCATTCCCGTGGGCAAGGACAGTCTGTCGATGCGCACGCAATGGAAGGACGGCGAGGGCCGCGCGCAGAAGGTCACCTCCCCCGTGAGCCTGATCGTGAGCGCTTTCGCCACGCTGGCCGACGTGCGCGGCACGCTCACGCCGCAGCTCGACGCGCAGGAAGAAGACACCACGCTGGTGCTCATCGACCTGGGCCGGGGCCGTTGCCGCATGGGCGGCAGCATCCTCGCGCAGGTGCTGGGCCAGGAGGGCGGCGCCGTGCCGGACCTGGAAGACGCGCAGGACCTCGTGCGCCTGGTGGATGCGGTGAATGCGCTGCGCGCCCAGGGCCGCATCCTGGCCTACCACGACCGCAGCGACGGCGGCCTGCTGGCGGCCGTGGCCGAGATGGCCTTCGCGGGGCACGTGGGCGTGGCGCTGAACGTGGACCTGCTGGTCACCGAAGGCGACGGCATCACCGACAGCCGCATGGAAACGGGCGACGCCAAGAACTGGGCACAGCAGGTGAGCGCGCGGCGCGAGGAACTCACGTTGAAGGCGCTCTTCAACGAAGAACTGGGCGTGGTGCTGCAGGTGCGCACCGCCGAGCGCAACGATGTCATGCAGACGCTGCGCGAGCACGGCCTCTCGAAGTTCAGCCACTTCATCGGCAAGACGCGTCCCGCGGCATCCGCCATGGGCGTGGGCAAGGGCGAACTGCAGGTGTGGCGCGACGTGAAGACCGTGTTCAGCGCATCGCTCTCCGACCTGCACCAGGTCTGGGACGCCGTCAGCTGGAAGATCTGCCAGCAGCGGGACAACCCGGCCTGCGCGGATGCCGAGCACGCGGCGGCAGGGGTCCCGGACGATCCGGGCCTGCAGGTGTCGCTGTCGTTCGACCCGGCCGAAGACGTGGCCGCGCCCTTCCTCAACCTGGCACGGCCGAAGGTCGCGATCCTGCGCGAGCAGGGCGTCAACTCGCACATCGAGATGGCCTATGCGTTCACGGAAGCGGGGTTCGAGGCCTACGACGTACACATGACCGACCTGCAGGCCGGCCGCGCGCGCCTGTCCGATTTCGCGGGCGTCGTGGCCTGCGGCGGCTTCAGCTACGGCGACACGCTGGGCGCCGGCATCGGCTGGGCGCGCTCGATCACGTTCAACCCGCAACTGGCAGACCAGTTCCGCGGATTCTTCGGCCGCAAGGACACCTTCGGCCTGGGCGTCTGCAACGGCTGCCAGATGTTCGCCGAACTGGCCGACATCATCCCCGGTGCCGAGGCCTGGCCCCGCTTCACCACGAACCAGAGCGAGCGCTTCGAGGCGCGGCTTTCACAGGTCGAAGTGCTGCAATCGCCCAGCCTGTTCTTCGCCGGCATGGCCGGCAGCCGCCTGCCGATCGCGGTGGCGCATGGCGAAGGCTATGCCAACTTCAAGGTCCGTGGCGACGCCGCGCAGGCCCTCGCGGCCATGCGCTTCGTGGACCACCAGGGCCGCCCCACGGAGCAATACCCGTTCAACCCGAACGGCAGCGCGAATGGCCTCACCGCCGTCACCACGGCAGACGGCCGGTTCACGGCCATGATGCCGCACCCCGAGCGTGTCTTCCGCAACGTGCAGATGAGCTGGACCAGCGGCGACCGGAGCGCCCTGAGCCCGTGGATGCGCATCTGGCGCAATGCGCGCAAGTGGGTGGGGTGATCGGTACATGGCGGGTGGTCGCACCCGCCGGTGTGTCTGCCGCCTGGATTGCAGCCTTCGTCAGCCCAAATGCACCGTGGGTGTCGGGCTGACGAGTTCATTCCACCGTTGCACGAAAGCAAAGGCTTCCTGCGCGGGAAGGGGACGGCTCAGGTAGTAGCCCTGCACCTGGTCGCAGCCCATTTCCATGAGTTGGTCGAAGACTTCGGCCGTTTCGACGCCCTCGGCCAGCAGGCGGTAGCCCAGGGTGCGCCCGAGCTGCACCATGCCCCGGACGACATTGAGCGCGCGGGCGTCCGAGCCGATGGGGCGGATGAGTGCCTGGTCGAGCTTGAGCACCTCGGCCGAGAGGCCATAGAGGCAACCGAAATTGCAGTAGCCCGTGCCGAAGTCATCCAGCGCCACGCGCACGCCCAGGGCGCGTGCGGCGTTCACGGCGCGCAGCGTGGGGCCTTCGGTGAGCACCGCGTTCTCCGTGCATTCGATCTCCAGGCGCGAGGGTGCGAGGCGGTGGCGCGCGCAGGCGCTTTGCAGCATGTCGATGAAATCCGGTTGCTCCAGATTGCGGGGCGACACGTTGACCGCCACGTCGAGGGCCAGGCCCTCGTCTTCCCAGGCGCGGATCTGCGCGAGGGCGGTGTCCAGCACCCATTGCGTCAGCGCCTGGATGTAGCTGGTCTTCTCCAGCAGCGGAATGAAGTCGCCCGGGGGCACCGGCCCCAGGCGCGGGTGGTCCCAGCGCAGCAGCGCTTCCACGCAGGTGTAGCGCGTGGAGGCCCGCTCGAACTGGGGCTGGTAGACCAGCCGGAATTCGCCGGCCATGAGCGCGCGGGGCACGCTGGCGATCAATTCATACGAGCGCCGGTAGCTCGCATCCACGGCGGCGTCGTAGCCGCAGATCGATGCCCCCGGCATCGCCTGCTGGTAGAGGGCGGCGTTGGCGCGGCGCGGCGCATCGGATGCGTCGGCGGGGTCTAGCGTGAAAGGCGCCAGGCCCACGCGCTGGCGCTGGTTGATGACGAGGCCGCTGTGGCTGGCCGCGATGGGCGCGAGGAGGGCGCCCAGCAACTGCTGCGCGAAGGCCTGCACGGCTTCTTCCTCGCCCGGGCGCAGCAGCACCGCGAGCCTCGCGACCCCCGTGTGGTAGACGCGGGAGCCATCGCCGATGCAGCGGCTGAGGCGCTGGCCGGCTTCGTGCGTGAGTTGCTCGATCGGCCCCATGCCCAGGGCCCGAGCGGCATCCATGAGCCCATCGTGCGGCAGGAGTTCGACCAGCGCCAGGACGCGCCGGCCCCCGGGTTCGGCGCGGCACAGGCCCGCGATGTCCTGCAGCAATTGCGCCCGGTTGGGCAGCAGGGTGGCTTCGTCCACGCGCGCGGCCGAGCATTGCAGATCGATCTGGGCCAGCACCAGCGCAGCGAGGTCTTCGAGCTGGCGCTGCTGCGCGGCGCTGAAGCTGCGGGGCATGGTGTCGATCAGGCAGAGGCTGCCGATGTGGTGGCCGCCGCGGAGGATGAGGGGTGCGCCCGCGTAGAACCGGATGTGGGGCTCGCCCAGCACCAGCGGGTTCTGGGCGAACCGGGGATCGGCCAGCGCGTTCTCGACCACCATCACGTTGGAGGTCCGGATGGTGTGGTCGCAGAAGGCATCTTCCCGGCAGGTCTCGCGCACGGGCAGCCCCAGGTGCGATTTGAACCATTGCCTTTCGGCATCGACCAGACTGACCAGCGCGATCGGCACGCCGAAAAGCTGGCTGGCCAGCCGCGTGATGCGATCGAATTCTTCCGCGGGCGGCGTGTCCAGCAGGCCCGTGGCCCGGAGGGCCGCCAGTCTCTGCGTTTCTGCGCTGAGTGGGAGGGTCGTGGTGGAGTCAGGCGTGTGCATGGCGGAGGGGGCTGCGGAGCCCATGCTGCGCGAATGGGCAGAGCATATGCAATTCCTTTGGGCTTCGGTGAAAAAGGGGTGTTGTGCTCCCGAGGCCGCGCGGCCGGGCCACGGCTTGGCGCCCTCCATAATCGGCCGACTTCAACCACGGAGCCTCCCATATGGCCGGAGCCAGCCTTCTGACCCTGCTCGACGATATCGCCACCGTTCTGGACGACGTCGCCCTCATGACCAAAGTGGCCGCCAAGAAAAGCGCTGCGATGGCCGACGACGTTTCGGTGATGACCAAGGTCGCCGCGCAGAAAACGGCCGGTGTGCTGGGGGACGACCTGGCCCTCAACGCGCAGCAGGTCACGGGCGTGCGCGCCGAGCGCGAACTGCCGGTGGTGTGGGCGGTGGCCAAGGGATCCCTGGTCAACAAGGCCATCCTGGTGCCGGCGGCGCTGCTGATCAGCGCCTTCATTCCGTGGGCCGTGACGCCCCTGCTGATGGTGGGCGGTGCCTTCCTCTGCTACGAAGGCGCAGAGAAGCTGGCCCACCGGTTCCTGCACAGCGCGCCCGAGCAGGAAGCCGCCCACCGCGAGGCGCACGCCATCGCGGCGGCCAACCCGGCCGTGGACATGGCGGCTTTCGAGAAGGACAAGGTCAAGGGTGCAGTGCGCACGGACTTCATCCTCTCGGCCGAGATCATCGCCATCACGCTGGGTACCGTGGCGACGGCGCCGTTCGGGCAGCAGGTGGCCGTGCTGGTGGGCATTGCGCTGATCATGACGGTGGGCGTGTATGGCCTGGTCGCAGGCATCGTCAAGCTCGACGATGCGGGCCTGTGGCTCAGCCGCCGGGGCAGCGCCGCGGCACGCGCTCTGGGCCGCGGCATCGTGATGGCGGCGCCGTGGCTCATGAAGGCGCTGTCGGTCGCGGGCACCGCGGCCATGTTCCTGGTCGGTGGCGGCATCCTCGTGCATGGCGTGCCGACGCTGCACCATGGCGTCGAGGCCCTGGCCGCATCGGCAGCGCGGGGGCCGGCCGGTGGCCTCTGGCAGGTGCTGGTGACGAACGGGCTCAATGCGGTCGCTGGCATCGCAGCGGGCGCCGCGGTGCTCGCGGTGGTCACGCTGGTGCAACGCTGGCGCAGCCGCCGCGCGCTGGCGCACTGACATGCGCAGGCCTTGTTGATCTGCGGCAAGGCGGGTGGGGCGGTTTGTGGGCCCAATGCATGCACGGGGGCCGTCCCCGTTCAACCGCATCGAGTTCCGTATGAAAAAAAATCTGCTCGCCCTGGCTGCCCTGTGCGCTCTGACCTCGGGCCCCGCCTTCGCGCAGGCCACCGACGGCCAAGGCCCCTGGCTGGTCCGCGCACGCGCGGTGCACCTGGACAGCGCCAACAAGGACAGCACAGGCTTGGGCCTGTCGATCAACAACAAGACGCTCCCCGAGATCGACATCTCGTATTTCTTCAACAAGAACATCGCTGCCGAACTGGTGTTGACCGTGCCGCAGAAGCAGCGCCTGAGCTCCAGCGCGCTGGGCGGGCAGATCGGCACCCTCAAGCACCTGCCCCCGTCGCTGATGCTGCAGTACCACTTCGATGCCCCCGGCTTCACGCCGTATGTCGGCGCCGGCGTCAACTACACGCGCTTTTCCAGCGTGCGCCTGCCTGCGGGCGTGAGCATCGACAAGAACAGCTGGGGCGGGGCGCTGCAGGTCGGAGTGGACATCCCGCTGACCAAGAACCTGTCGCTCAACTTCGACATCAAGAAGGTCTACATCCAGACCGACGTGGCCGTGGCCGGTGCCAAGATCGGCACGTTCAAGGTCGATCCGGTGCTGGCCGGCGTGGGCCTGGGCTGGCGTTTCTGAAGTTTCAGCCCGCGGGGCGCGAAGTTGCGCGTTTCGTTGCGCTGACACCTGGTGGGGAGGGGCCGGCGCGCATGCGCCGGCCCTTTTTTCGTTGCGTGCGGACCTGGCCTTGTCATACGGGGATCGGGCCTGGCTCCAGCGGCAGTTCCAGCGTGAAGCGCGCGCCTTTGCCCGGCTCCGACACCACGGTCAGCCGCCCGCCCATGAGTTCGGCCAGTGCGCGCGATAGCGCGAGGCCCAGGCCCGTGCCCCCGTGCTGGGTGCTGACGTCGGCGCTGCCCTGGCGGAATTTCTCGAAGATCACGTCCTGCAGGCCCTGCGGAACGCCGGGCCCCGTGTCGATGACGTGGAAGCGCGCCACGCGGCCTCCGGCGATGTCCACCTCCAGCCGCACGCCACCCTCGGCGGTGAACTTGAGCGCGTTGCTCAGCAGATTGTTGAGGATCTGCTTCAGGCGCAGGCCGTCGCAGTGGAGCGTGTACGGAACCTCGGGCGCGATGTGCATTTCCAGCGTGAGGCCCTTCTGCGCGGCGGAGATGGCGAACAGGTCCACGGTGGTGCGCACCAGTTCCCGCACATCGTGCTCGCCGGGCACGATCGGCATGGCGCCGGCCTGCACCTTGGCCAGGTCCAGGATCTCCGAAAGCAGGGTGTTGAGGTGTTCGGCCGCCTTGCGGATGAGCCCGGCCGCCTCGCGGTAGGTGGGCTGCTCCAGGCGCTGCTCCATGAGTTCGGAGAAGCCGTGGATGCTGGTGAGCGGCGTGCGCAACTCGTGGGAGATGGCCGTGAGGAACTCGCTCTTGGCGCGGTTGGCGGAGCGGGCCTGGGCCTCGCTCGCCGCCAGCTCGACGTTTTTGCGCTCCAGCTGCCGCACGCCGTTCAGGAAGCCCGCGCCGATGGCCACGAGCGCGGCGGAGAACAGGCCCGCGAAGACCACCGCGAGATTGCGCATGCTCTTCCACTCCGCCAGGGCCGCATCGGTGGTGGTCGCCACCACCACGCTCAGCGGGTAACCCTTGACGCGGTAGAAGGCGGTGATGCGCTCGATGCCGTCGATGTGGCTCACGCGCTGGTAGGTGCCCTGCACCTGGGTGGTGCGGTGCAGGGGATGGTCCGGCGGAAACTCGACGATCTGCCCCATGCCCTCGGGCCGGCCGCCCACCACGCGGGCCCGCACACTGAAATCGTCGCCGATCAGCAGCACCGCGCCCTGGTCGCCGATGTCCACATCGGCATAGACCTTTTCGAAGTAGTCGGGGTTGAGGGATGCCACCACCAGGCCCTGCAGCGCGCCCTGGCCATCCTGGATCGGACGGCTGAGCTGCACCGTCCACCGGCCGGAGACGCGGCCCATGACGGGTTTGCCGACGAACAGGCCCGAGCTCGACATCTGGGTCTGGACATGCGGCACCTTCTGGGGCTCCAGGTGCACGCGGATGTGCTCTCGCTCGCTGAGGTCGACGTTGCGCGTGCGCGCCCCCGTGGGGTCGAGGTTGCTGCCCACGAAGCGCCCGTCGGGCCCCACCACCGACAGCTGCGTGAGGATGTCCGGCGCCAGGCCGGTTTCGTTGGCGAACAGTGCGTAGTCCTGCGCGGTGAATTCGCCGCTGTTGACTTCGGTGACCACGCGCAGCGTGGCCTGGTCCAGCGCGGCCAGCACGCGCAGCGTCTGTTCCTGCAGCACGCGGGCCAGGTTGCTGTTCTGGCGCAGTTGCGCCTCCATCGCGTCTTTCCACTTGGTGTGCAGGGCCACGGCCACCAGCACCCAGGTGACGGTGAATGCGAGCAGCAGGAAGCCGATGACCATCGCCCGCAGGCGCCTTCCGTGCGCACCGGACGGCGGCGGGGCGGCCGCCGATGCGGCGGCGGTGGTGGTGCTATGCGGAGCAGGGGCGGCCATGTGCGGAGCTTGCCATGTTCTGGCGCTGCCGGGGGCTGCGCCGTTGCTGTGCGGGGGGCTGCGCCATGGCTGCAGACCGGATCAACGTGCCGCCGCGGCGGCGCCGAACGGGCCGTTGCCGCCGCCCTGGCCCTGGATGCGGCGCCACAGCGCGGGCAGGGCCGTGGCCGGGTCGGGGCGCTGCCAGGTCTGCGTGACCGTGGCCTGCCCCGATTGCAGTTGCGCCGGGGTGCCCAGGTCGAAGTGGAAGGTATAGAAGGGCTCCTGGCCCATGCGCAGGTCCGTGAGCTGCACGTGGCCGGACTGCTCGCGCATGCGGTAGAAGCCGTGGCTGAATCCGGCCACCCGCTGCACCGGCACCTGCGCGGCGAAGCGCTCGATGAGGGCCTCGCCGCGGTCGTGCAGGGTGAAGCGGATGGGCTTGCCTCCATCGGCCAGCGCGTAAAAGCCTTCCGCATAGCGGTCGCCCGACACGGCCAGCACGCGCCACGCCAGGGTGTTGAAGGGCGTGGGCGTGACCAGCACGCGATCGACCGGCCAGCCGAGGGCCCGCAGCGATGCATCGGCGATCTTCGCGACGTGCTGCTGCGCGGCGACGCTCCAGGCGAGGTAGGCGGTGCTCAGCAACAGCCCCACGGTGTTCCAGCGCAGGCCGCGCTCGCCGGAGACCGCGAGGGCGGCCACCACGCCCACGATGAGCGGCACGGTGTAGAGCGGATCGATGATGAAGATGCTGCCCACCCCGTACGGGTGGTCGGTGAAAGGGCGCAGCAGTTGCGTGCCGTACACGGTCATCCAGTCCAGCAGCGGGTGCGTGACCAATGCGAGCCAGAGCGCCACGGCCCAGCGCTTCCACTGGCCCGCCTCGCCGTGCAGCCGGGCGACGGCCCAGGCCAGCGGCACCGCGAGCAGCGAGAGGTAGAGCAGCGCATGGCTTTCGGCCCGGTGCAGGACCATGTTGGCGATGGCGTCGCCGTGGTCGATGAGGGCGTCCAGGTCGGGCAGCGTGCCGGCGATCCCGCCCCAGAGGACGGCCTTCCACGGCGCGGTGCGGCGCCCCATGGCGGCGAGGGAAACGGCGGAGCCGAGGGCGATCTGGGTCAGGGAATCCATGGCGGGATCAGAACATGGGAAGCGGGGCAGGCCGGGTGCCGCCGGCGGTGCGAGGGCCCGGGGCGGCCGCATTCTAGCCGTCGGCACGGCAAGATTCCGAGGGGCGGTATGGATGGGTTGCGTCCGCGCCGCGATGAACCGGAGCGCAAGGCCGGGCCGGGGACGATGCGGGCGCGTCCTACATGCCGGGCGCGGTGTCTCTGCAATGCTGGACTTCGTGGGTGCCGCTGTCGCGCGCCGCCACCGCCCGGGAGCGGCGCGCGGGCACCCGCCCGGCCTGCTCCGGCTGTCGGCCACGCCCCGGCGCGTCCGCAGGCCAGCAAGGCCCCGATGCCTGTCCTTCCCGGCGCCCCCTCACGAGAAAAGAAGTTTCCGATGACCGCACTCGCCCTCCAGCACCCCGTCTCGGCCCATTCCGACATCGTCCAGGGGCTCCTGCAGCGCCCGGCCAGCATCTCTCCCAAATATTTCTACGACGAGCACGGCTCCGAGCTCTTCGAGGCGATCACGCGCCTGCCCGAGTACTACCCCACGCGCACCGAGTACGAAGTGATGCAGCGGCACGGCCAGGACATCGCCGAGTCGGTGGGGCAGGGCGGAACCGTCATCGAATTGGGCGCGGGCAGCTGCGAGAAGGCCCGCACGCTGTGCGCGCTGCTGCGCCCCGAGCGCTTCGTAGGCGTGGACATCTCCGCCGATTTCCTGCGCGGCGCCGTCGCGCGGCTGCAGGGCGCGTTGCCGTGGCTGCGCGTGGACGCCGTGGCCGGCGACCTGACCCGCCCGGTGGCGCTGCCCCAGGACATCCCGCGGGCACGTCGGCTGGTGTTCTACCCCGGTTCGTCGATCGGCAATTTCGATCCGCCGCAGGCGCTGGCGTTGCTGGCCCGCATGCGCGCGCTGGTGGATGCGGATGGCGGCGTGCTGATCGGTTTCGATCTGCCCAAGGACCTGGCCGTGCTCGAAGCCGCCTATGACGACGCGTCCGGCGTCACCGCGGCGTTCAACCGCAACGCGCTCGCCCATGTGAACCACCTCATCGGCAGCGATTTCGTGCCCGAGGAATGGGAGCACCGCGCATTCTTCGACCGCCGGCATTCGCGCATCGAGATGCACCTCGAAACGGCCCGCGGCACGCGCGTGCGCTGGCCCGGCGGCAGCCGCGTCTTCGCGCCCGGCGAACGCATCCATACCGAGAACAGCTACAAGTACACGCTGCCGGCCTTCCAGGCGATGCTGGCGCGCGCCGGCTTCTCGCGCGCACGCGCCTGGACCGACGAGCGCGGCTGGTTCGCCGTGGTGCACGCCCGGCCGTGATCCGGTGTGCCGGACCCCGGACGCGAAGCCGCTGGCGTTGCAGAACACGGTAACCGGGACGCGAGCGACTGCGGCAGACACGACGAATCCCCCCAAGAGCACGCGATGCATGCGGCATACGCGGGCCCGGAGACCCCTGACATGACCCCTTCCCTGTCCCTGCTGCGCGGGTTGCCCGCGCCGCCCACGCACCGTGCCGAGGCGCCGGCCGCGCTGCGCGCGCGCTATGCCGGCGTGCGCGGCGCATCGCTGGCGCTCGCGGTGCCGCTGTCCGACGAAGACTGCTGCGCGCAGTCCATGCCCGACGCCAGCCCCGTGAAATGGCACCTCGCGCACACCACGTGGTTCTTCGAGACCTTCGTGCTGGAGCCACGCGAGCCGGGCTTCGCCCCGTTCCACCCGGCCTTCCGCGTGCTGTTCAACTCCTACTACAACGGCGTGGGCGCCAAGCACCCGCGGCCTCAGCGCGGGCTGCTCACGCGGCCGGGCCTGGGGCAGGTGCTGGACTACCGGCGCGACGTGGATGCGCGCATGGACCGCCTGCTGGCGGCACTGGAGGCCGCGCCCGATGCCGCGCTGGAGGCGCTCATCGAACTCGGCCTGCAGCACGAGCAGCAGCACCAGGAACTGATCCTCACCGACGTGAAGCACCTGCTCTCGTGCAGCCCGCTCTGGCCGGCCTACCGCCTGCAGAGCGCGGGCGGAGCCGCCGTTGCGCCGGCCGCGCCCCGCGGCACCGACGAGGCCGCGCCGCTGCGCTGGCGCCGGTTCGGCGGCGGGGTGGCGGAGATCGGGCACGACGCGCTCGCGCCCGGCGCGGGTTTCGCGTTCGACAACGAATCCCCCCGCCACCGCGTGTACCTGCAGCCCTATGCGCTGGCCTCGCGGCCCGTGAGCACCGGCGAATACCTCGCCTTCGTCGAAGCCGGCGGCTACCGCGATCCGGCGCTCTGGCTGGCCGAAGGCTGGGACTGGCGGCAGGCCCAGGGCCTGGAGCATCCGCTGTACTGGCGTCCCGGCACGGCGGGTGAGAGCGAGGGCGACTGGCACGAGTTCACGCTGGCCGGTCCGCGACCGCTGCAGCCGGCGGCGCCCGTGGTGCATCTGTCCTATTACGAAGCCGATGCCTACGCCCGCTGGGCCGGGGCCCGCCTGCCGACCGAGGCGGAATGGGAGTCCGCCGCGGCGCAGTGCAGCGATGTGGCAGGCGCTGGCGGCGTGGAGGGCCACTTCGCCGACAGCGGCACCCTGCACCCGCGCGCCGCGCCGGCCGGCCGCCTGGGGGCCGACGGGCAGCCCGCGCTGGAGCAGCTCTTCGGCGATGTATGGGAGTGGACGCAGTCCAGCTATGCCGCCTACCCGGGGTTCCGCGTGGCCGAGGGCGCGGTGGGCGAATACAACGGCAAGTTCATGGTCAACCAGTACGTGCTGCGCGGCGGTTCTTGCGCCACGCCGCCGGGGCACACGCGCGCCACCTACCGCAACTTCTTTCCCGCCACGGCGCGCTGGCAGTTCGCGGGCCTGCGGCTCGCACGCGACGTGTGACGGGCGACTGGCGTTTGGCATGAATATGCTATTAAAAATATAGCAAACTAATGAATGAATACGGCGGCATGGAGGTCTTTTGATCCAAAATTCTCACTCCATCCCGGCGTGCGGCCATCACACCGCGTCCAGCGCCTGGGAGAGGTCGGCCGTGAGGTCGTCGATGTGCTCGATGCCCACCGACAGCCGCACCATGCCCTCGCTGACCCCCGCCTGTTCCAGCTCCTGGGGGCCGAGCTGCCGGTGCGTGGTCGATGCCGGGTGCGTGGCCAGCGAGCGCGCATCGCCGATGTTCACGAGCCGCGTGAAGAGCTGCAGCGCATCGAGGAAGCGCGCACCCGCCGCGCGCGGATCTTCACCGGCGCCGGAGCGCAGCGTGAACGAGAGGATGCCCGAGGCCCGTCCGCCCAGTTGCCGCTGCACGAGCGCATGGTCGGGGTGGTCGGGCAGCGCGGCGTACCGCACGTCCGCCACCTTGGGGTGCTGCTGCAGGTAGCGCGCGATGGAGAGCGCGTTCTCGCAGATGCGGTCCATGCGCAGGGCCAGTGTCTCGATGCCCTGCAGGATCAGGAAGGCGCTGTGCGGCGAGAGCGCGGCGCCCGTGTTGCGCAGCGGCACCACGCGCGCGCGGCCGATGAAGGCCGCCTCGCCCAGCGCCTCGGTGTAGACCACGCCGTGGTAGCTGGGGTCGGGCTCGTTCAGGCGGGCGAAGCGCTCCTTGTGCTGCGCCCACGGGAACTTGCCGCTGTCCACGATGGCGCCGCCCACGCTGTTGCCGTGGCCGCCCAGGTACTTGGTGAGCGAGTGCACGACGATGTCGGCGCCGTGCTCGATGGGGCGCAGCAGGTAGGGGCTGGGCACGGTGTTGTCCACGATCAGCGGCACGCCGTGGTCGTGCGCCACCTTCGCCAGCGCCGCGATGTCGGTCACGTTGCCCAGCGGGTTGCCGATGGATTCGACGAACACGGCCCGGGTGCGCTCGTCGATGTGCTGCGCGAAGCTGGCGGGGTCGCGCGGGTCCGCGAAGCGCGTGGTGATGCCCTGGCGCGGCAGCGTGTGGGCGAAGAGGTTGTAGGTGCCGCCATAGAGCGTACCGGCCGAGACGATGTTGTCGCCGGCTTCCGCGATGGTCTGGATCGCATAGGTGATGGCCGCCATGCCCGACGCCACGGCCAGCGCAGCGATGCCGCCTTCGAGCGCCGCGACGCGCTTTTCGAGCACGTCGTTGGTCGGATTCATGATGCGCGTGTAGATGTTGCCCGGCACCTTCAGGTCGAACAGGTCCGCGCCGTGCTGGGCACTGTCGAAGGCATACGCCACCGTCTGGTAGATGGGCACCGCCACCGCCCTGGTGGTGGGGTCGGGCGTCTGGCCTGCGTGGACGGCAAGGGTTTCGATCTTCATGGGCGGGGTGTCTCCGGCAAGGTGGCTCTGGTGGGCCGCAGCGCGCGGGCGCCGGGCGGGTGCGGGCCATTGTGTCGGCGCACGGCTGCGCGCGGAACGAACCGATGGCTATGTGCTTATGCGCGCACGGCCCGTTGCGCGGCCGGCACCGGGGGCCGCCTGGCACTTTCGCCGCCGGGCCGGGAACGCCGTTTGCCTTTCCGGGAAGCGCGTGGCCTCGGCAGCCCGCCACCATTTCTTGTTGCCCTGATCCCCAGAATGACCCTCCTTCTTTGCACTCCGATGCTTCGCCGCCAGGGGCCCGCCGCCCTCGCATTCCTCTTCCTTTTCTTCCGCGGCGCCGCGCCGGTCCGGGGGGCCTGCGCATGAGCGGGGCGCCCTGGACACCGGAAGACACCCTTCGCCACCAGACCATCGCCGAGCTGCAGGGCTCTCCGGCCGAAGAGCTGCTGGTCTGCACGGTGCAGAGCCACAACGCCGCGGCCGACCGCATGGACAGTGCGCTCTGGTGCGTGCCGCTGGACGGCAGCGGACCGCCCTGGCCGCTGACCAGCGGCACCACCCACGACAACGGCCCGCGCTGGTCGCCCGACGGCACGCGCATCGCCTTCGTCTCGTCGCGCGCCGGCCGCAGCCAGGCCTTCGTGATCCCGCGGCACGGCGGAGAGGCGCGGCAGGTGGGGGCGCTGGATGGCACGGTGCTGTCGGCGCAATGGTCGCCGGACGGCACACGCCTCGCGGTGCTGTGCACGCTGGCCGTCGATCCCGATCTGCGCGGCCGCAGGCCGCCGGCCGATGCGCCGCCGCCGCGCACGGGCGGGCCGCGCGTCGTGTGGCGGCTGCCGTACAAAGCGGACGGCCTCGGCTACGTGCTGGCGCAGGAAACGCACCTCTTCGTGCTGCAGGTGGAGGGCGGCCGCTGCCTGCGCCTCACCGACGGCGCGTTCAACGTGCGGGCGGCCGCCTGGTCGCCCGACGGAACGCAGCTGGCCTTCGTGCGCACCCGGGACAGCGACACCGACGGGCACCGCACCGATCTGTGGACGCTGCCCGCCACGGGGGGGCATGCCCGCCAGCTCACGCACGATCTGGCGCAGGTGCTCTCGCCCGTGTGGTCGCCGGACGGGCGCACGCTGGTGTTTTCAGGCTCCTCGCGCGACGGCGATGCGCAGGTGCGCCTCTGGCAGTGCGACGCCGAAACGGCGCGCGCCGAACCCCTGGGCGACGACACGATCGAGGTGGGCGCAGAGACCGCCAGCGTGCGCTTCGCGGAGGGCGATCCGGGCCGCGTGCTGGCGGTCATCCAGCGGCGGGGCGCGCACGCCGTGGTGTCCATCGCGCTGCCCGGCGGCGAGGTGCGCACGCTCGCGCAGGGCGACCGGCAGATGAAGGCTCTGGCGCATACGCGCGAGCGGCTCGCCTTCCTGGCCTTCACGCCGGTCGAGCCGATGGAAATCCACGCGTGCACGCACGAAGGCCAGGGCGAACAGAAGGTGACGGCGTTCAACGCCGCGTGGTGGGAACCGCATGCCCGCGCCACGCTGGAGCGGCGGCGCTTCATCGTGCCCGATGGCGAAGGCGGCACGCACGGCATCGATGGCTGGCTGCTGCGCCCCCCGGGCGCGCGCGGGGCCACGCCGCTGCTGGTCGACCTGCACGGCGGCCCGGCCGCCCACGCGCTGTTCGACTACCCGGCCACCGCGTACTGGTCGGTGCTGTGGTCGCGCGGCTGGTCGGTGCTGGCCCTCAACCCTTCGGGGTCGTCGGGCTACGGCCATGCGTTCGCCGAGCGCCTCGCCGGGTACTGGGGAGAGCGCGACCTGCCGGAGGTGCTGGCGGCCGTGGAGGCGCTGCGCGGAGAAGGACTGGCCGATGAAAGAATGGCCGTCTGCGGAAAATCCTACGGAGGCTTTTTGAGCGCCTGGGCCCTCGGCCACACCGACCGCTTCCGCACGGCGGTGGTGATGGCGCCCGTGGCCGACGCGCGCAGCCACTACGGCATGTCCGACAGCGGCTACTACGCCGACCCGTTCGATTTCGGGGGCACGCCCTGGAGCGCACCGCAGGCCTACCTGCGTGCTTCCACGCTGCCGGGCGCGGCCCGGTCGCGCACGCCCACGCTCATCCTGCAGGGGGAGAACGACCAGCGCTGCCCCGTCGGGCAGAGCGAAGCGCTCTTCTGCGCGCTCAAGCGCGGCGCCAATCCGCCGTGCGAGCTGGTGATCTACCCGGGCGAAGGGCACACGTTCACGGTGTCCGGCGCTCCGTCGGTGCGCCGCGACGCCGTGCAGCGCATCGTGGAATGGGTGGAGCGCTGGGTGGACGAGCCGCTGGCGCCTCCGCAGGAAGACTGAACCCGGCGGCGCCCCCTCAGTGCGGCGCGCCCGGCACCGGCCGCGTGCGGTAGAACTGCATCGGCACCGATTGCGCCTCGCGCGCGTGCTGGTTCTGCACCGATTTCTTCACCTTGCCGACCACGTGCATCTCGCACGGCTTGCAGTCGAAGCGCAGGGTGAGCTTTTCCTTGCCGTTGATGAGGTGCAGCGGTTCGGCCTTGATGGTGCCCTTGACGCCGATCACGCCCTTGGCCTGCTTGGGGCACAGGCTCATGGAGAAGCGCACGCAGTGCTTGGTGATCATCAGGCTCACCTCGCCTTCCTCTTCCTGGCTCTCGTAGGCCGCGTCGATCACCTTCACGCCGTGCTTCATGTAGAAGTCGTGCGCCTTCTGGTTGAACACGTTGGCCAGGTAGGTGAGGGTGTCTTCGGGGAAGGCCGCGGGCGGCTCCACCGGCCGGGCGCGTGGCAGGCGCTGCAGGCCCGCGGCGCGCGCGGCCTCCAGTTCGGCCACGGCGTCGCGGCGCAGCGGGTTGAGCACCGAGGCGGGCACGAACCACGGCCCGCGCATCGCGACCGCGATGTCGTGCGCCTGGAACAGCGTGGCGCCGAAGCGGCCGAGCTGCTCGCGCAGGCCGGCGTGCGCCTTCGCGGCATCGGTGGCCGCCTCGTGCGGATGCTCCACGGCGGCCGTGCCGACGAAGCCGTCCTCGTCGGTCAGCGTGAGCGCGAAACCGGCATCGGTGTCCGTGAAATGCGCCCAGAGCCCGATGCGCCGCTCGCTCGATTTCTTCTCCAGCGTGCGCACCCAGTCCATGTCGCGGTTGCGGTTGATCTCGGTGCCGCGGCGCAAATCCTTGAAGCCTTCCATCGGGTCTTTCGGGAACACGCGCCACTGGTGGCGGGCCTTTCCCGGCGCGGGCTCGGCGCGGTTGATCGCCACGCCCACGAGTTCCTTCTGCAGGTCGTAGTAGCACAGCCCGTCGCCGTTGTGCAGCACGGCATCGGGCGCATGCGTCTCCAGCTCGACCCAGTTCGGGCCGACCTGCGTGATCCAGCCGATCGGCTGGCCCGGGTTCTTGGGCGTGTCGAAAGCGCCGATGTCTTCCTTGCGGCCGTTCACGAAGTAGTCGGTGAACTCGCGGTTGAAGTTCTGCAGCGGATCGGGCGTGAAGGTGAAGGTGGTGTGCCCGCTCGACGACCGCGCGAGCGGCGCGCCGGAAGTCTCGCGCTCCTCGATGATCTCGTCGAGCAGCCGGCGGTAGTGGGCCGTGACGTTCTTCACATAGGCCATGTCCTTGTAGCGGCCCTCGATCTTGAAGCTGCGCACGCCCGCGTCGATGAGCGCGCGCAGGTTGCCGGACTGGTTGTTGTCCTTCATCGACAGCACGTGCTTGTCGTGCGCGATGAAGCGGCCCGCATCGTCGGTCACCTGGTAGGGCAGGCGGCAGGCCTGGCTGCATTCGCCGCGGTTGGCGCTGCGGCCCGTGTGGGCATGGCTGATGTAGCACTGCCCGCTGTAGGCCACGCACAGCGCGCCGTGGATGAAGAATTCGATGGTGCAGCGCGCGGGGTCGGTGGCCGCGCGCACCGCGGCGATCTCCTGCACGGTGAGCTCGCGCGCCAGCACGATCTGCGAGAGGCCGGCGTCCTGCAGGAAGCGGGCCTTCTCGGGCGTGCGGATGTCGGTCTGGGTGCTCGCATGGAGCTGGATGGGCGGCAGGTCGATCTCCAGCAGGCCCATGTCCTGGATGATGAGCGCATCGGCCCCGGCCTCGTACACCTGCCAGGCCATGCGGCGCGCGCCTTCCAGTTCGTCGTCGCGCAGGATGGTGTTGAGCGTGACGAAGATCCGGCCGTGGAAGCGGTGCGCATGGCGGATGAGCCGCTCCAGATCGCGCATCTCGT